>NZ_JBVJLD010000021.1:35001-82097 GCF_055584905.1 Kitasatospora sp. NPDC088742 | reverse complement strand
TCGTGCCGGGTGAAGCCGCGCACGTGCAGCTCGTAGACCACCAGGTCCTTGGTGGGCAGCCGGAGCGGGTGGTCGCCCTGCCAGTCGAAGTGGTCGGCGGTCAGCCGGGCCCGGTACTGGTTGGGGTTGTTCCAGTCCGGCTCCTCGCCCCAGGTGTCCCGGCCGGTGACGGCCTTGGCGTACGGGTCGAGCAGCACGGCGGCCGGGTCGAAGCGGTCGCCGGGGGCCGGCTGCGGCGGGCCGAACACCCGGTAGCCGTAGTCCACGTCGCCCTCGCCGATGCCCAGCACGGTGATCGCCCAGACCCCGCCGACCCGGTACTCGTCCGGGATCGGGATCTCGGCGACCGGCGTGGGGTCACCCGGCTTGAAGAGCACCAGCGAGACGTCGTCCGCCCGGCTCGAGTAGACCGAGAAGTTCACTCCGCCCGGCACGTAGGTCGCGCCGAAGGGGTAGGGGGTGCCGGGGCGTACGTCGTACCCCACGATCCGATCGGTGGCGAACTCCTCCGCCGCCACCGTGCCTCTGTCTTCCGTGTCCACGTCGGTCCCTCCCAGAGCCGTCTGTCGTGTCGCGTCCGCCGTGCGCGCCTGTCCTGCTAGTTGTGTCGTGTCCTCGCCGAAAAGTCCCGGCGAAGGCGTCAGGGGCTGTCGTTCCCGGGGCCCGCATGCCCCGGGAGCGACAGCCCCTGACGAGTACTCAGCCGACCGGGGTCAGCTCCACCTTCACCGTGAGCGAGTAGGCCGAGTCGGGCAGTTCGACGGTCAGGTTCTTGGCGTCGAACTTGTCCCACTCCTTGCCCTCGATCTCGACCCGGGTCAGCTCGACCCGGCCGGCCGGCAGCAGGTCCGGCGACACCCGCAGGGTGCGGTCGGCGTCGGGCCGCGGCTTGAACCAGAGGTTCAGCGGCTGACCGGTGTTGAGCAGGTTGGTGTACACCGCGGCGAGGTAGCAGAGCTCCGCCGAGTGGTACATGCTCATCGAGTGGCTGCCCTTGAGGCGCTCGGTGCCGAGCAGGTAGGGCAGGCCGTTGGCCAGGACGTTGAAGTAGACCGCGCCCTCGTCGTGGTCGAGGAAGTTGGTGTTGTAGAAGCCGGTGGCCTGGCGGGCCTCCTCGCGGTAGGCGTCACCGCCGACCGTGCCGCCGAGGATCAGGTAGGCCAGGATGGCCTGCTCCTGCTGCCACCAGGCCTTGCGGTCGTGCCAGGCGAAGCGGTGGAACTCCTGGCCGTCGGCCAGCTTGCGCTCGACCACGTCGTACCAGCCACCGCGCTGCTGGTCGCTGCCGACCTCCGGCATGATGTCGCCGATCTTCTCGGCCAGCTCCTTGTAGGAGTCCTTCTCCTTGTAGGAGTTCATCCGCATCAGGTTCCAGGCGATCTTCAGGTTGTGCCCGACGACCGCGCGGTCCTGCTGCCAGGTGTGGCCGAGGTCCTGGGACCAGTCGGTGTTGAACCGCTCGTTGACGAACGGGCTCGCCTGGTAGTCCGGGAAGTGCTCGACGATGGTGTCGAAGGTGCGCTCCAGCATCTCCGCGTGGCGCTCGTCGCCGGTCGCCAGCAGGAGGTTGATCAGGTAGGCCGGGGCGTGGTCGCCGACCGAGTTCCAGTTCTTCCGCGACTTGTTGAACTTCAGCGAGTCGTGGTGGGGGGAGAGCAGGACCGGGTCGATGTGCGAGAAGTAACCGCCGCCCTCGTAGTCGCGGTAGTACTGCTCGAACAGACGCATGGTGGAGTCGATGTCCGAGGCGATCCGGCGGTCACCGGTGACGCGGAACGTCTGGGTGGGGCCGGCCAGCGCGTAGATCTGCTCGTACATCGGGATCGCGTCGTAGTCGTCGTCGAACTCCGAGGTGAGCAGCTTCTTCTCGTAGTCGCCCTCGACCTTGATGCCGTGGTACCAGTACACGACGTTGGAGTCGCGGTCCACGAAGCGCATGTGGTCGCGCAGGTACTTGGTGCCGAGCTCGGCGACCTCGAGGTAGTCCTCGTTGCCGGTCAGCATGTAGGCCGAGGCCATGCCGTAGACCATCCGGGAGATCGTGTCGGTCTCCTGGACGTGGCTGGCCGCCTTGTCGCCGCCGAGGCGGATGTTGGTGCGGTAGTCCTTGTAGTCGATCTTGCCGTCGCCGAACTGCGCACGCCGGTAGAACCGGGCCAGCGAGTCGATCTGGTTGATCCACCAGTTGGACTTCTCGTAGTTGTAGTCCTCCGGGCCGCGGCCGACGAAGGTCAGCTTCTTGGCCTCGTAGTTGTACTCGCCGCCTTCGGGGTAGAAGACGCCGTAGACGAAGACCTGCTGGCCGGGCTTGAGCAGGTCGTCGACGTGGCCGCCGGCGTCCGCGTAGGGCTCGTCCAGGTTGCGCAGGAGCTCCGCCGACATCCCGTCACTGAGCTTGACGTCGAAATCGCGGCCGTCGATGGTCTTCAGGCTGAAGACCCGCTCCTCCGAACGGAATTCGACCACTCGTCCGGCGATGGCGTCCATGAACGTGAATCGCATGACCTCGGACTTCACGTGCAACCTCCATGTCGATGGCACCGGGATACCGGCGGGACAGCTTGACCGAATTCATCATCGCCATCGGAATTCTGTTCGGTCAATCACGTTGCGAGCCCGGGGAATTCACCCCGGACTCGAACGTGAATGTCCGTCAAGTCGCCTTGCCGACTCCATTGGCTGCGGCGAAGTCGAGCAGGTCGACGAGCGTGAAGCCGTCCCCGGTGACGGGCAGCGTGGGCTGCCAGCCCGGGTCCGCCGAGAGGTAGGAGTCGGCGTCCGCGCGGAGCAGTCCGATCAGCACCTCGCCGACGATCCGGCCGCCCACCTCGCCCAGGCGGTCACCCTCGTGGCGCACCTGCGCCTCCTTGAGGATGTAGAGCCAGAGCGGCGTACCGCCGGCCCACTCCGGCCCGACCTCCTCCGGCGCCAGCACCGCGGCGCCGAACTGCTCGGCCACCGACTCCCCGGAGGGCAGCGCGGTGGCCTGGCCGCGCAGCAGGTCGCGGACGGCCAGCGAGCGCAGCTCGGCCTGGTCCACCTCGCCGGTGATGTCCTCCGGCAGCGAGATCAGGCTGGTCGGCAGCCCGCCGTCGATCCGCTTGGCCCGCTGGGCGGGCGGCTGACCGGGGATGTCGAAGAGCATCGACCAGTCCACCAGGTGCTCCGGCGGGATCGGCCCGTGGCCGAACAGGTGCGGGAACAGCGGGTACTGGAGCCCGTCCCGGGTCATCCGGTAGCGGTGCCGGATCTGGCCGTGCCCGTAGCGGAACGCGGCGTCCGCGAACTCCAGCGGGATGAAGGCCTCGCCCGGCGCGGGCGCGAAGAACTTCGGC
This sequence comes from Kitasatospora sp. NPDC088742, assembly GCF_055584905.1. Lineage (NCBI taxonomy): Bacteria > Bacillati > Actinomycetota > Actinomycetes > Kitasatosporales > Streptomycetaceae > Kitasatospora > Kitasatospora sp. NPDC088742. The sequence goes on along the minus strand of NZ_JBVJLD010000021.1, from coordinate 78,762 downwards.
CCGCCGTCCAGGATCTGACGGGTCAGCTCGGCGCCGATCAGCCGGGGCAGGAAGTCGTGGACGACGATCCACTGGTAGTGCCAGGTGAGCGCGCGGCGGGCCTCGTCGAACAGCTCGGCCTCCGGCACCCCGTCCTCGCGGAGCCGGTCCACCAGCCCGTTGTGCGCGTTCAGGAAGACCAGGTGGAGCTGGGAGGCGAAGCGGTGCACGTCGTTGCGCGGGTCGCCGATCAGCGCGGTGCCCTGCCAGTTGCGCGGCACGTCGGTGCCGTCCTGGGAGGTGATCAGCTTCGCCGGGTCGGCCGCGTCGTAGAGGAACGGCGAGCCCACCGGGCCGTCCGCGTGCACGAGTTCGAGGTTGAGCTTGGGCGAGCGGACGTTGCGCAGCGCCGCCACGTCGGCCTGGGCCGAGATCGGCGAGCGGTCCGCGGTGATGTCGTGCGCGATGAACTGCCCGAAGAACGGCCAGCCGGCCGCACCGGCCGCGTCGTCCACCCCGGCCCGCAGCGGGAAACGGGCGGCGTCGCAGACGCCGCCCGGAGAGCCGGCCCGGAACAGCTCCTCCGGGCGGGAGTTGAGCGCCGGCAGCTCCGGCAGCATCTTGCTGTACCGGGCGCCGCTCGGCGGCGCGTCCACCGGACGGCCGGGCGCGAGGCAGTGGTCCCTGACCACCTGGTGCTTGCTCATGCCAGCTCGGCGGGGAGCAGGAACAGCGAGTCGGGGTAGCACCAGGCCCAGTCCTCGTCCGGCTGGAACGAACGGACCAGCGGGTGCTTGGTGGCGTGCCAGTGCGCGGTGGCGTGCCGGCGCGGCGACTGGTCGCAGCAGCCGACGTGGCCGCAGACCAGGCACTCGCGCAGGTGCAGCCAGCGGGTGCCCTCGCGCAGGCAGTCCTCACAGCCCTCCAGGGTCGAGGGCTTGACGTCGGCCGCCTCGCCCAGGTGCCCACAGGTGGCGGTGGTGGGGTAGCCGTTGGAGTCCCCCACCACGGTCCAGTCGGTCATCTCGGTTTCCTTCCACATCACTTGAGCCGGCCGCCCGGATTCGGGCGGCCGGTCCTACAGTCGTCGGGCCCCCTGACCTGCGGTCAGTCGGCCTTCAGCTCCGGCGGGTACAGGAAGTAGTTGGCCGCCGAGGCCGCCTGCGCGCCCTCGTGGACGGCGGCGGTCACCTGGTGGGAGTGCAGCGCGGTGACGTCACCGGCCGCGTAGACCCCGGCCACCGAGGTCTTCTGCTCGGTGTCCACGGCGATGTAGCCGCTCGGGGCGAAGTCGATGCCGAGCTGGTGGGCCAGCTTGGTCTCCGGGTTGGCGCCCTGGATGGAGAAGAGCGCGTCCAGCGGAAGGCGGCGGCCGCCCTTGGTGAAGACCGCGGTCATCTGGCCGTCCTCGCCCTCGACCTTGTCGATCCGGTCGTCGATCACCGGGATGCCGGCGGCGGCCAGCCGGGCGGCGAACTTCGGGCCGATCTCGTTGCTGTTGCTGTTCAGCAGCAGCTGGACCTGGTCGGTCAGACCGTGCAGCTGCATGGCCTCGCCGGCCGCCGCGTCGGTGTGGCCGACCACCAGGATGCGCTTGCCGCGGTTCTCGTAGCCGTCGCAGGTGATGCACCAGAACATCGACCGGCCGACGTACTCCTCCCAGCCCTCGAAGTGCGGGAAGTGGTCGAGCACACCGGTCGCCAGCACGATCACCTTGGAGTGCCAACTGCCGCCCTGCGCCTTGACGGTGAAGCCGATGTCACCGTTGCCGGAGACCTCGTTGATGGTGTGGTGGACGATCCGCACCTGCTCGTACGGCTCCAGCTGACGCCGCGCCAGCTCGCGCAGCTCCACGGTCGCGATGCCGTTCGGGAAGCCGAGGTAGTTGTGGTTGGTCTGGTGGTGGGTCGACCGGCCGTGGCCACTGTCGAAGACCAGCACCGACCGGTTGTAGCGCGCCAGGTACAGCGCGGCGGAGAGCCCGGCGGGCCCACCGCCGACGACGATGGCGTCGGCGGTGTGTGCGGGACCTGTCATGTGAAAACCTCCCGTATGGCACGGCTCCGCACGCCGTCCCAGTCGAAATGCGGCTAGTCCAGAGCGCAGGCTAGCCAGCGCTCCGCGCCCCTATCCGGGGGCGAACATCCGCCCGACGCACTGCGTCAGGTCAACGGACGAGTTCGGTGAGCTCGGGGCCCGGACTCTCCTCGAATTCCTCCCGGCCCAGGTGGGCGCCGTTGAGAATGTCGTAATCGAGGGCGGCACTCACCATCGTGGCGTGGTGGTGCCAGCCGTTGAACGTCCGGCCCTCGTAGTCGAAGAGGCCGTAACCGGAAGCGAGTTCCGCTGCTTGCGGAGTGGCGGTGGCCACTTGTTTGGCCAACCGGACCAATTCGCGCAGGGAGGCGCCCCGGATGTTGGTGAGCCAGTAACCCCGCGGGCTCGGCTTGCCGAGCGGCCATTCCACGATGAGCAGCCTATTGGCCAGCAGCGCCTTGCTGCCCGCCGGCCGGCCGCTGCCGACCAGCACCTGTACCGGAATGACCAGGAATTGCGAGCGCAGCGTGTGACCGCCGGCGTCCCGCCAGTAGAGCGTCTCCGGGGTGACGTTGCCGACCCCGGCGGCGATGTCGGCCACCGTCCTGGCCCGGGCACGGGCGCCCTGGCTGTTGACGATCCGTCCGCTGCCGCGGGCCCAGCTGGCGTCGGCCGGCTGCACCAGTTCGTTCGGGCTCACCTGGGCGAGGTAGGTCTGGGCCCGCATCTCCAGCGCGGCCAGGTACCACTCCAGCGGGCGGTGCCGGGCGTCCAGCAGGATCGGCGCCTCGGGAACGCCCCAGTCCAGGGCCATGTCGTCGAGCAGTTCGACGTGGTACTGCCAGTAGGGGCGGGGCAGCTCGCTGTCGGGCACCTTCGCCCGGGAGCGCCGCTCGTCGTCCTGCCCCCACTGCTCGGGGATGGTCAGGCTCCAGTTCACCGGCACGGTGACACCGCCGACCTGCATGCCGACCATGATCGCCAGCTGGCAGTTGCGGACCCGGCCGTGCGAGTGGACGTACTGCCGCTCCACCGCCGCCGAGTACCGGCCGTGCTTCGGAAAGGCCAGTTCTCCGACCACCCAGGCCTCCGGGCGGAAATCGCGGACCATGCGCTCCGCCAGCCATTTCCGGACCGGTCCGTGCTCCCAGGGACTCTGGTTGATGAACTGCTGGAGCGACTGCTCGCTCCGGCCGGGCGATGCGACCGCGAGGCGCGGGATCGTCTTCCGTCCGTCACAGTTCAGCAGGCCGCGCACATAGGTCTCGGCCGCGTTTCGCTGATCGGCCCGGCCGAGCGAGGAGAAGGCCTCGGAGCAGAATTCCGGGAGGCCCGCACAGTCCGGCCGAACGATTGATTCCTGTACCATTGGCACATCCCCCGTCTGGTCATTGTTCCGTCAGCAACACTTGGGGTCAGGACCTGCTGTGTAGGTCGGGCCACCGTCGGCCACTCGGCCGTCGATCGAGACACTCGGGGAGAGCGCTATGGCGAGCATGAGAAAGAAAAGAATTCCAGCGAACTTCATGCCCACACGAGCCATAACAGTGATCCCCCTGAAGTGACGTATTTACGTACGTTCTCTGTCAGATTCAATGTTGCCTGCCCGTTCCAGCGGGGAGCAACGAAATCCGGGGACATGATCACGCCCTGTCGCAAAGACGACACCGAGGGCGGCGGGCGGCTCGCCGGAGCACGGTCAAGCGTAATCTGATCATTCGTCAGATGAAGAGACTTCCGCAGAATTCCCATGGAATAGTAAAGTGACCATGCACCGTCAATCCCCCCCAGGGCTACCTCACCGGGTCCGTGGGCACAGGTGGACGAGTACGCGGACCGGGCCTCCGGCCCATGGGCGGCGGCCCTCCCGCCCGGCTACGGTCCCGGCCATGACCACACCCCGCAGAGGAATCAGCAAGGCGGTCATCCCCGCCGCCGGGCTGGGCACCCGCTTCCTGCCCGCCACCAAGGCCACTCCCAAGGAGATGCTGCCGGTCGTGGACCGGCCGGCCATCCAGTACGTGGTGGAGGAGGTGGTGGACGCCGGCATCCAGGACGTCCTGATGATCACCGGCCGGAACAAGCGCCCGCTCGAGGACCACTTCGACCGGAACTGGGAGCTGGAGGAGGCCCTCCGGAAGAAGGGCGACCTCGGCCGGCTCGCCGAGGTCCAGCGCGCCACCTCCCCCGCCGCCATCCACTACGTCCGCCAGGGCGACCCGCGCGGCCTCGGCCACGCCGTCCTCTGCGCCCAGCCGCACGTGGGCAACGAGCCCTTCGCCGTGCTGCTCGGCGACGACCTGATCGACCCCCGGGACCCGCTGCTCAGCAAGATGATCGACATCCAGGCCGAGCACGGCGGCAGCGTGGTGGCCCTGATGGAGGTGGACGAGAGCCAGATCGGCCTCTACGGGTGCGCCGCCGTCCGCTCCACCGGCCAGGCCGACGTGCTCCGGGTGGACCGCCTGGTGGAGAAGCCGGCCCCCGGCGAGGCCCCCAGCAACTACGCGGTGATCGGCCGCTACGTGCTCGACCCGGCCGTCTTCGACGTGCTGGCCAGGACCGAGCCCGGCCGGGGCGGCGAGGTCCAGCTCACCGACGCCCTCCAGCAGCTCGCCGCCGACCCCTCGATCGGCGGCCCGGTGCACGGCGTGGTCTTCCGCGGCCGCCGCTACGACACCGGCGACCGCCTGGAGTACCTCCGGGCCGTCGTCCAACTCGCCTGCGAGCGCGAGGACTTGGGCGACCCGTTCCGCCGTTGGCTGCAGGAGTACGTCACCGCTTCGATGCCCTTCTATGCGGACGAGGCCGTACCGGTTTAGCCCTAGAAGAGCGAATTCGACGCCCTGGCGCTTTTTGCTCCACCTCACCCCGGGATAAGAACCTGCCAATCTTTCTCGTCACCTAGGCATATCCCTCGGACACTCTCCGTCGCGCTATCCTGACCGACGGGAGGACGATAGAGACTGGGGGAACGGTGAATACGGAGTCGGCCAGGGAGAAGAGCGGCAAGGCCTCGCGGAGCGGCAGAACCGACAAGGAAATCGCCGCGAGCATTTACGGCGCCATGGAGCAGCGCGGCTCCTGGCAGATCCACCAGGCCGCCGAGGCCATCGGCCTCTGCGACGAGGACGCGCACCGCGGCGTCGACTACCTCGCCTCGCTCGGCCTGGTGGAATTCCCGTCCAGCGACTCCCCCGAGTTCGTGCTGCTCGGATCACAGGTCGCCGCCATGCGGCTGATCAACGACGCCGAGCGTGAACTCGCGGCCAACGTGGAACAGATGGCCGCTGCCCGGGCCGGTCTGGCCGAGATTCTCAGCAGCTTCATGCCGCTGAACTTCTGGTCACCCGGCCCGGTCGCGGTGGAGATGCTGACCGACCTGCGCAGCGTCGCGGTTTACCTAGACAAGGCCACCGAACTCGCCCGGGACCAGATCCTCACCATGCACCCGGCCCCGGACGTGGCCGCCCCGCAGGACGAGGAATCGGCCCGCCGCACCCGGCAGTTGGTCGACCGCGGGCTGGACCTGCGGACCATCTACCAGCAGAGCCTGGCCACCATCCCGAGGACCGCCAAGCACCTGGACGACATCCGGATGGCGGGCTACGAAGTCCGGCTCTCGCCCACCGTGCCGTTCCGGATGATCATCTTCGACCGGCGCCGGGTGATCATCCCGATCGACCCGAACAACGGCAAGGCCGGCGCCATGGCGATCGAGGGCGAGGCCCTGGTCCGTGCCCTGATCTCGGTCTTCGAGTACTGCTGGCAGCACTCCAGCTACGAGGAGTCCAGCACCCTGACCGCCGAGCTCAACCTCGGCCCGCAGGAGCAGGCGGTGCTCCGGATGCTGGCCACCGGCGCCACCGACGAGACCATCGCGCGCAACCTCACGGTCTCGCTGCGCACCGTCAACCGGGTGGTCTGCCGGATCATGAAGGCCATCGGGGCGGAGAGCCGCTTCCAGGCCGGAATGATCGCCGCCCGGCTCGGCCTCATCCACTGAGGCCGGCCGGGCGGCGTCCTGCGCGGGGACTGACCGGGCGTCAGCCCAGGCCGAGGGCCGGCATCAGGTAGTAGAAGGCGAAGACGGCGGCCACCGCGTAGAGCGCCACCGGCACCTCGCGGCCGCGGCCGGTCGCCGCCCGCAGCACGCAGAAGGCGATGAAGCCGAAGCCGATCCCGTTGGTGATGCTGTAGGTGAACGGCATCATGACCATGGTCAGGAAGGCCGGGATCGCGATGGTGAAGTCCGACCAGTCGATGTCCCGCACCGAGTTGGCCAGGATCAGGAAGCCGACCGTGACCAGCGCGGGGGTGGCCGCCTGGGCCGGGACCATGGTGGCCAGCGGGGTGAGGAAGAGCGCCACCAGGAAGAGCGCGCCGGTGACGATCGAGGCGAAGCCGGTCCTCGCGCCCTCGCCGACGCCGGCGGTGGACTCGACGAAGCAGGTGTTGGCGGAGGAGGAGGTCGCGCCGCCGGCCGCGGTGGCGATGCCGTCCACCATCAGGACCTTGTTGATGCCGGGCAGGTCGCCCTTCTCGTCCAGCAGGTGGGCCTCGTCGGCCACGCCGAGGATGGTGCCCATCGCGTCGAAGAAGCAGGACATCAGCACGGTGAAGACGAACAGACTGCCCGTCAGCACGCCGACCTTCGAGAAGCCGCCGAACAGGCTGACCTCGCCGACCAGCCCGAAGTCGGGCGCGGCCACCGGGTTGCCCGGCCAGCTCGGCACCGTCAGGCCCCAGTGCTGCGGGGAGATGGTGGCGGCCTCGTTGAGGAGCACGGCCACGCCGGTCATCACCACGATGGAGATCAGGATGGCGCCCGGCACCTTGCGGACCACCAGCACCAGGGTGAGCAGCAGGCCGAGGATGAAGACCAGCACCGGCCAGCCGTTGAGGTGACCGTTGCCGCCCAGCTGGAGCGGGACGGTGGTGTGCGCGGCGTCCGGGATCCGGCTGACGAAGCCGGCGTCCACCAGGCCGACCAGCGCGATGAAGAGGCCGATGCCGATCGCGATGGCCTTGCGCAGGCCGAGTGGCACCGCGTTCATCACCCGCTCGCGCAGGCCGGTGGCGACCAGGATCATGATCGCGAAGCCCGCCAGCACCACCATGCCCATGGCGTCCGGCCAGGTCATCCGGGGGGCGAGCTGGAGGGCCACGATGGTGTTCACGCCGAGGCCCGCCGCCAGGCCGATCGGCACGTTGCCGATCACGCCCATCAGCAGGGTGGTGAGACCGGCGGTGAGCGCGGTGGCGGTGACCAGCTGGGCGCTGTCCAGGTGGGTCCCGTTCATGTCCGCGGCGCTGGCCAGGATGATCGGGTTCAGCACCAGGATGTAGGCCATGGTGAAGAAGGTGGCGACGCCGCCACGGACCTCGCGGGCGAGCGTGGAGCCGCGCTCGGAGATCTTGAAGAAACGGTCCAGCGGGCCGCCGGGCTGCGGCGTCGTGGACGGCTCGGGCGACACGGAGGTCGGCTGGGCCTGCGGAGACATCGGGGGGCCTCGTCAGAAGTGGGGGAGGTGAGGAGGGCACAAGTATGTGTTTCTCGGTCGTGCACGCGCCATCTCCGCGCGTAGAAAACGACCATTACGAGCAGCCTGCGACGGCTTCCGACTGGAGGTTCCTCCAGGCGCGAACCCGGAGCGGGGTGCACCCCTTACCCTGGGCCGCATGCCGAAGACCGCCCTCCGCCCCTCTCCCCCGCCCCTGGAAGCCAACGACGTCGCGATCGTCGGCGGCGGCACGGCACTCTGGTTCCTCGCCTTCCTGGTGCTGATCCCCTTCCACTCCACGCTGGAGGAGAACGGCCACGGACGCTGGCCGTGGATCTGCCTGGCCGGCGCCGGCCTCGGGCTGATCGGCCTCTGGTACTGCCGGGCCCGCCGCGACGCGATCCGCCGGTCGCTCGCCGCGGAGGCCGCGGCCGGGGCCGCCGACCCCGCCACCCGGACGGACTGAATAGCACCTCAGTAGGGCGCACCGGACATAACGCCCACCTAGAGTCGGTCCCATGACTCATCCCGCGGAGAACACGGCGACCGACCCCGACGGGGACGCCCGGCCTGAAGGTGCGTCAGCGATCGGCGGCGGCCCGGCCCGCCGGGCCGGGCTGAGCTCCGCCGAGGTCGCCGAGCGGGTGTCCCGCGGGCAGGTCAACGATGTGCCGGTGCGCTCCAGCCGGTCCGTCAAGGAGATCGTCAGGGCCAACGTCCTCACCCGGTTCAACGCGATCATCGGGATCATGTTCGGCATCATCCTGGTGGTGGGGCCGCTCCAGGACGGGCTGTTCGGCCTGGTCATCGTGGCCAACACGGCGATCGGCATCATCCAGGAGCTGCGCGCCAAGAAGACCCTGGACGGGCTGGCGCTGATCGGCGAGGCCAAGCCCCAGGTCCGCCGGGACGGCACCGCCCAGCAGGTCCCGGTGGCCGGGATCGTGCTGGACGACACCGTGCTGCTCGGCATCGGCGACAAGGTGATCGTGGACGGCGTGGTCACCGAGGCCGACGGCCTGGAGATCGACGAGTCGCTGCTCACCGGCGAGCCCGACCCGGTGCTCAAGCACCCCGGCGCCCCGGTGATGTCCGGCAGCTTCGTGGTGGCCGGGGCCGGCGCCTTCACCGCCACCAAGGTCGGCCGGGAGGCCTACGCGGCCCAGCTGGCCGAGGAGGCCAGCCGGTTCACCCTGGTGAAGTCGGAGCTGCGCAGCGGCATCGACTCCATCCTCAAGTTCATCACCTGGCTGCTGGTGCCGACCGCGATCGGCCTGATCGTCAGTCAGCTCGCGGTGGAGCGCAACGACTGGCGCGAGGCGGTCCGCCGGATGGTGGCCGGGATCGTGCCGATGGTCCCCGAGGGGCTGGTGCTGCTCACCTCGGTGGCCTTCGCGATCGGGGTGATCCGGCTCGGCCGCAAGCAGTGCCTGGTCCAGGAGCTGCCCGCGATCGAGGGGCTGGCCCGGGTGGACACCGTCTGCCTGGACAAGACCGGCACCCTCACCGAGGGCGGCATGGACGTGGTCGAGCTGCGCGTGCTGGCCGGCGCCGCCCCACACCTGAGCCCCGAGGCCCCGCTGGCCAACCACCTGCTGGACGACCCGGCGGTGCTGAAGCAGGCGCTGGGCGCGATGGGCGGCGCGGACGCCCGGCCCAACCCCAGCATGCAGGCGGTGATCGACGCCTACGGCAACGGCGCGGGCGAGCGCTGGCGGGTGCTGGAGGTGATGCCGTTCTCCTCGGCCCGCAAGTGGAGCGGGGCCCGGATGCTGGAGCCGGCCGGCACCGAGGCCAGCTGGCTGCTCGGTGCCCCGGACGTACTTCTGCCCGCCGGTCACCCGGCGCTGGCCGAGGTGGACGAGCTGGGCTCGCGCGGCCTGCGGGTGCTGCTGCTCGGCCGCGGCGAGGCCGGGCTGGAGGACGACCCGGCCGCCGGCCTGGAGCCGCTCGGCCTGGTGGTGCTCCAGCAGCGGCTGCGCGGCGACGCCGCCGACACCCTGCGGTACTTCGAGAGCCAGAAGGTCGAGGCCAAGGTCATCTCCGGCGACAGCGCCGTCTCGGTCGGCGCCGTCGCCGCCCACCTCGGACTCCCGGGCGCGGAGCGGCCGTTGGACGCCCGGACGCTGCCGACCGACCCGGAGGAGCTGGCCGAGGTCGCCGAGAACACCACCGTCTACGGGCGGGTGACGCCCCAGCAGAAGCGCGAGCTGGTCGGCGCGATGCAGTCCCGGGGCCACACCGTGGCGATGACCGGCGACGGCGTCAACGACGTGCTGGCGCTCAAGGACGCCGACATCGGCGTGGCGATGGGCTCCGGCAGCGAGGCCACCCGGGCGGTGGCCCAGATCGTGCTGCTGAACGACTCCTTCGCCACCCTGCCCTCGGTGGTGGCCGAGGGCCGCCGGGTGATCGGCAACATCGAGCGGGTGGCCAACCTCTTCCTGGTGAAGACGGTCTACTCGGTGCTGCTCGCCCTGCTGGTGGTCTGCACCCACGTGCCGTACCCGTTCCTGCCGCGGCACTCCACCGTGCTCTCCTCGCTGACCATCGGCATCCCGGCCTTCTTCCTGGCCCTGGCCCCCAACAACGAGCGGGCCAGGACCGGCTTCGTCCGCCGGGTGCTGCGCCTCGCCGTCCCGGGCGGGGCGATCGCCGGGACGGCCACCTTCACCGCCTACATGCTGGCCCGGGCCAACCACGCCACCGACCTCAAGGCCGACACCAGCGTGGCCACCCTGACCCTCTTCCTGGTCGCCATCTGGGTGCTGGCGATCGTGGCCCGCCCCTACACCTGGTGGCGCCTCGCCCTGATCGGCACCATGGGCGGGGCCTTCGCGCTGGTCCTGATGGTGCCCTGGCTCTCCGACTTCTTCCAGCTCTCGCTGGCCGGCACCCGCGACCCGTGGACCGGCGTCGCCATCGCGGTGGCGGCCGGACTGCTGCTGGAGGTGGTCTGGCGGCTGATCGTCCGCCGCAACGGCGAGGTGTCCTAGACCAGCAATACTCCGAGCTTCTCCTGCTCCCCCAACCGGCCCGCCAGGTCGGTGAGTTCGGCCACGGCGGCGGCCCGGACCTCCGGGTCGGCCTCAGCCGCGTGCCGCCGGTAGGCGGAGCACAGTGCCCGGAAGGCGGCCCGGTCGTCGTTCTTGAACTCGACCAGGATCCGGGCGTTGTCCAAGGCCTTGGCCAGGCCGGTGAGTCCAGCGGAACCGCCGTACTCCAGCTCCATCGGCTCGTCCCGCTCGATGAAGATCAGCGAGTTCCCGGACGGGTCCACCAGGGTGAAGCGGCTGGCGCCCTCCCGGTAGCGGGTGATCCGGGGCAGCCCGGCCGACGGCACCCGGCCGTAGTGCGCCTTCAGCCCGGCCTTGAAGGCGGCGTGGTACGGGGCCACCCGTTCCACGAAGACCAAGCACGCGCCACCGTCCTCGGCGGCCGGGTCGTGGCTCTTCGGGGGCTTGACGTAGTGCAGTTGGGCGCCGCCCCGGGCGAAGGCCAGGTAGAGATAGGGGCGGGTCTGGCGGTAGGTCAGCTCGAAGCCGAGGGCCTCGAGGAACTCCACCGTCTCGTCGACGGCGGCACAGGGGAGGAGGGGGACGGTCGTCTCGTTCGCGCTCGTCATGCCCGCGAAGCTAGCCCAACCGTCCCCCTCGGCGCACATGAAGGTTCGTCCACGCACGCCACCCCGCCCCCGCTACTCGTAGTCGCGCGCCGCCAGCAGCTCGTACGCCCGGTCCGGCTCGGTCAGCGCGGCCAGCACCTCGAAGCGGCGGTGCCACTGGCCGACCGACCAGGCCAGGCCGGCCGCCAGGCCCTCGGGGGTGGCGGCGTGCAGCAGGCCGGGCACCGGCGGGACCTCGAACTCGTCGTCCTCGTCGCCCGCTTCGGCCTCCTCCGGGTCGTACGGCAGCTCCGGCGCCCGGCCGGCCGTGTCCCAGCGCCAGCCGACCGCGGCCTCGCCGCCGTCCGGGCCGACCACCAGGAGCTCCTCGTGCTCCTCGTAGACGGCCGGGCAGCCGGGCAGCAACTCCCGCACCACGGGCGGGGTCCGGTGCAGGGTGCCCTCGGAGAGCACCCGGCCGCCGGCCACCTCGCTGGCCAGCGAGACGTGCAGGCGCTCGGCCAACTCCGGTGCCAGCGACGGGTCCACCGGCAGCAGCGGGTGGTCGTGCAGCAGCTCCACCAGGTCCGGGGCGTCCGCCACCACCGCCTCGGCGGCGTCCACCAGCACGGTCTCGTCCGGGCGGCGGCCGGTCTCCGGGTCCATCGGCGGGACGGCCCGCACGGTGTCCAGCGGCTCGATCCGCTCGACCGGCACGGCGGCCAACGCCGTGTGGATGCCGTGCAGTTGACGGTGGCTCACGGAGGAGGCCGGATCGGTCAGCCGGTCCAGCAGCTCGTCCGGGCCGTGCGGCTCGGCCAGCAGCGCGGCCAGCGTGGTGCGCACCCCGAGCGCGTGCAGGAAGGTCTCGTCCAGCGTGGTGCGGGCCTCGTCGTAGAGGCCGCGCAGCAGCGGGTCGGCCCCGGCCGCGCGCAGCCCGGCCGGCTCCCGCCCGTCCAGCACCGGGTGGTCGCGCAGCCACCAGGCGGTGTACGGCGGCAGGTCCACGTACCGGCCGTCCGGCAGCAGGGTGCGCACCGGGGTGACCACCGCGTCCCGGTACGGCGGGCGGGCCAGCAGGGCCAGCGCCTGCGGCCAGGCCGCGTCGTCCACCAGGTCCAGGTCGCGCACCGCGAGCAGCTCGGCGGCCACCGGCGGGACGCCCAACTCCCCGGTGCCGTCGGCATCCAGGGACTCCAGGGCGTCCTCGCACCACTCGGCCAGGCCGTCCGGGGCCTCGTCCAGCAGACCGGTCGGGCGGCCGCCGGCCGCGCGGTCGGCGGGGGCGGTCGGGTCCAGCCGCTCCAGGTCGTCCGGGTCGAGCACCACGTCCTCGGCCCGGACCAGCACGAAGCCGCTCAACGCGCCCACCGCGGCCAGGACTTCGGGGCCCCAGCGCTCCAGCAGGTCCTCGTCCACGTACCCGGCGTCCTCCTCCCGGGCCAGCTCGGCCAGCGGGGAGTCCGGCAGGATCAGCTCACCCGCGCGGGAGAGCTCGCCCTCGTCGTCCGGCAGCGCCAGCCGGGCCAGCCACGGGTGCTCGCCCGGGGTGGCCCCGGCCGCCTTCACCAGGGCCAGCACCGCGTCGGCCAGGTCCACCGCGGCCTCGAAGTCGTCCTCGCCCAGCTCCAGCGAACGGGCCACCGCGGCCCGCACCTCGGGGGTGTCCAGCACCCCGGCCGGGGTGGCCGTGCCCGCGCCCAGCTTGGCCAGCAGCGGGTGCGCCGCCTCCGGGTGGGCCAGCCGCAGGTCCAGCAGGCCGAGCGCCTCGGCCAGGGCCTCGGGATAGCCCTCGTAGCCCTCCCAGTCGGCCGCGTCCGAGGGCAGCAGCACCCGGCGCGGGCCGGTCACCGTCCGGCCGTCCGCCAGCGGCACCGGCAGCGCGCCCAGCGCCTCCGGATCGGCCCCGCCGAGCGCCGCGTAGAGGTTGCGCCACCAGGCCGGCTCGCGGTCCAGCCCGCCGAGCTGGTCCACCACCTCGGCCAGCGGCACCCGGCGCACCTCCAGCACCCGCAGCTCGGTCCGGCGCTCCAGCCCGGCCGGCAGCAGGCCGGGGAAGATCGGCGCCAGCGCCTCCACCACACTGCGGTCGGCGCCCTCCAGCACCGTCGCGTCACGCGGGCGCAGCGCCGGGGTGCCCTCCTCCACCGGGGCCGGGTGCGGCAGGAACGGGGTGCCCGGCAGGCGCTTCAGGATCGCCGAGCGCAGCCCGTTGTCCAGCGCGCCCTGGCCCAGCGGGCCCGGCACCAGGCCCAGCGAGCCGAGGTCGCCGCCGCGGGCCCGCAGCAGGTCCGCGTAGGCGTCGGCGGCCCGCTCGGTCAGGAAGTCGGTGAGCGGCCCGGGCGCCACGTGCCGCCGGGTCGGGTCCAGCGGGTACCCGGCGATCAGCAGCGCGGGCACCCCCAGCGGCTCGTCGCTCGGGGTCGGCGCGTGCACCACCGGAGCGGTGGTGAGCGGCTGCGGGGCACCCGCCCCGTCCACCGGCACCGCCCAGGTCACCGACCAGAACGGGCGGGCCCGCTCCTCGGTCGGACGGTCCGTCAGCAGCTCCGGGGCGGTGGCACCCGACAGCGTGACGGTCTGCCAGGTGGTGCTCCGCTCGCCGTCGGTGAGCGTGACCGTCCCGATGCCGTCCGGCTCCTGCCCGGTGCTCTCCCGGGTCAGCCGGCGCACGCCCTCGGACGTCTCCACCGTGACCTCGGCCAGCCCCGGCAGCGTGAGCAGCAGCGCGTCGTCGACCCCCGCCAGCAGACGGCCGGTCAGGTCCTCGGCGGCGGCGTCCCGCAGCGGCAGCACCACCACCGTGTCGTACCCGGACGGCGCAGCCCCCTCGGCCGGGAACGGCAGCCGCAGCAGCGGGACGTGGCCCTCCCGGCGGCGCAGCTCCTCGACCAGCTCCGGCCGGGCCTCGGTGAGCGCCTGCGCCTCGGCCAGCGACCAGCGCACGCCGCCGTGCGAACTCAGCACCGCCGGCTCGTCGGTGACGGCCAGTACGGCCGAGAACCCGACGCCGAACCGGCCCACGGTGGGGGCCTCGTCCGAACGCTTCGAGGAGGCCCGGAGGGTGGAGAGCGACTCCACCGCGGCGGCGTCCAGCGGCGCACCGGTGTTCGCGGCCGCCAGGACGCCGTCCCGCAGGGTGAGGCGCAGCCGGCCGGGGCCGCCGCCGGCGCGGGCCGCCGCGTCGGCGGCGTTCTGCGCCAGCTCCACGATCAGCCGGTCCCGGTACCCGCCGAGCGCCAACTCCTCCTCGGCGTTGGCATCCTCCCGGAACCGGGCCGGCGCGTCCGTCCAAGCGTCCAGTACCCGGCGCCGGAGCGTGGCCGTGTCGAAGGGATCGGCCGCCTGCCCGTCACTGCCGCCACCGATGATCCGAGGCTCCACTGCACTGCCGCCTTCCCCTGGACTGCTGTAGGGAGGCATTCTCCCCTGCCGGGGAGTACCGGACGTACGGGGCTGCGCCACCAGGGGCGCGAGGAACTGCGCGCAGGGGAACGGCAGCACGTGCAACTGGCTGACGGAGCCTCAGTTGCAGGTGGACCGCCTTCCGATTCGCGCAGTTCCTCGCGCCTCTACGGGGCCCGGCCGCTCAGGAGTGGCCGAGCTCCTCGGTGGGGGCGTCGGGCTCGACGGAGCCGCTGGTGCGGTCGGGGTGGAGCTGGAGGGTGTCGAGCTGGAGTTCGTCGAGGATGAGCTCGGCCGGGGCGGGCGGGGCGGGGATGACGGCGGCTTCGGAGTGGCCGCCGCAGCCGTAGGCGAGGGAGACGACCTGGCCGTCGGCCGGGCCGAACTCGTTGCCGCAGATGCCGAAGGCCTGCCCGAGCGAGCCGCCGATCGGGACCAGGAAGCCACAGCTGGTGCAGTTCGCGGGGGCCGCCTGGGCCATCGGGGTCTGCGGGCCGTGGGCGGTCTCCCAGCGGTCGGCGGCCTGGTGCAGGCCGAGCCGGGAGAGCACCCGGGAGCGGCCGAGGCCGAGCTCCACGGCGATCGCGCCGATGGTGGCGCGGACCGGGGTGACCGTGCCCTCGGCGGGGCTGACCACCAGGTCCTCGGTGGTGTCGAGGGCGGCCACCGAGTTGGGGGCCGGCTCGTCCTCGCCGGTCCAGCCGGGCTCCAGGCGGAGGTCGTCCGCGTCGGTGGGCAGCAGGTCACCGGGGCCCATGTCGCCGGGCCGCAGCCGCTCGCTCCACGGCACCCACTGCGGTGCGAGCACCGCGTCGGGGCCGGGCAGCAGCACGGTCTCGTCCAGGGTCACGTTCTTGGCGCGGGGGGCACGGGCCACCGTCACGGCCCAGTGCCAGCCGCGGTAGGCCGCGTCCAGACACTCGAAGGTGTGGGTGACGACCCGCTCGCCGTCGGCGCGGACACCCAGGTGGGCTCCGACCCTCTCCGGGCCGACCGTGTCGGCGGCGGACTGACGGGCGAGTTCGACGGCCTCGGCACAGAGCCGGTCGGGGGTACGGCTTCGCATCGCAGCACTCACGGCGTCGATTCTCTCCCAAGTTCTGTGGCCTGCGGCCCATTTGCCCACGGTCTGTCGGCACCGCCCCGAACGGGTCGGCCTGCCGGGAGACCCGGCCGCACGGGCACCATCGCCCTTATTCTGCGCGACCCGCTCCCTTCCGGGGACCGGCCGCGCCGCCCACCGGGCAGTGCACGCGCGTAGTGCAGGCTACCCGCCGGTCGGCCACCCGGGACAGTCCGGCTCCACGGCCGACCCGACGGAGCCCAGTTGATCTCCGTGCCGCCCCGCGTCACCGGGCGCTTTCTCGGGCAGGATGGGCTGTGTGGCGGACGAGACCCCACCGATACCCGTCCCGCCGGCCGGTGACACCGGGTCGCCGTCGGAGGGCGGCCCGACGACGCCCCGGCGAGGCCTGCTGGCGCGCGGCGCCTCCGCGGCCGGAGCCCGCACGGGCCGGGTGGTGCACGGCACCGGGCGGCGGATCCGCCGGGCCACCTCCGCCGAGGGCGCGGGCGAGTCGGGTCTGGCCAAGCTGATCGAGCTGCACGCGCTGAACTCCTTCGGCGACATGCTGATCGCCGTCGCGCTGGCCTCCACCGTCTTCTTCTCGGTGCCGACCGGGGAGGCCAGGGGCCGGGTCGCCCTCTACCTGCTGGTCACCATGGCCCCGTTCGCGCTGCTCGCCCCGGTGATCGGGCCGCTGCTGGACCGGATGCCGCACGGCCGGCGCTCCGCGATGGCGATGTCGATGCTGGCCCGGGCGGTGCTCGCGTGGACCATGGCCGCGCCGGTGGTCAGCGGCAGCCTCACCCTCTATCCCGCCGCCCTCGGGGTGCTGGTCGCCTCCAAGGCGTACGGGGTGGTGCGCAGCGTGGTGGTGCCGCGGCTGCAGCCGCCGGGGCTGTCCCTGGTGAAGGCCAACTCCCGGGTCACCCTGGCCGGTCTGATGGCCGGGATGCTGGGCGCCGGGGTGGGCGGGCTGCTCCACCTGATCGGGCCGGCCTGGCCGCTGCGCGGGGCCTTCCTGGTCTTCGTGGTGGGCACCCTGATGGCCTTTCACCTGCCGCACCAGGTGGACTCGGCCAAGGGCGAGCAGCGGGCCGTGCTGCACTCCCCCGAGCACGCCCCGGGCAAGGCCCGGCTGCGCACGGTCGGTCCCTCGGTGATCCTGGCGCTGCGCGCGGTCTCCTCGCTGCGGGCGCTGGTCGGCTTCCTGGTGATGTTCCTGGCCTTCCTGCTGCGCAGCGACCCGGTGGCCGGGCTGCGGCCGACGGTGGCGATCGGCGTGGTGGCGGCCTGCGCCGGGGTGGGCAACGCGCTCGGTTCGGCGCTGGGCTCCTGGCTGCGCACCCGGCGCTCGGAGGCGATCGTCACGGTGGCGCTGCTGCTGGCCACCGCGGCGGCCTTCGCGGCGGCCCTCTGGTACGGGCTGCTGACGGTGGCCCTGGTCGCCGCCACCGCCGGGGCGGCCGCCTCGCTGGGCAAGCTGGCCCTGGACGCGCTGATCCAGCGGGACGTGCCGGAGGCGGTGCGGACCTCGGCGTTCGCCCGTTCGGAGACGGTGCTGCAACTCAGCTGGGTGGCGGGCGGCGCGCTGGGCATCACCCTTCCGCTGGACGGCTCGCTCGGGCTGGGGGTGGCGGCCGCCCTGCTGACCGTCTCGCTGCTCTGGACGATCTGGTCGCTGGCCCGGCTGGGCGGCTCCTCGCCACGCCCGTCGGCCCGTCCCCGGTCGGTCGGCTGACGGTGCGGCAGGTGGCGGTCGGATCCTGATGTTGTGCTCGCCGTTCGGGCGACCCGGACGTTCGCCGGGAGGGTACGGCCGGTAGTCTTCGGCCCATGAGCCTCAGCACCCGTGTCATCGCCGCCCTCGGCGCCGTGGTCGTGATCGGCGCCGGCACGGTCGGCGGTTCCATCGCGTACGCCATCGGCAAGGACAAGCCCTCCGCGCCCAAGGCCACCCTGGTCGTCGGCCGCTCCTCCATCGAGGCGAGCCCGCTCTGCTACAACGACGGCAAGCCGCTGGACGAGGCCGCCCAGACCAAGTGCCAGGCCAACGCGCTGAAGGCCAAGGCCAAGGGCGAGCTGCCGGTCTCGGACGTCACCGTCTCCGACAAGATCGGCGTCGGCGTCGACACGAAGGTCGCCGAGAAGGGCTGGTTCGCCTTCACCGACGGCGGCCAGCAGCAGCGTGCCACCCTGTCGGCGACCCGCACCGGCTCCACCTACTCCGGCTCGCTCCCCGCCGTGGGCCTGCTCGCCTCCGGCGAGAAGACCCTGGTCACCGTGGTCGAGGCCAACGAGAAGACCGGCGACATCCTGGGCGTCTGGTACTTCCAGCTCAAGAACAAGGACGCCGCGGGCGTCCCGGCCGGTGGTGGCGAGATGCCGGGCGGCGAGCAGCCGGGTGCCGGCACCGAGCAGTGACGAACCCTCATCCGAACGGCGGCCAGCGGCCGGGAACCCCCCGGCTGCTGGTCGCCGTCGCCGTTGCGGCGGAGGCCGAGGCGGTGCTGCGCGGGCTGCGTGACGGCGCCCGTCCGGTCCCCCTGGAGGGGCCGGGCGCGGGCGAGCTGCGCCGCAGCGAGCACGCGAGCGGCACCGAGGTGGACGTGCTGGTGGCCGGGGTCGGCCCGGTCGCGGCCGCCGTCTCGGTGGCGGCCGTGCTGGCCGCGCACCCGTACGACCTGGTGGTCTCGGCCGGGATCGCCGGCGGCTTCGCGCCCCGGGCTCCGATCGGCTCGATCGTGCTGGCCGACGAGATCGTGGCCGGCGACCTGGGCGCCGAGACCCCGGAGGGCTTCCGCAGCGTCGCCGAGCTGGGCTTCGGCGCCGTCCGGCACGTGCCCCCGGCGGGCGCCGTCCGGCTGGCCGCCGACGCGCTGGACGCCGCCACCGGCACGGTGCTGACCGTCTCCACCGTGACCGGCACCGCCGAGCGGGCCGCCGCGCTGACCGCCCGTCACCCGCACGCGGTGGCCGAGGCGATGGAGGGCCACGGGGTGGCCGAGGCCGCCGCCCGCTACGGGGTGCCGGTGCTGGAGCTGCGCACCGTCTCCAACGCGGTCGGCCCCCGGGACCGCGAGGCCTGGCGGATCGGCGAGGCGCTCGGCGCCCTGGAGCGCGCCTTCCTGCACCTGCCGTACCGCGCCCTGATCGAGGAGGCCTCCCGGTGACCCTGCGCGTCGCGTACTCGCCCTGCCCGAACGACACCTTCGTCTTCCACGCCTGGGCCCACGGCCTGGTGCCCGGCGCCGAGGCGCCCGAGGTGACCTTCGCGGACATCGACGTCACCAACGGGATGGCCGAGCGCGGGGAGCTGGACCTGCTCAAGATCAGCTACGGCCAGCTGCCCTGGGTCCTGGAGGAGTACGCCCTGCTGCCCTGCGGCGGCGCGCTGGGCCGGGGCTGCGGCCCACTGGTGCTCACCGCGGGCGAACTGACGCCGGAGCAGCTGACGGGCCGTACGGTGGCGGTGCCGAGCGAGCGCTCGACCGCCTACCTGCTGTTCCGGCTGTGGGCCGCGCAGGCGGTGCCCGGCGGCTTCGGCGAGATCGTGGTGCTGCCCTTCCACGAGATCATGCCCGCCGTCCGGGACGGCAAGGTGGACGCCGGCCTGGTCATCCACGAGGCGCGGTTCACCTACCAGAACTACGGTCTGCACCGGCTGGCCGACATGGGCGAGGCCTGGGAGCTGGCCACCGGCCTGCCGATCCCGCTGGGCGCCATCGTGGCCCGCCGCTCGCTGGGCGCGGAGCGGCTCGCGGAGCTGGCGGAGACCATCCGCACCTCGGTCCGGATGGCCTGGGACGACCCGGAGGCCTCCCGGGAGTACGTGCTGGCCCACGCCCAGGAGATGGACCCGGCGGTGGCGGACCAGCACATCGGCCTCTACGTCAACGAGTTCACCGCCGACCTGGGCGAGGCCGGCTACGCCGCGGTGCGCGGCCTGCTCACCCGGGCCGCCGCCGAGGGACTGGTGCCCGCCATCGGCCCGGGTGCGCTGGACTTCTGACTACCGTCTGGTGCCGGGCACGGCACTAGACATCGAACTGGTCCGCCACCGCGCGGAGCAGCACGGCCAGCTGCTGGCCGCTCGGCTTGGCCGGGTAGCGGCCGTGCTGGAGGCCGGGCAGCACCGCGTCCAGGGTGGTGATCAGGTCCTGCACGATCGGGGCCATGTCGTCCGCGCTCTTGCGCTGGGCGGCGGCCACCGAGGGCAGCGCCTCCAGCAGCTGGACGGCCATGGCCTGGTCACCCCGGTGGCCGGCCACCACGCCGAACTCCACCCGCTGCCCTGGCCGGAGCGCCGTCACCCCGGCGGGGAGCGCCTTGGTGTGGACGAACACGTCCCCGCCGTCGTCGCGCGACAGGAAGCCGAAGCCCTTCGTCTCGTTGAACCACTTCACCTGGCCGGTGGGCATCTCGAAAAGTCCTCATGTGGGTACGGGGAGGCCCCGGCGAACGCCGGGGTCCCGGGGTGGATGGCGGGCCGACCGTGCCGAACGCCTCAGGCGTGCCCGGTCAGCATGCTAATGATCCGTCAGCTTCTCAGCGTCGCGCAGCCGGTTTCCGGTACGCGGATCTGACGGGGTGGACGCCGCCCGGCCTGGCACGGCCAGGGCGCGACTGAGCGCTCTCCACTGGCGGACACCCCCGGTCGGACGGGCGGGGCGCCGGACCGGCCCCGTGCGAGTGCTCCATACCCGGCCCACCAGCGGCCCGAAACACTCCGTCTCCGGGGAACTGCGGTGGGTGACGGACCGTCAGACCCCGGACGCCCCGCCCCTGCCCCCGGCCGGGGCTCCGGCGACTGCCACACTGGGAGGGCCCGCCGGCCGCCGGCCGCACCCGTCGAGGAGCCTCCCGTGAACAGCAGCAGCACCACCGAGCGCGGAGACGTGCTGGTCAGGACCGGCGCCGTGGTCTTCCTGATCGGCGCCGCGGCCACCCTGGCGACCTTCGTGCCGCTCTTCCTCCACCTCGACCCGCTGCCGACGGCCGCCTACTGGATCTCGATGCTGATGCCGGCCGGCCTGGCCCTCGCCCTGGCCGGCATGTTCCGCCAGGCCCGCTCGAAGCGCCCGGCCAAGCCCTAGTGCCGTGCCCGGCACTAGTGAGGCACTAGACGTTCTGGCCCGTGAGGTGGGCGGCCAGCCAGTCCGGGAAGGCCGTCAGGTCCTCCAGCACCACGTCCGCCCCGGCCGCGCGCAGCTCGGCCGCCGTGTACGGGCCGGTGGCGACGGCCACCGCCACCGCGTCGGCCGCCCGGGCGCCCCGGATGTCGCCGTAGTGGTCGCCGACGTAGACGCTCGCGCCGTGCTCGCGCAGCGCGTCGCCCTTGGTCTCGGCCCAGGTGTCGCCGACCAGCACGTCCACGGCCAGGCCGACGTGGTCCAGCTGGATCCGGGCGTTGCGCTCGTACTTGCCGGTGACCACCGCCACCCGGCCGCCGGCCGCCCGGACCGCCGCCAGGGACTCCTCCGCGCCCGGGAGGAGCAGGGTGCCGGGCAGCGCGTGCTCCACGTAGAGGCCGCGGTAGAGCGTGGCCGTCTCGGCGACCGCCTCGGCGGGGAACCAGTTGGCGATCTCCTGCTCCAGCGGCGGGCCGAGCCGGGTGACCACCAGGTCGCTGTCGATCGCCACCCCGGTCAGGGCCGACAGGGCCTCGTAGGTGGCCTTGATGCCGGGCCGCGTGTCCAGCAGCGTCATGTCGAGGTCGAACCCCACGGTGAGTGCCATGCCCCCACCCTAGGCACCCCCGGAAACGGCACCGCGAACTGCCCTCCACAGTTACGGGTTGACGGCCTTTCACCACCACCAATACCGGCATTTCGGACATAATCGGCTGCGACCCCGCCGCCGCCCCCGACCGAGGTGCCCCGATGCCACGTCAGCTCACCCGCCGCGCCGCCCTCGCCGGCCTCGGCGCGGTCCTGCTGGCCGGCTGCACCGACGACCGGCCCGACCCCGGCGCCTCCGGCCCCGCCATCGAGGTCTCCACCTCCCCCACCCCGCCCGTGACCCTGGACACCCCGAACGGGCCGGTCCAGGTGCCCGGCGGGCCGACCAGGCTGGTGGTGCTGGACACCGCCGAACTCGACTCCGCCTTCACCCTCGGCATCCCCCCGCTCGCCGCCTCCCGCGCCCCGGCCGGCCCGGGCCTGCCCGACTACTTCCCCGCCGCCTGGCTGGCGCCGGTCCGCTCCGCCGGGACGGTCGGCAGCCCCGACTACGCGGCGATCCGGGCCGAGCGGCCCGAGCTGGTGCTCGGCAACCAGACCCGGGACGCCGCCCACTACGAGCAGCTGCGGACCATCGCCCCCACCGTGCTCACCGCCACCACCGGATACCCGTGGAAGGACAACTTCCGGGTGCACGCCCGCGCCCTCGGCCGCGAACAGCAGGCCGACGCCGTCACCGCCGAGTACGTCCGGCACGTCGGCCGCACCGCCGAGGCGATCGCCACCGCGGGGCACGGCGGCAGCCGGATCAGCCTGGTCCGCTTCGTCGAGGGCTCGCCGACCGTCCGGCTGTACGGACGGCAGAACTTCCCCGGCACCCTGCTCACCGACCTGCGGCTCGGCCGGCCGCCGGCCCAGGACGTGGACGCCTTCGACGTCGAGGTGACGCCCGATCAGATCGGCCGGGCCGACGGCGACCTGCTCCTCTACGCCACCTACGGCGACCCCGCCAAGGCCGGCACCACGGCGGTCCTGGCCTCTCCCGCCTGGCAGTCCCTCAACGCCGTCCGCGCCCACCGCGCCTTCCCGGTCGACGACCGCCTCTGGTACCAGGGCATCGGCTACACCGGCGCCAACCTGATCGTCGCCGAACTACAACGCTTCCTCACCGGCTGACGCCGCCGGGAGCGCCCCGCAGGGGCGCGGCCAGGTGCCTCACCCCTCTGCCTCCGGCCTGCGGCGGCGCATGGTGACCACCAGCAGGAAGAGGGCGGTCAGGACGCCGGCCAGGCGCAGCACGCCCGGGGCGCCCTGCCAGACGGCGCGGCCGAGTTCCTCGGCCGGGGCCGGGGTGCCCCAGCGGCCCTGGGTGCGGCCCCACTGCCAGACCGAGGTGGCCGTCATGGTGCCCAGCGGGATGACCAGGGCGGCGAACTTGCGGGTGAGCGGGCCGAGACGGGGGGCGATGTAGGCCAGGCCCCAGCCCGCGAGCAGGGCCAGCAGCTGGCCGGTGACCGCGCCCGCGACCAGCACCGCGGCGCTCAGCAGCACCAGCGGCGAGGGCCGACGGCCCGTCAGGAAGGAGCGCCGGGGCGCCGGCAGTGCCTCGACGTCGGCCGGGTCGGCCCCCGGAGGGAGGTCCGACTCCGCCGCCCGCTGCTCCGGGAGCACCGGGGCGGGCGCGGTGGGCGGCTCCTCCGGGAAGTCGAAGACCACGCTGTCCCAGCCGGGGAAGTCCGCCGAGGTCATCGGCGGCCGTCCGTGCTCGGCCCGGGCGATCAGCCACGCGCCCTGCCCCGGAGGATCGGCGGGGCGCGGCGGCGCCGCCGGAGGCGTCACCGGCGGAGGCGGCGGCACCGGCACGGCCGGCACCTCGGGCGCGTACACCGAATCGGACACCCCGTCAGAACCCGCCGCCCCGGCCGGCTCCCCCGAGCGCTGTCTGCCGAGCACCCGCCAGGGCCCGTCCACCCGCCACCACTCACCATCCGCCACAGGGCAGACCGTACCCCCGGCACCACCGATCAGTCAGCGAGTCAGCCTCGCGGGTGGGCACTGTCCCCAGCCTGTGGACAGAGGAGCGACGGCAACCCCTCGCACCGGCCGTGCGACCGCCGTTTCTGTCCTCTTAACCCGGGGCCGACTAGTCTGGGTCGGATGACCGGTCAGCAGAGCAAGGCGCCCCGCACCCTCGCCGAGGAGCTGCGCGCCCGCAGCGACGAAGCCCTCGCCGCGCTGCTGCACGCCCGCCCCGACCTGCTCAACCCGGTGCCCACCGACCTCACCCAGCTCTCCGCCCGGCTCTCCTCCCGGGCCTCCGCGCTGCGCGCGCTGGAGCGGCTGGACCGCTTCACCCTGCAGACCGCCGAGGCGCTGGCCGCCGCGCCCGACGGCTGCCCGGAGGCGACGGTCCGTCAGCTGCTGGCCGGCCCGGCCCGGGTGAAGCCCCATCCGGGCGCCTCCCCGGCCGACCGCGCCGCGGTCACCGCCGCGCTGCCCGCCGCCCTGGAGACGCTCCGCTCCCAGGCCCTGCTCTGGGGCCCGGACTCTGCGCTGCGCCTGGTGATCGCGGTCCGCGAGGCGCTCGCCCCCTCGGCCGCCAACCCGGGCCGCACCGGCCTCGGCCCCACCCTGGCCGACGCCACCACCGGGATGTCCCCGGCCCGGCTGCAGCAACTGCTGCACGGCGCCGGGCTGCCGGCCACCCCCGACCCGGTCACCGCCGTGGGCGCGCTCACCGAGCTGCTCCAGGACCGCAGGCGCTGCGCCGCCCTGCTGGACCAGGCGCCGCCCGGCGCGCTCGCCCTGCTGGAGAAGCTGGTCTGGGGCCCGCCCACCGGCACCGTGCCGGACGCCGCCCGGCAGGTCACCGCCGAGGAGGCCCGCAGCCCGGTGGAGTGGCTGCTGGCCCGCGGCCTGCTGCTGCCGAGCAGTGCCGGATCGGTGGTGCTGCCGCGGGAGTTGGCGCTGCACCTGCGCGGCGGCCGCAGCCACCGCGAGGTGGAGCCCGTCCCGCCGGAGCCGGCCGCCACCGCCGAGCGCGATCCACAGGCTGTGGACAGCAGTGCGGCCGGGCAGGCGTACACCGCCGTGCGCACCGTCGAGGAGCTGCTGGAGGCCTGGGGCCTGCAGTCCCCGCCCACCCTGCGCGCGGGCGGCCTCGGCGTCCGGGACCTCAAGCGGGCCGGGCTGCTGCTCGACTGCCCCGAGCCCACCGCCGCCTTCTGGCTGGAACTCGCCTACACCTGCGGCCTGCTGGCCCCCGACGGGGAGGCCGACGAGCGCTGGGCGCCGACCCCCGCCTACGACCTCTGGCTCCAGCAGCCGGTCGCCGAGCGCTGGGCCCTGCTGGCCCGCGGCTGGCTGGCCGCCACCCGGGTCGCCGGACTGACCGGCACCCCCGACGGCAAGGGCAAGGCCCGGGCCGCGCTCGGCTCCGAACTGGACCGCACCCTCGCCCCCTCGGTGCGCCGGGCCGCCCTCACCGCGCTGGCCTCGCTGCCGCCCGGCTCGGCGGCCGACGCCGCCGCCCTGCTGCCGGTGATGCGCTGGCAGCGCCCGCTGCGCGGCGGCCAGGCCGGCCCCGACGGCCGGGACTTCCGCGACCACCTGACCGAATGGGCGCTCCAGGAGGCCGAGTTGCTCGGCGTCACCGGCCGGGGCGCGCTCGGCTCCCCGGCCCGCGCGCTGCTCGCCGGAGCCGACCCGGAGCCGGTCCTGGAGCCGCTGCTCCCCCAGCCGCTGGACCACGTGATCCTCCAGCCCGACCTGACCGCGATCGCCCCCGGCCCGCTGCTCACCCCGCTGGCCCAGGCACTGGCGCTCTGCGCCGAGATCGAGTCCAAGGGCGGCGCCACCGTCTACCGCTTCACCACCGACTCGGTCCGCCGCGCCCTGGACGCCGGGCGGACCGCCAACGACCTGCACACCTTCCTGGCCCAGCACTCCCGCACCCCCGTGCCGCAGCCGCTCAGCTACCTGATCGACGACGTGGCCCGGCGGCACGGCGTGCTCCGGGTCGGCGCCGCCTCCTCGTACCTGCGCTGCGACGACCCCGGCCTGCTCGCCGAGGTGCTGGCCGACCGGCGGGCCGGCGAGCTGCGCCTGCGGCTGCTGGCCCCCACCGTGCTGGCTGCCCAGGCCGGGCCGGAGACCCTGCTCTCGGTGCTCCGCGCGATGGGCTACGCCCCGACCGCCGAATCCGCCGAGGGCGACGTGCTGCTGACCCACCCTGACAGCCACCGCACCCCGCCGCGCACCGCCCCCGTCCCCGTACCGGACGGCCCGCCCCGACCGGACGAGGTGCTGCTCACCGCCGCCGTCCGGGCCGTCCGCGCGGGTGACCTGGCCGCCACCGCCGTCCGCCGCGAGACCGTCGCCGGGCCCGCCGCCGGACAGTCGCAGACCGGCCCGGCCCGTACCGACCTGCGGCAGCTCCCGCGCACCGCGGCCGCCGACACGCTGGCAGCGCTGCAGACCGCGGTGCTGCTGGGCGAGCGGATGTGGATCGGGTACATCAACGCCGAAGGCCTGGCCTCCCAGCGGGTGGTCGACCCGGTCAAGGTGGAGGGCGGCTACGTCACCGTGTACGACCACCTCAGCGACGAGGTGCGCACCTTCGCGCTGCACCGGATCACCGGCGTGGCCGAACTCGCCGACCAGTGACCCACCGAACGCTAGGGGCCCGGACATGGACCAGCTCGCACCCGGCATCAACTACGCCGTGATGGACCGTCACGGCGGCGTCAGCCCGGCCCCGTTCGACTCCCGCAACCTCGGCGGCCGCACCGCCGACGACCCGGAGAACGTCCGCCGCAACCGCGAGCTGACCGCCCGCGAGCTCGGCCTCGACCCGGCCCGGGTGGTGATGATGCGTCAGGTCCACGGCACCGAGGTCGCCTACGTCACCCAGCCCTACGACCCGCGCACCGCACCACCGTTGGACGGCATCGTCACCGACCGGCCGGGCCTCGGCCTGGTCGCGCTGGCCGCCGACTGCGCGCCGGTGCTGATCGGCGACCCGGTCCGGCGCCTGGTCGGCGCCGCGCACTCCGGCCGCGCCGGAACGGTGGCGGGCATGGCGCCCGCACTGGTCGCCGCGATGACCGCCCGGGGCAGCCGCCCTGCCGACCTGGTCGCCCTGGTCGGCCCGCTCGCCTGCGGCCGCTGCTACGAGGTGCCGCAGGCGATGCAGGACGAGGCCTGCGAGACCCTCCCCGAACTGCGCTCCACCACCCGGCAGGGCACCCCCGCCCTGGACGTCCGAGCCGGCATCACCGCCCAGCTCACCAGGGCCGGGGTCGGCGAGATCCGCCACGACGACCGCTGCACCATCGAGGACGAGGACTTCTTCTCCCACCGCCGCGAACAGGAGACCGGCCGCTTCGCCGCCTACGTCTGGCTGGACTGACCTACTTCTTCGCCTGCTTCGCCGCCTCTTCCTGCTGCTGCTTCTTGGCCTGCTCCATCAGCGTCTCCGGGTCCGGCGGCGTCGGGTCCACCCCGGTCAGCAGCTCCGTGCCGGTGAACGCCACCAGCCCGAACACCCCGCCGGCCTTGGAGATGTCCGGCATCCCGGCGGGCGCCGCCGCCGAGGCGGGAGCGGCGGCAGCGGCCAGCGCGGCTCCGGAGAGCGCGACGGCGGCGAACAGACGATTCGTCTTCTTCATGCCCTGCCCAACGAGCTTCCCCGGGTCCGGTCACCCACTTCCTCTGGCGGCCTCACACGTTTGCCTCCGCATGCGGGACACTGGAAGGTCTGCGCCCGACAACCGGAGGACTCACCGCGTGAACGACGGACCGCTCATCGTCCAGAGTGACAAGACGCTGCTGCTGGAGATCGACCACCCGAAGGCCGCCGACTGCCGGCGGGCGATCGCGCCGTTCGCCGAGCTGGAGCGGGCGCCGGAGCACGTGCACACCTACCGGGTGACGCCGCTCGGGCTGTGGAACGCGCGGGCCGCCGGGCACGACGCCGAGCAGGTGGTGGACGCGCTGGTGAACTACTCGCGCTACCCGGTGCCGCACGCGCTGCTGGTGGACGTGGCGGACACCATGGCCCGGTACGGGCGGCTGCAGCTGTCGAAGCACCCGGTGCACGGGCTGGTGCTGACCACCACCGACCGGCCGGTGCTGGAGGAGGTGCTGAAGTCGAAGAAGATCGCCCCGCTGGTGGGGGCGCGGCTCGACCCGGACACCGTCGTCGTGCACCCCTCGGAACGCGGGCAGATCAAGCAGGTGCTGCTGAAGCTGGGCTGGCCGGCCGAGGACCACGCCGGGTACGTGGACGGCGAGGCGCACCCGATCGAGCTGGACCAGGACGGCTGGGAGCTGCGGCCGTACCAGCAGCAGGCGGTGGAGGGCTTCTGGCACGGCGGCAGCGGCGTCGTGGTGCTGCCCTGCGGCGCCGGCAAGACGCTGGTGGGCGCGGCGGCGATGGCGGAGGCCAAGTCGACCACGCTGATCCTGGTGACCAACACCGTCTCGGCCCGGCAGTGGAAGCACGAGCTGGTGAAGCGGACCTCGCTGACCGAGGACGAGATCGGCGAGTACAGCGGGACGAAGAAGGAGATCCGCCCGGTCACCATCGCCACGTACCAGGTGATGACGACCAAGCGGAAGGGCGTGTACGCGCACCTGGAGCTGTTCGACGCGCGGAACTGGGGCCTGGTGGTCTACGACGAGGTGCACCTGCTGCCCGCGCCGGTCTTCAAGTTCACCGCCGACCTCCAGGCCCGCCGCCGGCTCGGGCTGACCGCGACCCTGGTGCGGGAGGACGGCCGGGAGGGCGACGTGTTCAGCCTGATCGGGCCGAAGCGCTTCGACGCCCCGTGGAAGGAGATCGAGGCGCAGGGCTACATCGCCCCGGCCGACTGCTGCGAGGTGCGGGTGACGCTGACCGACTCGGAGCGGCTGGCGTACGCCACGGCCGAGCCGGAGGAGCGGTACCGGTTCTGCGCCACCACCGCGACCAAGCGGCGGGTGGTGGAGGCGCTGGTCAAGAAGCACGAGAAGGACCAGACGCTGGTCATCGGTCAGTACATCGACCAGCTGGACGAGTTGGGCGAGGTGCTCGACGCACCGGTGATCAAGGGCGAGACCAGCAACGCGCAGCGGGAGAAGCTGTTCGACGCGTTCCGGAACAAGGAGATCAGCGTGCTGGTGGTCTCCAAGGTGGCCAACTTCTCCATCGACCTGCCGGAGGCGACCGTCGCCATCCAGGTCTCCGGGACCTTCGGCTCCCGGCAGGAGGAGGCCCAGCGGCTGGGCCGGGTGCTGCGGCCGAAGGCGGACGGGCACTCCGCGCACTTCTACTCGGTGGTGGCGCGGGACACCGTGGACCAGGACTTCGCGGCGCACCGCCAGCGCTTCCTGGCCGAGCAGGGCTACGCGTACCGGATCGTGGACGCGGACGACGTGCTCTGAGCGTGCCCTGAGGGACCGTCAGTACTTGACGCCGTCGCGCCCGAAGAAGACCACGCGCGCGGCGGTGTCGAGGGCGATCCCGACGTTGCGCACCGCGGTGGCGATCGGGCCGCGGCGGCGGGCGTGGGCGACGGGGCGGTGGGTGTGGTGGTGGTTCTCCATGGCTCCACCGTAGGTTTCCGGCCACCGCCGGAGCGTCAGCCCGCAGGGCGCTCCGGCCTCGTCCTTCCGGCGTACCCGTCCCTGACTTCCGGCGGGGCCGGAACCGCGGGCAAATGATTGGCGTCGCGCGCGGGGGCAGGTCTAGGATCTCCGGTCTTGCCCCCTCCCGAACCGTGGTGCCGTCGTCGCGGCAGCCGTGGGAGCCCGTCCCGGTCGGAAACCGGGCGGCCCACCGTGAGCCAACGACGATCCGCCACCACGAAGGTGGCCGGGAAGGTTTGCCGTGCACACCGCCGATCACCGAGGGGCCGATCACCAAGCGGCCGATCCGCTCCGGCTCGAACGCGACCACCTGGCCGACTCCCGCGCGGCCCTGCGCGCGATGCGCGAGGACGCCGAGTCGCTGGACCTGCGGGACGTGACGGGGACCTGGGTGTCCGCCGCCGTCCTCCAGAACCAGGTGGAGCAGCGCATCGCCGCGCTCGCCGACATGGCCCACACCCCGCTGTTCTTCGGCCGGTTGGACTACCTGCACGCGATCAGCGAGGACCTGGCCGAGGGCGGCAAGGGCGAGCGGTTCTACATCGGGCGCCGGCACGTGCACGACGCCGCGGGCGACCCGATGGTGATCGACTGGCGCGCGCCGGTCTCCCAGCCGTTCTACCGGGCCACCCGCACCGAACCGCTGGACGTCGAGAAGCGCCGCCGGTTCGGTTACACCGGCGGGGAGTTGACCGCCTACGAGGACGAGAACCTCAGCGACCCGGCCGAGACGGACACCGCCTCCGCGCTGCTCGCCGCCGAGATCGAGAAGCCCCGCGTCGGCCCGATGCGCGACATCGTGGCCACCATCCAGCCCGAGCAGGACGAGATCGTCCGGGCCGAGATCGGCGGCACCATCTGCGTCCAGGGGGCGCCCGGCACCGGGAAGACCGCGGTCGGCCTGCACCGGGTCGCCTACCTGCTCTACGCGCACCGGGAGCGGCTGGCCAAGTCCGGCACCCTGGTGGTCGGGCCGAACCGCTCCTTCCTCCACTACATCGAGCAAGTGCTGCCCGCGCTGGGCGAGTTGGACGTCGCCCAGGCCACCGTGCAGGAGCTGGTCAAGCACGTCGAGGTGCGCGGCGAGGACTCCGCCGAGGCGGCCTCGGTGAAGGGCGACGCCCGGATGGCCGAGGTGCTGCGGCGGGCCGTCCGCTCCGGCATCACGCTGCCCACCGAACCGCTGATGGTCCAGCGCGGCTCCCGGCGCTGGCGGGTGCCGACGTACGAACTGGTGGAGATCGTCGAGGAGTTGGCCGGGCGGGAGATCCGCTACGGGGCGGCCGCCGAGGCGATGCCGCAGCGGATCGCGCACACGGTGCTGCTCAAGATGGAGCAGGGCGGCGAGGCGCCGGACGACCGGGTGCAGGACGCGGTGGCCCGCAATCCGCAGGTGAAGGCGGCGGTCAAGACCTACTGGCCGCCGGTGGACCCGGCCAAGCTGGTGCACCGGCTGCTCACCGACGCCGGGTTCCTGGCCGCCTGCGCGGACGGGGTCCTCACCGAGCAGGAGCAGGCGGTCGTGCTCTGGCCGAAGCCCGGGCGCTCGGTGAGGACGGCACCCTGGACCACCGCCGACGCGGTGCTGGTGGACGAGACCACCGACCTGGTGCGGCGCACCCCCTCGCTCGGCCACGTGGTGCTGGACGAGGCGCAGGACCTCTCCCCGATGCAGTACCGGGCGGTCGGGCGCCGCTGCTCGACCGGCTCGGCCACCGTGCTGGGCGACCTCGCCCAGGGCACCACCCCCTGGGCGACCGGGAGTTGGGCCGAGGCGCTGCACCACCTGGGCAAGGAGGGCGCGCACGTGGAGGAGCTCACCAAGGGCTTCCGGGTGCCCGAGGAGGTCATCGCCTACGCCTCCCGGCTGCTGCCCGCCATCGCCCCCGGCCTGGCCCCCGCCACCTCGGTCCGTGACGCCCCTGGCTCGCTGACGATCCGCCAGGTCACCGCGGAGGAGCTGGACGCCGCCGTGGTCGAGGCCTGCCGGGCCGCGCTGGAGCGCGAGGGCTCCACCGGCCTGATCGCCGCCGACGCCCGGATCGGCGCCCTCGGCGAGCTGCTCACCGAGGCCGGCCTGCCCTTCCTCGACCCCGGCACCGAGACCAGCGCCGAGGCCCGGCTCACCCTCGTCCCGGCCTCGCTGGCCAAGGGTCTGGAGTACGACTACGTGGTCCTGGAGGAGCCCGCCGCCGTGGTGGCGGGCGAGCCCGACCTGCGGACCGGGCTGCGCCGCCTGTACGTCTCGCTGACCCGTGCCGTCTCCGGCCTCGCGGTGGTGCACGCCGAACCGCTGCCGGGAGAGCTGGGCTGAGGTACGCGAGAGGGCCCGGAGCGCGGTGCTCCGGGCCCTCGCGCGCGTGCGGGTCAGCCGTCGATCAGGGCGCGCCACTCGGCGACCTTCGCCCGGTCGACCGGGGTGTCCCAGCCGTTCTCCCGGACCGGGCCGCCGACGTGGAAGGCGTCGAAGCCGGCCGCGCGCAGGCCCGGGACGTGCTCGGCGCGCAGACCGCCGCCGATCAGGATCCGCTGGCGGTAGCCCGGGTCGCCGGCCTTGGCGAGCTCGCCGGCCAGCACCTCCTGACCGGCCGTCACTCCGGCGGCGGCGCCGGAGGTGAGGAAGGTGTCCAGCCCGGGCAGACCGGCGACGGCCGCGCGCAGGGCGTCCCGGTCGGCGCAGTGGTCGATCGCCCGGTGGAAGGTCCAGCGGCAGCCGGCCACCGCGTCCGCCACCGCGCGGGTGGCGGCCAGGTCGACCGCGCCGTCGGCGTCCAGGAAGCCGAGCACGAACTCCTCGGCGCCCTCGGCGCGCAGCGCGGCGGCCCGCTCCAGCAGCTCGTCCACGCTGCCGGGGGTGAACCCGTCGCGGATCCGGAGCATCACCCGCAGCGGGATCGAGACGGCGGCGCGGATGGCGGCGAAGTCGGCCAGGGCCGGCGTCAGACCGTCCGCGGCCATGTCGGCGACCAGTTCGAGCCGGTCGGCCCCGCCCGCCTCGGCCGCCTGGGCGTCCTGCACCGTCAGGGCGATCACTTCGAACATTGGTCTAGACATATCGCTAACCCTGCCACATCCGGAGGCCCACGGGCGAGCCCTCTGCACGGGAAACGGAAGGGCCCGCCGGGCGGCGGACCTGGACTCCCAGTGTCACGCCGCCCGGCGGGCCCGCACCCCGCGTCCGCCCGGACGCCGGGTCAGATCACCGGAGCCTGCTCCCGCCGTCCGGCCGCGAGCAGCCGCGCCGCCAACAGCAGGGTGGCGGCGACCGCCATCGCGGCGGGGGCCAGCCGCCACATGCCGCCCGCCTGCTCCCAGAGCGAGAACAGGCTGAACGCGGCGGTCAGCGGCAGCACCGCCAGGCCGAGCGCGGCGGGCAGCAGCCGGCCCTTGGCGGCGAACAGCATCAGCAGCAGCGGCACCACGAGCAGCGCCGCCGGCCACCAACCGTCCATCAGGTTCCAGCTGCTGTAGCCCCCCTGGGCCCGGGTGACGGCGAACCCGGCGGCGGCACCGGCCAGCACCAGCAGCCGGTCCGCCCGGCCGCGCGGCTCCAGCAGCTCGGCCGGCGCGGCGGCCAGCAGGGCGCCGCCCAGCAGGTACGGCGCCACCGCGGTGCCGAAGTAGAGGAACAGCCAGCCGTTCCACTCGTACGGGTGCTGCACCGTGACGGCGATCTCCACCAGCCGCGCCACCGCGAGCACCGCGAGCCCGGCACCCAGCGCCCGGGCCGCCCGCCAGGCACCGGTGGCGGCGGCCAGCGCCAGCAGCACCGGCACGACGACCAGGCCCAGCAGGGCGAAGTTCCCGGCCAGTTCGCCCCAGGGAGCACCCAGACCGGCCTGCGCCGCGCGCTCGACCTGGTACGTCCGCGCGTCCTCCAGCCCCGGCACGACGCTGAGACCCACCAGCGCACCGGCCAGCAGCGGCGCCCCGACGGCCAGCAGCCGGCCACCGAGCGCGGTGGCCGTCAGCCCGGTGCGCATCCGCAGCCCGTACGCGGCCAGGTCGAACGCCTCCCGGGCGGTCGCCATCCGGCCCGCCCCGGCGGTGACGTCCGCGAACACCTCGGCGATCTCGTCCCCCCGGTCCCGGCGGTAGCGGGCGGGGTAGAGCGCGAGGGCGGTGCGCAGGGCGACGCTCATGCGGTCGCCCCCTTCGGCGCGGCGATCCCTCCGAGACGGCGCTGCGCCTCGGCCGCGACGCTCCGCAGCCGCTCGGCCTCGGCCGCCAGTACGCCCCGGCCACCGTCGGTGAGCGCGTACGTCCGCCGGGCCCGGCCGTCGACCACCTCCTCGGCGGAGACCTCGATCAGGCCCTGCTGGAGCAGGCGGTCGAGGGCGCCGTAGAGGGTGCCGGTGCGCATCTTCACCCGGCCCCCGGAGATGGCGTCGATCTCCTGCACCAGCGCATAGCCGTGCCGGGGGGCGTCGGCGAGGGCGGTCAGCAGCAACAGCGTCGGCTCCTGCATGGCACGTTCGGTCATACACCTACATATATCGCCGAACTGCCTATCTGCGCCACCCCGCAGGCAGGCAGCGCCCCGCAGCTAGTGCCGTAGGGGCGCGAGGAACTGCGCGAGTCGGAAGGCGGCTCACCTGCAACTGAGGCTCCGTCAGCCAGTTGCACGTGCTGCCGTTCCCCCGCGCGCAGTTCCTCGCGCCCCTGGGTCGCTGCCCTGCCGCAATGCCAGTCGGTCAAGCGTCCCGGCGGAGAGCTCCGAGGAGACCCGCCAGCAGCGGCAGCGCCAAGGCCAGTACCGCGATGCTCGTCCACGGCACGTCGGCGGGGTTCAGCACCGTCGGGGCGCCCATGACGCCGGCGATCCGGGAGCGGAGCAGCGCGTAGGCCGGCACGAAGCCGCTGACCGTGCCGAGCAGCGCGCCGAGCAGGACGATCAGTCCGGCCTGGAGCCCGGCGATGGTGCGCCGGGTCCCGGGGCGGGCCCCGATCGCCGAGAGCACCGCACGCTCGCGGCGTGCGTCGGCGGCGGCCAGCGCGGTGGAGACCAGGGCCGCGCCGAGCACCACCAGGGCCGCGAAGCCGGCGATCGCCACCTGCATCACGCTGTCCTTGGCCCGGTAGCCGCGCTCGACCGTGAAGTCGGAGTGCGGGGCCAGCCGGGCAACGGTGGCCGCGGCCCGCTGTTCGTCGCGCTCGGCGACCGGGGCCGAGGGCAGCCAGATCGCACCTGCGGGCACCACGGCGAGGCCCAGCTGACGGACCGTCTTCTCCCCGATCACCAGCGGCGCGTACCGCTGCGCGGCCGGCCGTTCGACCAGCACGGCCTCCACCGGGACGGACTTCGGCTGCCCGCCGTTGCCCTGCATCTGCAGCACGGCCTTGCCGTCGTGCAGGAACGCCGGGTCGGTGACCACGGCCTTGCCCGCGGCCAACGCGGCCTCGGCGGCCGGGTCGTGCAGCGCCAGCAGGTTGCGCAGCACGGCGGCGTCGCCGACCACCGCGTCCCCGGTGTCCGCCTGGCCGTAGCGCTGGCCGCCCTCGGCCTTCACCACGGAGTGGCAGCCCTGGCAGAACTCCCAGTCCGCCTGGTAGAGGTCGGCGCGCTCGCCGAGCTCGGGCAGGTCCTGGGGAAGCGCGGCGCGCAGCTGCGGCATGGCGCCCGGGTCGCCGTAGAGGGTGACCCGGACCGCGTTGGCCGGCTGCGCCATCCGGTAGCCGGCCCGGTCCTGGGCCTCGGCCCCGGCGGTGTGCACGCCGACCGCCACGGCGCCGGCCACCGCGGCGAGCACCGCCGCGACGGCGGGCGCGGTCCGGGAGCGGTGCCGGGAGGCGTCGCGCAGGGCGAGCCGGGGGCCGACCGGGAACCGGCCGGCCATCCTGCCGAGCCCGGCCAGCAGCAGCGGGGTGAAGAGCAGCAGGCCCAGCTCGGCCAGCACGCCGCCGCCGAGCACCGACAGGGTCCGGACCGACAGCCCGGCCAGCACCGGCATGCCGCCCGGGTCACCGAGCACCGCCCCGCCGACGGCCAGCGCGGCACCGGCCGCGCTGACGGCCAGACCGGCCAGCGGCACCCAGCGGGCCGCGGGCCGCACCTGGTCACGGTCGGTCAGCCCGGCCAGCACCTCGCGGCGGCCGGCCTGGAGGGCGGGCAGCAGGGCGGCGGCCAGTGCGGTGGCGACGCCGACCAGCAGGATCACCAGCAGGTCCAGCGGACGGAACGTCAGGGTGCCGAAGCGGCTGCCGCCCCAGGCCTCGATCTGCGGGCGCAACGCGGAGACCAGGAGGATGCCGAGCACCCCGCCGGTGGCGGCGCCGACCGCGCCGAGCACCAGCCCGCCGCCGAGCACCACGGTCCTGACGTGGCCGGGGCGGCCGCCGGCCGCGCCCAGCAGGGCGAGTTGGCGGCGGGCCCGGCGGGCGCCGACCGCGAAGGCCGGCCCGGCCAGCAGGGCGACCTCCAGCAGTGCCATCGCGGCGGTGACGGCGACGGTCATCACCCGGCGCTCGCGCTCGTCCTGCGCGCCGACCGCCTCCTGCCGGGCCAGCGCCTCGGCGGGCGGGTGAGCCGCGACCTGACGGCTCGCCATGGTGTAGCCGTGGCGGTTGAGTTCGGCGACCTTCTCCCAGCCGAGGGTGGTGCCGGCGGGCAGCGTGACCAGCCAGGCGGCCTTCCGGGCGGCGTCCTTCTCGGCGGCCTCGGTCTTCGGGGCGGCACCGGAGGCGGCCAGCGCCGCGTCCAGTGACTTGTACAACTCGCCCGGGCGGGCGATGAGTTCGTTCTTGTTCAGGTCGCCGGGGTGCTCCACCGTGCCGGTCAGCCTGAACGGGGTGGCCTCCAGGCCGCGCACCGTCACGGTGTCGCCGACCCGCTTGCCGGTGGCCGCCAGGAAGCCCGGGGTGGCGGCGGCCTCGTGGGCGGCGGCGGGTGCCCGGC
The DNA here is from genome assembly GCF_055584905.1 of Kitasatospora sp. NPDC088742. Classification (NCBI taxonomy): domain Bacteria; kingdom Bacillati; phylum Actinomycetota; class Actinomycetes; order Kitasatosporales; family Streptomycetaceae; genus Kitasatospora; species Kitasatospora sp. NPDC088742. Next base: position 42,965 of record NZ_JBVJLD010000021.1, on the reverse strand, counting down.
CGGAGACCAGGTCCAGCCGGCCCTGCCAGAGCCGCCCGGTGAGGTCGGCCTCGAAGGTCTCGACCGAGGCCATCCCGTCCTTGCTGGAGACCACCGCGACCGGGCCGGTCCTGGCCGGCGTGAGCACACTGCCCTTGGGCAGCAACTCACCCAGCAGCTCTACCGGTTCGGCCGCCACGGCGCGCTTCTGCTCCGGGGTGAGCGGGGCGTCCTGACGCTGCGGCAGCACCCGGACGCCGTCCGCCGGGAACACCGCCTGCTCGACGGCGTGCCCCGGGTCGTACGCGCCGACCAGCGCGTCGGCCCGGCCCATCAGCCGGTCCGAGCGCTCGACGGCGGTCAGCTGGGTGGAGCGGTGCACCACGTCGACGCCGGTGGCACCGAGCACCGGCAGTGCGATCATCGCCGCCACCAGCGCGCTGCGGCCCTTGGCCTTCAGGGCGTCCCGGCGGGCCATCCGCAGCAGCGGACGCCAGGCGCTCATCGGGCCGCCCCCGCCTGCGCCACGGCCCGGCGGTTGACGGTCTCGTCGACGATCCGGCCGTCGCGCAGCGAGACGATCCGGTCCGCCCAGGCGGCGTGCGAGGGGTCGTGGGTCACCATCACCGCCGCCGCGCCCGCGTCGCAGCGGGCCCGCAGCAGCGCCAGCACGGCGTCGCCGGTCGCGGTGTCCAGCGCGCCGGTCGGCTCGTCGGCCAGCACCAGGCGGCGCTCGCCGGCCAGCGCGCGGCCGATCGCCACCCGCTGCTGCTGGCCGCCCGACATCTCCTCCGGGAAGCGGTCGGCGAGGTCGGCCAGGCCGAACTCCTCCAGCGCGACCAGCGCCTCGGCGCGGGCGGTACGGGCCGGGATGCCGTCCAACTCCCTCGGCAGCGCGATGTTCTCGGCCGCGGTCAGGGACGGGATCAGGTTGTACGACTGGAACACGTAGCCCACCGAGCGGCGGCGCACGTCGGCCAGCCCGGCCCGGCTCAGCCCCTCCAGCGGCCTGCCCTCCACCAGCACCCGGCCGGCGGACGGCCGGTCCAGGCCGCCGGCCAGTGCGAGCAGCGTGGACTTCCCGGAGCCGGACGGCCCCATCACGGCCAGGAACTCACCGGCCCGCACCTCCAGGTCGACCGGGTGCAGGGCGTGCACCTCGGCCGCGCCCTTGCCGTGCACGCGGCCGACGCCCTCCAACCGCAGCACGGCCTGCGTGTGTGATCCGGACATGGCTCCCCCTCGGGACGACGGAACGTCTTGCATACCGAGTATGTATAGCCGTCGCGCGCCGACTACTCAAGTCTGCGACATAAGTCGGTCAACGGCATATAGTCTGGATCACAGGAAGCGGGAAGGAGCAGAATGACCGTCATGACCGCCTCGCTGTCCGACCGCTGGCACGACCTGCTCACCCGCTGCGGCGCCACCGCCGACCCCGGCCCGTACGCCGAGGACCTGCTCGGCCGCTGGGCCGAGCCGCAGCGGCGCTACCACACCACCGCCCACCTGGCGGCGGTGCTGGACGTGATCGACGACCTGGCCGCCCAGGCCGAGGACGCCGACGCCGTCCGGCTGGCCGCCTGGTTCCACGACGCGGTGTACCGGCCGGACCGCTCCGAGAACGAGGAGCGGTCCGCCGCACTGGCCGTCCGGGCGCTCCACGAGGCGGGCCTGGCACCGGAGTTGGCCGAGGAGGTGGCCCGGCTGGTCCGCCTGACGGTCGGTCACCACCCCGCCGCGGGCGACCGCAACGGCGAGGTGCTCTGTGACGCCGACCTGGCCGTGCTCGGCGGCACGCCCGAGCAGTACGCGGCCTACGCGGCCGCCGTCCGGGAGGAGTACGCCTTCGTCCCGGAGGACGCCTTCCGGGCCGGCCGGGCGGCGATCCTGCGCCAACTCCTCGACCTGCCCGCGCTCTACCGCACCGAGGCTGCGCGGGAGCGCTACGACGAAGCCGCCCGGCGCAACCTCGCGGGAGAACTCATGCTGCTGGGCGGCTGACCTTCCGCCGGCGCAGGCCCGCCGCACTGAGCCGGGCGACCAGCTCCTTGCTGCCGACCGGCTCCGCGCCGAGCGCCACCGCCTTCTCGTACCAGTGCGCGGGGATGTCGTAGTGGTCCCGCTCGAAGCCCTTCGCGGGCACGCCCAGGCGTTCCGCGAAGGCGTGCAGCTCCGCGTACGAGACGTCGCTCACCAGGTGCGACCAGTACTTCCCGTGCCCCGGCCAGGTCGGCAGGTCGATCAGGATCACGTCAGCGACCCCAGCGGGGCCACCGCCACGCCCTCCTTGCCGCACACCCAGTGCGGCTCCGGCCCCAACTCCGGCTCCACGCCCAGCGCGTGCGGATCCCCCTCGGCGGCACAGGACCGGCACACCGGCCACCGCCCGTACCCCTCCAGCAGCCCGTCCTGCACGTCCTGGGCCACCAGCCCCGCCAGGTACTCCACCCCGTCCGGCCACTGCTCCACCCACCACCGCCGCTTGGTGAGCACCTCCTCCACCAGCGACACCACCTGCGGATCGGCCACGTCACGCGCCGTCAGATCGGCCAGGATCAACGCCCGCGCGGCATGCAGCGCACCTTCGATGCCATCAGAACTCATCCCCCCATTGTCGCTCAGCCCGGCAGCGGGAAGCCCTCGGTGGCAAGCTCCACGTCAAACGGCGCGGGCAACGCGACCGGCTTCCCGAACGGGGTGCGGACGCTCACCTGGTAGGCGCCGTTGAGCGGCTTGGAGAAGAGGGTGGCCGTCGGCTCGTGCTCGTCGAATCGGTCGATCAGCAGGTAGAGCGGCACGGGTGCGTGGGCGTGGGCCCAGAGCTTCTTCGTCCGGTCGTGCCGGGCGTTCCCGGAGGAGGTGATCTCCACCGCCATCAGGATGCCGGCGGCGTCCACCGGATCGGCGTCCGGAGCCCGCGATGCCGTCAACGCCGCCTTGTCCACCACGACCAGGTCGGGTGCACAGACCTTCTGCAGCCGGGCGATCTGCGTGCCGAGGGTCTGGTACACCCCCACGTCGGCGGTGAGGCATCGCAGGAGCGCGGCGTGCACCTCTCCCGCGATGAAGTTGTGCCCCTTGCCAGGTGGTGGCGCCAAGAGGATCCGTCCCCCTTCTACTTCGGCCCGCCAGCCCTCAGGGACGTCCAGCTCGCGCCAGGTCCGCAGCAGGTACTCCCACTGCGTGCCCTGCTCGGCCACCGTCGCAGTCATCGGCGAACTCCCCTCTCGCTGTTCGCCGTCGAAGTAGTCCTCGTCACCACCGTCGAGACCGCTCATGGGGTCGGCGTCGCACGAATGAGTGACCTGGGCGAGAACGCCGCGAGGCGGCCTCCCCCGGTGGGGAGACCGCCTCGTGGTCGTGGAACTGACCGATCCTCAGGAAGCCGAGGATCAGAAGTCCATGTCACCGCCCGGCATGCCGCCGCCGGCGGCCGCGGAGGCCTTCTCCGGCTTGTCGGCGATGACGGCCTCGGTGGTGAGGAAGAGCGCCGCGATGGAGGCGGCGTTCTGGAGGGCGGAGCGGGTGACCTTGGCCGGGTCGATGATGCCGGCGGCGATCAGGTCGACGTACTCGTTGGTCGCGGCGTTGAGGCCCCAACCGGACTCGAGGTTGCGGACCTTCTCCACGACGACGCCACCCTCGAGGCCGGCGTTGGTGGCGATCTGCTTGATCGGGGCCTCGAGCGCGACGCGCACGATGTTGGCACCGGTGGCCTCGTCGCCGGTCAGCTCCAGCTTGTCGAACGCGACCGCGGCCTGCAGCAGCGCGACGCCACCACCGGCGACGATGCCCTCCTCGACGGCGGCCTTCGCGTTGCGGACGGCGTCCTCGATGCGGTGCTTGCGCTCCTTGAGCTCGACCTCGGTCGCGGCACCGGCCTTGATGACGGCGACGCCACCGGCGAGCTTGGCCAGGCGCTCCTGGAGCTTCTCGCGGTCGTAGTCCGAGTCGGAGTTCTCGATCTCGGCGCGGATCTGGTTGACCCGGCCGGCGACCTGGTCGCTGTCGCCGCCACCGTCGACGATGGTGGTCTCGTCCTTGGTGATGACCACCTTGCGGGCGGTGCCCAGCAGGTCGAGACCGGCGTTCTCCAGCTTGAGGCCGACCTCCTCGGAGATGACCGTGCCACCGGTGAGGATGGCGATGTCGCCGAGCATGGCCTTGCGGCGGTCACCGAAGCCCGGGGCCTTGACGGCGACGGACTTGAAGGTGCCACGGATCTTGTTCACGACCAGGGTCGACAGGGCCTCGCCCTCGACGTCCTCGGCGATGATGACGAGCGGCTTGCCGCTCTGCATGACCTTCTCCAGCAGCGGGAGCAGGTCCTTGACCGAGCCGATCTTGGAGTTGGCGATCAGGATGTACGGGTCCTCGAAGGAGGACTCCATCCGCTCCAGGTCGGTGGCGAAGTAGGCCGAGATGTAGCCCTTGTCGAAGCGCATGCCCTCGGTGAGCTCGAGCTCCAGACCGAAGGTGTTGCTCTCCTCGACGGTGATGACGCCTTCCTTGCCGACCTTGTCCATCGCCTCGGCGATGAGCTCGCCGATCTGGGTGTCGGCGGCGGAGATGGAGGCGGTGGAGGCGATCTGCTCCTTGGTCTCCACGTCCTTGGCCTGCGCCAGCAGCTGGTCGGAGACGGCCTGGACGGCCTTCTCGATGCCGCGCTTCAGGGCCATCGGGTTGGCGCCGGCGGCGACGTTGCGCAGACCCTCGCGGACGAGCGCCTGGGCGAGCACGGTGGCGGTGGTGGTGCCGTCACCCGCGACGTCGTCGGTCTTCTTGGCGACCTCCTTGACGAGCTCCGCGCCGATCTTCTCGTACGGGTCCTCGAGCTCGATCTCCTTGGCGATGGAGACACCGTCGTTGGTGATCGTGGGGGCGCCCCACTTCTTCTCAAGGACGACGTTGCGGCCCTTGGGGCCCAGCGTCACCTTGACGGCGTCGGCAAGCTGGTTCATGCCGCGCTCGAGTCCGCGGCGAGCTTCCTCGTCAAAAGCGATGATCTTGGCCATCGGAAGTGGTCCTCCAGGACACGTCGACTGCGCCGGACCGGAGGGCGCCCGCGACGGACGGCCCTGGTGTGCGGGGGTCTTGTCCCCTACCGCTCCCGGGGGCCTCACCGACCCGGTCCGTTGTCACTCTCATGCTGTGAGTGCTAACGCCAATGATTAGCACTCTCGGGTATCGAGTGCAAGCCCAATCGTGATACGCGCGCCCGCGCCGGGGTCGCCCCCGGACACGACGGCAGGCCCGTACGACGTGGTGTCGTACGGGCCTGCCGGTGAAGCGTTGGAGACTGCCAGCCCGTGACCGAGCCGAGGCCCCGCAGGTGCGGAAGGTCAGACCGCCGGCGTACGGACCATGTCCGCCTGCGGGCCCTTCTGCCCCTGGGAGATCTCGAACTCGACCCGCTGGCCCTCCTCGAGGGTGCGGTAGCCGTCCATCTGGATCGCGCTGTAGTGGACGAACACGTCCGCACCACCGTCGACCGCGATGAAGCCGTAGCCCTTCTCCGCGTTGAACCACTTGACGGTGCCCTGAGCCATTCCGAACTCCCCTTGTGCTGTGCTGGCCCTTCGCGGGTCCACAGGATGCGGACCCAGGTCTGTACCGGCACACGCCCGAGGGAACCCCCCCTGGACGTAGCCGCGGTCAACGCTCGAACGCGCCGACCGCCGCTGAATGTATCCGGACAGACGCCCTCTGCAACAGGGTCAACTTCGCCGAATTCGCCATGTGACGAACGGGATGTGACGGGAGGAATGCCTCAACGAGCGGCAATTCGCTCCGGGCATAGCGGACCTATCGGGATGGAACTCCGTCAGATTTCTGACGCTGGCCTGACAGTTACCGTCTCAGCGCGAACGTCCCACGTCTCAACGGACGGACGGCCCCTGCGTGCACGACTCAGCAGTACCGCCGGGCGGGATTCGAAACATCCGATCCGAATCCGCACTCTACCCCCTGACACCTGACGGAATTTCACCGCGACATGCGGCGGGCCGCCACCGAATACCGGAATCATTCGTTCCGGTCGCGGTGGCGGCCCGTCGGCGCACTGCCGTTTCAGCAGCCCCCGGCCACGGCCGGAATGATCGAGATGTTGGCGCCGTCCTTGATCTCGGTCTCCAGGCCCTCGTCGAAGCGCACGTCGTCGTCGTTCACGTAGACGTTCACGAAACGGCGCAGCTTGCCGGCGTCGTCCAGCACCCGGGCGGCGATGCCGGGGTGGTTGGCGTCCAGGTCGGCCACCACGGCGGCCAGGGTGGCGCCCTCGGCGGTCACCTCGGCGGCACCGCCGGTGTAGGTGCGCAGGATGGTCGGGATGCGGACGGTGGCGCTCATGGGGGTACTCCTAAACAGGTGCTGAGGGGTGATCAGACGGAGTCGAGACCGGCCGCGCGGAAGGACTCCAGCGTCGGGCGGATGGTGGCGGTCAGACCGGCGTCGGCGACGGCGTCCAGGGTCTTCAGGCCGTCACCGGTGTTGATCGCCACGGTCTCCTTGGCCGGGTCGAGCTGCCCGGTCTCCACCAGCTTCTTCAGCACGCCGATGGTCACGCCGCCCGCGGTCTCGGCGAAGATGCCCTCGGTGCGGGCCAGCAGCTTGATGGCCTCGACCACCTCGGCGTCGGTGACGTCCTCCACCGCTCCGCCGGTGCGGCGGGCGATGTCCAGCACGTACGGGCCGTCGGCCGGGTTGCCGATCGCCAGCGACTTGGCGATGGTGTCGGGCTTGACCGGCTTGATCACGTCACGGCCGGCCTTGAAGGCGGCGGAGACCGGGGAGCAGCCCTCGGCCTGGGCGCCGAAGATCTTGTAGGGCTTGTCCTCGACCAGGCCGAGCTTGATCAGCTCCTGCAGACCCTTGTCGATCTTGGTGAGCTGAGAGCCCGAGGCGATCGGGATGACGATCTGCTCCGGCAGGCGCCAGCCGAGCTGCTCGCAGATCTCATACGCCAGGGTCTTCGAGCCCTCGCCGTAGTACGGGCGGAGGTTGACGTTGACGAAGCCCCAGCCCTCGCCGGCCGGGTCACCGATCAGCTCGGAGCAGAAGCGGTTCACGTCGTCGTAGTTGCCCTCGATGCCGACCAGCTCGCCGCCGTAGACACCGGCCATCACGACCTTGCCCTGCTCCAGGTCGTGCGGGATGAACACGCAGGACTTGAAGCCGGCCCGGGCGGCCGCCGCGCCCACCGCGCCGGCCAGGTTGCCGGTGGAGGAGCAGGAGAGGGTGGTGAAGTTGAAGGCGCGCGCGGCCTCGATGGCGCAGGCCACCACGCGGTCCTTGAAGGAGTGGGTCGGGTTGCCCGAGTCGTCCTTGACGTGCAGCTGGGCGGTGAAGCCGAGCTCGCGGCCGAGGTTGTCGGCCTTCACCAGCGGGGTCCAGCCCGGGTTGAGGTTGGGCTTGGAGGCCACGTCGGCGGGGACGGGCAGCAGGGGGGCGTAGCGCCAGATGGAGGCCGGGCCGGACTCGATCTTCTTGCGCAGCTCCTCGGCCTCGTGCGAGCCGAAGTCGTAGGCGATCTCCAGCGGGCCGAAGCACTCGAGGCAGGCGAAGCTGGGGCCGAGCGGGAACTTGGTACCGCACTCGCGACAGGACAGCTGGTCGGCGGGCCCGAGGTCGACGGTGGGTGCGGCGGAAACAGCGGTAGCCATGGTGGCGGAGGCCTCTCTCCTCATCTTCCCCGTGACGCGGGCGCGCCACAGGACGGAATTGGCACCTGTCCCGCCGTGGCCGCAGATGGGCCTGACCGTGCGAGAAGGTTGCCGGGACGTCAACGGGCCGTTCCCTCAGTCCCTCTGGATGAGCTCTGTGAAGTTGTGGTCCTGCGCTCCGGCCGACCCCGACGTGCGAAGGTCTGACCGCAGTACGAAGACTGTATCCGAAGGCGCCGGAGCGGGAACCGGCCGTCCGAGGTACGAGATGCGAAACGCGAGGAGACGAGACAGTGCCCGACCAGCCTCAGACCGACCGGC
>NZ_JBVJLD010000021.1:0-34904 GCF_055584905.1 Kitasatospora sp. NPDC088742 | reverse complement strand
ACGTGGGGGGCGGAGGAAGGAGCGGCGCCGGGGTGCGTGGCTCGGCGGCGCCGACCAGGGAGTCCGTGCGGAGCATCGGCGACCGAGGAGAAGCCGGCGAGGTGCGTGCCCCGGCGTCGCGACGCCGCCCCCCAAGTGCCGGTCGGTCCAAGCCGTCCGACCCTGCCGAGGAGTTGCTGCCGGAGGTGTCCGACTGGCTGCGCCGGCGCTCCTGGACCGCGGCCGAGCGGCCGTTGGAGGCACTGCTGGCGGCCAAGCGGGCGGCGGGCCCGGCCGGGACGATCAGCGTGGTGCTGCCTGCCCTGGATGAGGAGTCGACGGTCGGCGGGATCGTCCGGGTGATCCGCCGTGAGCTGATGGAGCGTCTGCCGCTGGTGGACGAGCTGGTGGTGGTGGACTCCGGCTCGGCCGACGGCACGGCGCGGACCGCCGCCGAGGCCGGGGCCCGGGTGGTGCACCGGGACGAGGTGCTGCCCCGGCTGCCCGCCGTCCCCGGCAAGGGCGAGGTGCTCTGGCGCTCGCTGCTGGCCACCTCCGGGGAGATCGTCTGCTTCGTGGACGCGGACCTGCGGGAGTTCGACCCGGCCTTCGTCTCCGGGATCGTCGGGCCGCTGCTCACCGACCCGTCGATCGAGCTGGTGAAGGCGATGTACGACCGCCCGCTGGAGACCGAGGGGGCCGTCGTCCCGGCGGGCGGCGGGCGGGTCACCGAGCTGGTGGCGCGGCCGCTGCTCAACCTGCACTGGCCCCAACTGGCCGGATTCGTCCAGCCGTTGGGCGGCGAGTACGCGGCCCGCCGCTCGCTGCTGGAGCGGCTGCCGTTCCCCACCGGCTACGGGGTGGAGCTCGGTCTGCTGGTGGACGCGCTGGAGCTGGCCGGGCTGGACGCGCTGGCCCAGGTGGACGTCGGGGTGCGCCACCACCGGCACCAGGACGGCCAGGCCCTCGGGCGGATGGCGGCGACCATCTACCGCACCGCGCTGGAGCGGCTGGACCGGGCCGGCCGGCTGAAGAGCGGCCAGGACCTGGTGCGTCCGCTGCTCACCCAGTTCACCCGGGACCCGGCCAACCGGGAGTTCACCGCCCACACCCATCCGGTCGGCGCGCTGGAGCGGCCGCCGATGGCGACCGTGCCGGAGTACCACCGACGGTGAGCCTCCGCGCGCGCCCCGTGTGCCGACTGGTTTGCCCCCGGGGATGCGAGGCAAGGTTGGTGACATGGCCGATCTCGCGACCGCACGTTCGAATCAGACCGGGGCCGCCCCCATCCTGGTGGCCTCCAACCGGGGGCCGGTGTCCTTCACCGCCGAGGACGACGGCTCGCTGACCCTGCGCAGAGGCGGCGGCGGGCTGGTGTCCGGGCTCTCCGCGATCGACGACCCGACCGCCGTCTGGGTCTGCGCCGCGCTCTCCGAGGCGGACCGCACCGCCGCCCGCCAGGCCCCCCGGGGCCGGCTCGACCTGGCCGGGCACCAGGTCGGCGGGCAGGCCGTGCGGATGCTGGACATCGACCCGGGCACCTTCGCCCGCGCCTACAACGGGGTGGCCAACTCCACCCTCTGGTTCGTCCACCACCTGCTGTACGAGACTCCGGTGGCACCGGTCTTCGACGACCGCTTCCGCCGCGAATGGGACTCCTACCAGGCCTACAACACCGCCTTCGCCGAGGCCCTGGCCGCCGAGGCGGCGCCGGGCGCCGCGGTGCTGGTGCAGGACTACCACCTCTCGCTGGCCCCGGCCCTGCTCCGCGAGCTGCGGCCCGACCTGAGGATCGGTCACTTCTCGCACACCCCGTGGGCCCCGCCCGAGTACTACCGGCTGCTGCCCGACGACGTGGCGGCCGACGTGCTCGCCGGCATCCTCGGCGCCGACCGGGCCGGCTTCCTCACCCGGCGCTGGGCGCTGGCCTTCGCGGACTGCTGCGAGGCCGTGCTCGGCGCCGTCGTGGACCGCGAGGCGCTCACCGTCACGCACGCGGGGCGGACCACCGCACTGGGCGTGCACGGGCTGGGAGCGGACGCCGGCTTCCTCCGCGACCGGGCCCACCAGCCGGACGTGGACGCCCGGTTGGCCACTCTCAAGGAGGCCGTGGGCCACTCCGGCGATCAGGCACGGCGGAAGACCATCGTCCGGGTGGACCGCACCGAGCTCAGCAAGAACATCGTCCGCGGCCTGCTGGCCTACCGTCACCTGCTCCGCACCCGCCCCGAGTGGCTGGACCGGGTGGTGCACGTGGCCTTCGCCTACCCCTCCCGGCACGACCTGCCCGAGTACCGCGAGTACACCGCCGCCGTGCAGCGGACCGCCCAGGAGATCAACGACGAGTTCGGGACGGCGAGTTGGCAGCCGCTGATCCTGCACGTGAACGACGACTTCCCGCGCTCGCTGGCCGCCTACCGGCTGGCCGACGTCGCGCTGGTCAACCCGATCCGGGACGGGATGAACCTGGTCGCCAAGGAGGTCCCGGTGGTCTCCGACGCGGGCTGCGCCCTGGTGCTCTCCCGGGAGGCCGGCGCCCACGCCGAACTGGCCGAGGACTCCGTGGTGGTGAACCCCTACGACGTGATCGCCACCGCCGAGGCGCTGCACCGCGCCCTCACCATGCCGGAGGCCGAACGGGCCGACCGCACCAAGCGGTTGGCGGCGGCGGCCACCGCGCTGCCGCCGCAGCAGTGGTTCCTGGACCAGCTGCACGCGCTGCGCGGCGAGTAGACCGTCCGGGCCGGTGGGAGGGCTGATCCCCCACCGGCCCGGACGGGTCGTCAGGTCGCGACGGAGACGGTCTGGCCCGCCGCCACCTTGACGGTGAGGTAGCTGTAGGTGACGCCGTGCTCGATCCTGGTCTGCGCCTTCTTCGCCACCCCGTCCACGCTCAGCGTCGGGTGGCTGCCGGCGAAGCGGGCCTCCCAGGTGTAGCTGCGGGCGGTGGAGTGGTTGGTCAGGGTGGAGCGGTTGGCCCCGTCCTGGCGCAGGCCGATCCGGTCCTTGCCGACCGGGATGTCGTCCACCTGGAGCCAGTCCATCCCGGCGGGCAGCCGGGACTGGGTGGTGAGCCTGCGGCCCGGGGCGTCCGGGTCCAGGCCGAGCAGGCCGGAGACGGTCTGGCCGACCAGGGTGAAGGAGACCTCGGGGTAGTCGCCGTTCGGGCCCTGCGAGGCGTTCACGTGCTGCGCGTCGCGCCGGTCGTAGACGTACTTCATCCACTTCCAGGCGGCGTCGTTGCGGTTGTTGGCGAAGAAGGTGTCCGGCAGGTAGGTGAAGGCCTCGATGTTGGACGGGCCGTCGGGGCCGGCCGCCTGGGCGTCGACGTAGTCGAGGTAGGCGTCGTTGCGCGGGCCGGCCTCGATGATCCGCTTCATCGGCATGAACCAGCTGTTCTCCAGGCCCCAGCCCTTGAACGCGGTGCCGTCCAGTGAGTACGCCCGGACCATGTCCGCGCCCGAACCGGTGCCGCTCCACTCGGAGTTGAAGTACTGCTTGAGGGCGGCGGCCTGCTGCTCGGCCTTGGCGGCCAGCGCGGTGTCGCCCTTGCCCCGGGCCAGCGCGGCCAGGCCGAGGTAGGCCTGGTACTGGGCGGCTATGCCGTCGCCGGCCTCGGCCAGCTTCTCGTCGCCCTGCTCGTTGTAGCTGGCGGTGCCGGAGAAGATGCCCTTGCCGGTGCCCTCGGCGACGGCCACCGCGCCGTTCGGCTTCGCCTGGTTGTGCAGGGCGACGAACTCCTCGGCGGTGTGCCGGTAGAAGTCCCAGAGCACCTCGTCCTCGACGTACGCCTTGTCGCCGCTCCAGCGGTACGCCTGGGCCGCCTTCTCCACCAGCTCGAACGGGGCCGGCACCTCGCGGACGAAGAGGTCGGGGCGGCGGTAGTCGATGCCCAGGTAGGTGCCGGTGTCGAAGTTGTGCGCCCAGACCGGGTAGTACTTGTGCGCCTCGGTGGCCGAGGCGGCGAAGGAGCGCAGCATGGTGCGGTTCTCGGCGGTCAGGCCGAGCACCTGGGCGCCGACCACCTGGTGCGCCATGTCGCGGGAGTAGTAGCCGCTGCGGTTGGCGTAGCCGGCCCAGTAGGAGGGGCCGTAGACGGCGGTGCCGGTGCCGAAGCGGTTGTTCTCGTCGACGTTCACCGGACCGGTCGAACCGGCAAGCAGCACCCAGGAGTTGGCCTTGCGCTTGGCCCAGTCGAACATCTCCACGACCCGGGGGTCGGAGGAGGTGGCGACCGGGTCGGCGGGGGCCGCCGGGGAGATCATCACGTCGTCGACGTTGAGCCAGCCGTCGCCGGACTCGAAGGCGATCTCGACCTTGTCGCCCTTCTTGACCTCGATCCGGCTGACGGTGTGCCGGGAGTACTCGTAACGGGCGGGGATGGTGACCGACCCGGCTCCGGTGCCGTTGACCTTCACGGCGAAGCGGCCGTTCGGACCGCCGGTGGCGATCCAGGCCGAGATGTCGTACCGGCCGTCCACCGGGGCGGTCAGCGTCTGGCTGACCCGGAAGCCGGGGCCGCCGTCGAGGTAGGCGAGCCTGGCCCCGCCGTGCGGGTAGTTGGTGGCCACTCCGGAGCCGGAGGTGAAGTTCCAGCCCCTGGTGCCGAGTTCGAAACCGGGGTTGACCACGGTCGGGACCTTGGCGGTGGCGGCCGCGGCCACCCCCGTGGCCTGCGGGGCGAGCGGTGCGAGCAGTGCGAGAGCGGTGAGCAGCGTCATTCCGGCGCGTCGCATCAGGGTCTCCTGGGTCGCCTGTAGAGGGTGCAGCGAAGCTAACAGCCCGAACTACTGCTTTCAATGCTCTTGCACGACCTGGGAGAAAGTTTTCATCACGCCATTGCAAGTCGTCGGCCGTCGTTGCTAACGTCCAGCCGTCACCCACCCTCGGAAGGCAGGACAACCATGGACCTCGACAGACGCGGACTGCTCAGACTCGGCGGCGCCCTCACCGTTGGTGCCGGACTGACCGGGCTCACCACCGCGTGCGCCGGCACCGGCACCGGCACCGACGCCAAGGGCGGCGGCGCGGGCGACGCCAAGAAGGGCGAGATCTCGGTCTGGAGCTGGCAGGGCCCCGCCGCCCAGCTCAAGGCGCTCCTGCCGGCGTTCAACGCGGTGTACCCGGACATCAAGGTCAACGTCCAGGACATCGGCAACCCGGCCATCTGGGACAAGATCACCACCGGCATGGCGGCCGGCGGCGCCGGCCTGGCCGACGTCCTGCACATCGGCGTGGACTACCTGCCGAGCTACGTCGAGAAGTTCCCGAACGGCCTGGCCGACCTCGGCCCGCTCGGCGCCACCAAGTACCAGAGCGCCTTCGCCGCCGGCCTGTGGGAGACCGTCGCCCCCAAGGGCCGGGTCAACGCCCTTCCCTGGGAGGCCAACTCGGGCGGCTTCTGGTACCGCGCCGACCTGTTCGAGCAGGCCGGGGTGGACGTCGAGGGGCTGCAGACCTGGGACGAGGTCATCGAGGCGGGCAAGAAGCTCAAGGAGAAGACCGGCAAGTTCCTGCTGGGCATCGACAAGCCCGCCTCGCAGGCCGACTCCGCCAACTTCTTCCAGCTGCTGCTCCAGCTCCAGGGCGCCTTCTACTTCAACATGGACGGCGCGATCACCCTGGACTCGCCGCAGGCGGTCACCGCGCTCACCATCATCAAGAAGATGAACGACGCGGGCCTGGTCGCCGACCTGTCCGGCGGCTGGAGCGCGCTGGAGAACTCCATCAAGGGCGCCACCTCCGCGGTGCTGCCCTGGCCGACCTGGTTCGGCGGGATCATCGAGGGCCTGGTGCCGCAGGAGGCCGGCAAGTGGAAGGTCCGGCTCCCCCCGGCCGTCCGCCAGGGCGGCACCAACGCGGCCACCGTGAACTCGACCCACCTGGCCGTCTCCGGCTCCAGCAAGCAGCAGGCCGCCGCCTGGAGCTTCATCGAGTTCGTGCTGACCCGCCCGGCCTCCCAGGTCTCCATCTACAAGGGCAAGGGCATCGCCCCGGCCCTGATGTCCGCCTACGAGGACTCGGCCTTCCACACCGCGTCGCCGTTCTTCAGCGGCCAGAAGCAGGGCGAGATCTTCCTCAAGGCCCTGCAGACCCCGTCCCCGGCCACCAACTACTCGGCCGACTACGCCCGCGCCCTCAAGGTGGTGACGGACGCTCAGACCAAGGTCCTGCTCAAGGGTGCCGACCCGGCCGAGGTGCTCAAGCAGGCCGCCGACCAGCTCGCCCAGCAGACCGGGCGCAAGGTCGTTCGATGACCCCGGCGAGGCGGCGTGCGCTGCCGTACCTGTTCGTTCTCCCGGCGCTGCTGTTGTTCGCGGCTTTCAAGGTCTACCCGATCGCCGCCTCGTTCCGGCTCAGCCTGTACCGCTCCACCGGAGGCACCGAGACCTTCGCCGGCCTGGACAACTACTCCAGGCTCCTCGACGACCCGCTGTTCTGGACCTCCCTGAGCAACAGCGCGGTCATCCTGGCGATCCAGGTGCCGCTCATGCTGACCCTCGCGACCGGCCTCGCAGTGGCGCTCAACTCGTCGCTGCTGCGGGCCCGGTCCGTGTTCCGGCTGGGCTTCTTCCTGCCGATGATCACCGGCCTGGTGGCCTACGGGATCATCTTCTCCGTCCTGCTCAACCAGCAGTACGGCCTGGTCAACTGGCTGATCGGGACGGACGTCCCGTGGCTGACCGACCCGCTCTGGGCGAAGATCTCGCTCGGGCTGGCGCTGACCTGGCACTACACCGGCTACAACGCGGTCATCCTGCTCGCCCGCCTGCAGTCCGTCCCCGCCGAGCTGTACGACGCGGCGGCGGTGGACGGGGCGGGCGCCTGGAAGGCGTTCCGGCACGTGACCCTGCCGGGCATCAAGCCGGCCCTGCTGCTCACCACGGTGCTCTCCACCATCGGCACCCTGCAGATCTTCGACGAGCCCTACGTCCTCACCGGCGGCGGGCCCGACAACGCGACCCTGACCATCGGCATGTACCTGTACCAGAACGCCTTCAAGTACTTCGACTTCGGCTACGCCTCGGCGATCGCGTACGCACTCGCGCTGATCATCGGTGCCCTCGGCCTCGTCCAGTTCAAGCTGCTGGGGGACAAGTCATGAGCACCCGCGTCCGCAACCGCACCGCCAAGTCGATCGGCCTGACCTGGTCGCTGGCCATCACCCTGGCCGCCGTCCTGGTCCCCTTCTACTGGCTGATCATCGCCGCCACCCACAGCTCCAAGGAGATCTTCACCTCCCCGCCGCCACTGCTGCCCGGCGGGCACCTCCTGGACAACCTCGGCTCGCTCCAGGAGAAGGCCGACTTCGGCCGGGTGGTGGTCAACTCCCTTGGCATCGCGGTGGTCTACACACTGACCGCCGGCGTCATCTGCACCCTGGCCGGCTACGGCTTCGCCAAGTTCGAGTTCAAGGGCAAGGAGGCGCTGTTCGGCCTCCTGATGCTGGGTCTGGTGATCCCGTCCCAGGTCACCCTGGTACCGCTGTTCCGCCTGATGGCCGAGCTGAGCTGGCTGGACACCTACCAGGCCGTCATCCTGCCCAACCTGGCGCTGCCGTTCGGCATCTTCCTGATGCGCCAGTCGATGTCCACCCTCCCGAACGAACTGCTCGACTCCGGCCGGGTGGACGGCTGCGGCGAGCTGCGGCTGTTCCTGCGGGTGGCGCTGCCCCCGATGCGGCCCGCGCTGGCCGCGCTGGCCATCTTCCTCTTCCTCTTCCAGTGGAACGAGTTCATCTGGCCGCTCACGGTGCTGCGCAGCGAGAGCGCGCTCACCATCCCGGTCGCGCTCGCCTCGCTCCAGGGCGTGGACGACACCGACTACGGCGCCATCCTGGCCGGCACGGCCATCGCCGCCCTGCCGATGGCGGCGCTCTTCCTGGCACTTCAGAAGCACTTCGTCTCCGGACTCCTCGCAGGGGCGGTGAAGGAATGACCATCCATCACGAGGCGGTCACCACCGCCGAGTTGGCCCCGGCCACGTTCGAGCCGCTGCTCGACCAGGTCTCGGTCGCGGTCCCCGGCGGCCACTGGTCCAGCACCGAACTCCCCTCCGGGATCAGGATGGTGGCGGTCGGCTCGGCCGACGGCGGCCCCGTCGAGGTCCGGCTCTCGGTGCCGCTCGGCGACGCCGCCGGCTACTGGCACCCGCAGGGCGGCTGGCGCCGCACCCTGACCGCCGACTGGGAGGGCAAGGCCTCGGTCTCGCTGGTGGACTCGCTCGCCACCGGCTGCCTGTACGACCACGCCGGCACCACCATGCTCACCTTCGCGGCGGCCGACCCGGTGCCCGAGGCCCGGCTGCGGTTCGGGGTCTCCGAGGAGACCGACAGCTTCGTGGTGCAGCTGCTGCTGCCCGCCGCCCCCGGCGGCCACCGGCTGCTCTTCGTCCCGCGCTCGGCCTCGGCGGCCACCGCGATGCGCACCCTGCGCGAGTGGTACGCCGCCGGGATCACCCCGATGCCGGTGCCGGAGGGCGCCCGCACCCCGGTCTACTCCACCTGGTACGCCTTCAACCAGCAGGTGGACGCGGCCTCCGTGACCGCCGAGGCCGCGCTGGCCGCCACTATGGGCTTCGGCGCGCTGATCCTGGACGACGGCTGGCAGCTCGGCGGCCACGGCCGCGGCTACGCCGGCTGCGGCGACTGGCTGCCCGACCCGGCCAAGTTCCCCGACCTGGCCGCGCACGTCGCCGAGGTCCGCGGGCTGGGCCTGCACTACCTGCTCTGGGCCGCCCCGCTGCTGGTCGGCCCGGACTCCGAGGCCTACCGGACCTGGCGGCCCACCGTCCGGGCCGGCGTCCCCGGCGCGTACGTGCTGGACCCGCGGATCCCGGAGGTCCGGGCCCACGTGGTCGGGCTCTGCGTCCGGCTGGTCCGTGAGTACGGCCTGGACGGCCTCAAGCTGGACTTCCTGGACGAGGCGATGGTGCACGCCGGCGACGGCGGCCCCGACGTCGGCCTGGCCATGACCGAGCTGCTGGCCGAGGTCCGCAGCGAGCTGGAGAAGGTCCGCCCCGGCCTGCTGCTGGAACTGCGCCAGCCGTACACCGGCCCCGGCATGGCCCCGTACGGGAACCTGCTGCGCTCCTTCGACTGCCCGGCGGACTCCACCGCCAACCGGGTGCGCACCATCGACACCGCCTTCCTGGCGATCGGCGGCGCGGTCCACTCGGACATGCTGCTCTGGCACCCCGGCGCCCCCGCGCACAGCGTGGCCCGGCAGCTGATCGGCGCCCTGCACTCCGTCCCGCAGGTCTCGGTGAAGCTCACCGAGGTCCCCGAGGAGCACCGGGCCGCGATCTCCTTCTGGCTCGGCCAGTGGGCCAGGCTGCGCCCGGTGCTGCTGGACGGCGTGGTGGAGCCCGGCCGCCCGGACGAGCTCTACCCCGTGGTCCGCGCCGACCGGGACGGCACCGGTCTCATCAGCGTGCACGCGGACCAGGTCGTGCCGGTGGACCTGACCTGGCGTCAGGAGCTGGTGCTGGTGAACGGTTCGGCCTCGGACCGGATCGTCCTGGAGGTGGCCGGTCCGGGTGGTGAGACCGAGCTGACCGCCTACGGACCGTCCGGCCGTATCATCGAGCGCAGGCTGCTGGGCCTGACGCCCGGCCTGCACGCGCTGCCGGTGCCGAAGTCCGGACTTGCCGTGCTCAGTGGTCCGGTGGGGGCCACCGAGGTGGAAGGGGCGGAATGAAGGTCGGCATCACCGAACTCGCGGCTCGGGCCGGTGTCAGCGAGGCGACCGTCAGCCGGGTGATCAACCGGCGTCAGGGCGTCGCCAAGAAGACCCGTGACGCGGTCGAGCGGGCGATGTCCGAGCTGGGCTACGAACGTTCCACCCCGGGCCAGTTGGTCGCCGTGGTGACCGAGCGGGTGTCCAACCCGTTCTTCGCCGACGTGGCCGAGCGGATCGAGTCCGCGCTCGCCCCGCACGGGCTCAAGATGGTGCTCTGCCCCGCCTTCCCCGGCGGGGTGCAGGAGCGCGAGTTCGTCTCCGCGCTGGTCGACCGCGGCATCGCCGCGGTGGTCTTCCTCTCCGCCAGCAACACGGTGGAGGGCGCGGACGTCGAGACCTACGAGCTGCTCCGCGACCGCCGGGTGCCCTACCTGGGCATCAACGGCGAGTTCGCGGACGGGCATCCGGCGCCGGTGTTCTCCACCGACGACACGCTCGCCGCCGAACTCGCCGTGGACCACCTGTACCGCCTCGGCCACCGCCACATCGGCATGGCCTCCGGCCCGGCCGGCAACCACCCGGCCGACCGCCGGGTGGAGGGCTTCCTCGCCGCCATGGAGCGGCGCGGCCTGACCGACGCCGCCCAGTGGGTCTTCCGCCAGTCGTACACCGTGGAGGGCGGCCAGGCGGCCGCCGCCGCCCTGCTCCGGCAGGGCGCCACCGCCATCGTCGCGGCCAGCGACTTCATGGCCCTCGGCGCGATCCGCGGCCTGCGCCGGCACGGCCTGTCCGTCCCGGACGACGTCTCGGTGGTCGGCTACGACGGCACCATCATCACCGAGTTCACCGACCCGCCGCTCACCACCGTCCGGCAGCCGGCCGACCGGCTGGCGCTGGAGGTCGGCCGGAGCGTGCTGGCCCTGGTCGCCGGACGGCCGGTCCCCACCGGCGAGTTGCTCTTCGACCCCGAGCTGGTGATCCGCTCCACCACGGCCGCGCCGCGGGCCTGAGACCGCCCGTGTCCCTCCTCCGCCCGCCGGAGGAGCGAGGGACACGGGCGCTCGGCGTGTCAGCGCAGCGTCTCCGCGATGCTCCGCAGCAGCTCCGCGACGCCGGTCGGGCCCGGGACCAACAGGTCGGCGCGCTCGGCGAGTTCGGCCACCTGGCGCTCGCCCGTGACGGCCGAACTGCAGACCAGCACGGCCGGGCCGCCGCCCGCGCGACGCCGCTCCAACGCCTCGTACGCGGGCAGGTCGCCGAGGTCGTCCCCCGCGTACAGCACCGCCGCCCCCGGCCGCTCCGCCAGGTACTCCGTCAGCGCCCCGCCCTTGTCCACACCCGGTGGACGCAGCTCCAGCACGTACCGGCCCGGCTCCACCATCAGCCCGTGCCGGGCCGCCAACTCGGCCAGCGGCACCCGGAGTTCCTCCAGCAGCGCCTGCGGGTCGGCGGTCCGCCGGGTGTGCACCGCCAGCGCCCGCCCCTTGTCCTCCACCCACGCCCCCGACTCCCCCACCACGGCGGGCAGTTCGGCCCTCGCGGCGGCCACCCCGGGCGGCGGCTCCGGCGCCGTCAGCACCCCGGCCTCCCAGCGCTCCGCCCCGTACTGCCCCAGCACGGTCAGCCCGAGGCCCTCGAACCCCCCGTACTCCACCGCCACCGCCGCCGGACGGCCCGTCACCACCACGACCCCGCCCACCAACGGCAGCAACTCCCGCAGCGCCGCCACCGCCGCCGGCTCCGCCCGCGCGGCGGCCGGATCGGCCACGATCGGTGCCAACGTCCCGTCGAAGTCCAGGGCGACCACCGCACTCCGCGGCTCCGCAACCAGGGCTCGCAGCCCCACCCGCCCGGCGTCCGTACTCGGCTCAGGGATACCCATGCCCCGACCCTAACGGCGACGGTGGCTTCACCGCTGGGGGCGCGAGGAACTGCGCGAGTACGGAAGGCGGCACGGCACTAGATCGGGGCACGCGAGCCAGTTGCACGTGCTGCCGTTCCCCAGCGCGCAGTTCCCCGCGCCCCTGGGTCGCTGCAACTGGACGTCGCGCCCCAGCCGGGCGTCAGCGTTCGGCGCGCTTCGCGTCCCTGATGCGCCGTAGGCGGTTGACCAGGACCGGGTCGGCGGCCAGGGCCTCGGGGCGGTCGAGGAGGGCGTTGAGGAGCTGGTGGTAGCGGGTGGCCGAGAGGTCGAGTTCCTCCCGGACGGCGCGTTCCTTGGCGCCGGCGGTGCGCCAGCCACGGCCCTCCAGGGCGAGCACCGCGCGTTCGCGGTCGGTCAGGTCGGGCATGTCGGCCACCTCCACTTACGGGGTGTCATTCTGCCCGGCCACGGCGACACAGTCTGCTCCCCCGGCCGCCGCGCCGTTCGGGTTAGCGTCGGCCCCATGGACCACAGCTTCGCTCTCAGCATCCCCGACGCCGACCTCGAACCCGACCCGCTCGACCCCTCCCAGATCGTCTCCGGCACCCCCGAGGTGACCGGCAAGCTGCTCTGGGAGTCGGCCGACGGACGTCGGCTGCGCGGCATCTGGCAGATCACCCCGGGCGTGGTGACCGACACCGAGGCGGACGAGATGTTCGTGGTGGTGAGCGGCCGGGCCACCGTCGCGGTGGAGGGCGGCGAGACCCTGGAGCTGGCCCCCGGCACGGTCGGGATCCTGCGCGAGGGCGACCGCACCACCTGGACGGTGCACGAGACCCTCCGCAAGGCCTACGCGATCGACCTCGGCCCCGAAGGGCCCGAGGCCGTCTGACGGAGGCTCAGCCCCCCGAGGTGCGCCGGCTCTGCTCGGCGGCCTCCGCGGCGGCGCCCTGGAGACCGGACAGGACCCCCTGTCCGTCGTTCTTCACGGCGCCGCCGAGCTGCTTCTTGAGCAGCCCGCTGACCCGGTCCCAGGAGGTCTCGCCGTACGGGTAGAAGCGGGCGTTGGTGAGCGCGTCCAGGAACGGCTTGATGTTGTGGCCGGTGCCGGCCATCTCCTCGCGGGCGTCCTGGGTCACCGGCAGGAGGTTGTACATCGACGCGAACTTGATGACGTTCTCCTTCTGGTAGACGTAGCTGAGGAACTTCTTGATCTCGGCCCGGTGCCCGTTCGCCTTGAAGGCCATCATCCAGTCGGCCACCCCCATCGAGGTGGCCTTGCCCTGGGCGTCCTTGCGCGGCAGCGGGGCGGTGCCGTACTGGACGCCCGCCTTGTCGGAGTTGAGGGCCAGCTGCGGGTGGCCGTTGAGCATCGCGACCTTCCCGGCCGCGAAGTCCTCGAAGGCGGTGGCCCGGTTGACCGTGCCGGGGTCCTTGTAGGTGAGGCCCGGGGTGACCAGCGAGGTGCGCAGCCAGTCGAAGGTCTTCTGGTTGGCGTCGCTGTCGATGCTGTAGTTGCCCGCGTCGTCGGCGAAGCCGCCGCCTCCGGAGGTGGCCCACATCAGGCCCTCGGCCTGGGCCTCCTCGGGGCCGAGCGGCAGCCCGTACGGGGTGACGCCGGGCACCTTGTCCTTGATCTTCTTGGCAGCCTTGGCCAGCTCGTCCCAGGTGGCGGGCGGGGCGGTGACGCCCGCCTTCTCGAAGATCGCCTTGTTGTAGAAGAACAGCCGGGAGGAGGTGGTGAACGGGATGCCGTACTGGCTGCCGAGCACCTGCCCGGCCTGGGAGATCGAGGCCAGCATGTTGGCCTGGGTCTCGATGGTCAGCACGTCCCCGGCGGGGTAGAGCCGTCCGGCCGCGACCTGGTCGGCGTAGCCGCCGGTCTGCACCAGGTCGGGCGACTTGCCGGTCTTGACCAGCTCGGCGACCCGGGTGTCGATGTCGGTCCAGGGGACCACCTCGACCTGGACCTTGATGTGCGGGTTGGCGGCCTCGAAGCCCTTCGCCAGCTCCTGCCAGTACGGCTCGGTGCTGGTGGCCCGGTTGGTGCCGTAGTCCGGCGCGACCAGCTTGAGCGTGACGTCACCCTCCGTCCCCAGTCCGAGCGCTCCGCAGCCGCTGAGCAGCAGCGCGGCGGTGACGGCGAGGGCCGTCGAGGGGAGGAACGACTTCCGGGCGGCGCTGGACAACGGGGGACCAACCTTCGGGCGGAGACGGAGCGTCGCACACCCTTCCAGCGCAGACCCTTAGTGGTCCAGACCTGTACACACGGTAGTTACCGAATCTCGGCTGACGTTGCATCAGGCGCAACGCACTAATGGGTGCAGGCCGTTCAGGCCGTGATCACCCGGACGCCGGCCTCCGTGAAGGCCGCGGTCAGCTCCGCCGGGATGCCCTCGTCGGTCACGAGTACGGAGATCCGCTCCACCCCGCAGATCCGCGCGAAGGCGCGGTGGCCCAGCTTGGAGGAGTCGGCCGCCACCACCACCCGGCGGGCCCGCTCGGCGAGCAGCCGGTTGACGCTGGCCTCGCCCTCGTTGTGGGCGGTGGCACCGTACTCGGCGTCCAGCGCGTCCACGCCCAACACCGTGACGTCCAGCGCGAGTTCGCTGAGCACCAGGGTGGCCAGCGGGCCGATCAGCTCGTAGGACTGCGGCCGGGCCACCCCACCGGTGAGCACGATCTTCACCTGCGGACGGACCGTCAACTCGTTGGCGATGTTCACCGCGTTGGTGACGATGGTGAGCGCCTGGCCCGCCCCGCCGTCCGGCTCCGGGCGCACGGCCAGCGCGCGGGCCACCTCGGTGGTGGTGGTGCCGCCGTTCAGGCCGACCACCTCGCCGGGGGCGATCAACTCGGCCACCGCGGCGCCGATCCGCTGCTTGGCATCGGCGTTGCGGGCGGTCTTGTAGCGCAGCGGCAGGTCGTAGCTGACGTTGTGCGCCACCGCGCCGCCCCTGGTCCGGGTGACCATCTGCTGGCGTGCCAGCTGGTCCAGGTCGCGACGGATCGTGGCGGCGGAGACGTCGAGCGCCTCGGCGGCCTCCTCGACCTCCAACTTGCCGTGCTCGTTGAGCAGTTCCAGCAGTGCGTTCCACCGCTCGTACCTGGACACGCTTGGTGTCGCCCCTCTCCCGAAACGCCCGCGCCGGAGGTCTCCGGCGTGGCTGGCTCAGCTTCCCACAGTTCATCTCACGCGAGCTCTCTTGCGCAATCATGCTCGAAACATCTATAAATCAATCAGCTTCACGCATCCGCTCTATGGATTCTCCGGAGGAGCCGTACCCATGTCTTCCCTGACTGCCCAGGAACTGGCCACCCAGCCCGCCAACTGGCGGCAGGCCGCCGCCCTGGCCGCCGCCGTCTCCCCCGCCCTGCCGCAGCGCGGCGAGCGGGTCGCGGTCGTCGGCTGCGGCACCTCCTGGTTCATGGCGCAGGCCTACGCGGTGCTGCGCGAGAGCGGCGGGCACGGCGAGACCGACGCGCTGGCCGCCTCCGAGTTCCCGCTCGGGCGACGCTACGACCGGATCGTGGCGATCACCCGCTCGGGCACCACCACCGAGGTGATCGAGCTGCTCGACCGCCTCAAGACCCCCTCGACCGTGCTCACCGGCACCCCGGGCAGCCCGGTGCTGGAGGTGGCGGACCAGCACGTGATGCTGGACTTCGCCGACGAGCACTCGGTGGTGCAGACCCGCTTCGCCACCACCGCGCTCGCCCTGCTCCGGGCCCACCTGGAGCTGGAGGAGGCACTGCCGGCCGGCGTCGCCACGGTGGCGCGGGCCGCCGAGGACGCCGAGCGGGCGCTGGCCTGGGAGCTGCCGGCCGCGCTGGTCGCGGCCGAGCAGGTGAGCTTCCTCGGCCGCGGCTGGACGTACGGGCTGGCCCAGGAGGCCGGCCTGAAGATGCGCGAGGCGGCCGGCGCCTGGACCGAGTCCTACCCGGCGATGGAGTACCGGCACGGCCCGATCGCCATCGCCGCGCCGGGCCGCGCGGTCTGGGCCTTCGGCGGCCTGCCGGAGGGCCTGCCCGAGCAGATCGGGGCCACCGGCGCCGAGCTGCTGGACGAGCCCGGCCTGGACCCGATGGCGGATCTGGTGCGGGCCCAGCGGCTCGCGGTGGCGACCGCCGAGGCGCGCGGTCTGAACCCCGACGAGCCGCGCGCGCTGACCCGCTCCATCATCCTGGTCTGATCCCGTTTCCTTCCCAACTCCCGTGTCCACAATAGGAAAGAAGGTTGCCAAAGCTCGCACAAAGGGCCTTAAGACATCCTTAAAGGCGACAAACCTCACCGTCATGGACCAGACCAATCGAGCAACTGGACTAGACCTCTCCGACTCGGTCAAGGGAAACTGTCCCCCGTGAAGCACGTCATCGCACTCGATGTAGGCGGAACCGGCATGAAGGCCGCGTTGCTCGCCCAGGACGGCTCCGTGCTGTTCGAAGCACGCCGACCGACCGGGCGGGAGCACGGCACGGACGCCGTCGTCGCCACCATCCTCGACTTCGCCGCCGACCTGGCGGAGGAGGGCAGGCGCCGTTACGGCACCGGCCCCCTCGCCGCCGGCGTCGCGGTACCGGGGACGATCGACGAGAAGAACGGGATCGCGGTCTTCTCCGCCAACCTCGGCTGGCGGGACCTGCCGATGCGCAAGCTGCTCGGCGAGCGCCTCGGCGGCCTTCCGGTCGCACTCGGCCACGACGTCCGCTCCGGCGGGCTGGCCGAGGGCCGGATCGGCGCCGGGCAGGGCGTGGGCCGCTTCCTCTTCATCGCGCTGGGCACCGGCATCGCCGGGGCCATCGGCATCGACGGGGCGATCGAGGCGGGCGCGCACGGCTACGGCGGCGAGATCGGCCACGTGGTGGTCCGCCCCGGCGGCCCGCAGTGCGGCTGCGGCGCCAAGGGCTGCCTGGAGACGCTGGCCTCGGCCGGCGCCGTCTCCCGGGCCTGGGCCGAGGCCAGCGGTGACCCGGAGGCGGACGCGGCGGCCTGTGCCGCGGCGGTCGACGCCGGGGACCCGCGCGCCCTGGCGGTGTGGCGGACCGCGGTCGACGCGCTCGCCGACGGGATCGTGCTGGCCCAGAGCCTGCTCGACCCCTCGACGGTGATCGTCGGCGGTGGGCTGGCCGAAGCCGGTGACACGCTCTTCACACCATTGCGCGCAGCGGTGTCCGAGCGGCTGACCTTCCAGATGCCCCCGAAGGTCGTTCCCGCCATGCTCAAAGACACCGCCGCATCCCTGGGCGCGGGCCTGCTCGCCTGGGATCTGCTCTCCATGGAGGTGACCGCGTGACCGCGGACCGTACTGCACTCGCCGGAGCCCGACTGGTCCTGCCGGGCGGTGTGATCGAGCACGGGCGGCTGTCCGTCGAGGGTTCGCGGATCGCGGGCCTCGGCGGGGAGACCGAACCGGGTGACGTGGACCTCACCGGCTACACCGTCGTCCCCGGTTTCGTGGACCTGCACGTGCACGGTGGCGGCGGCGGCTCCTACGCCTCGGGGATCGCCGAGGAGGCGCTCACCGTGGCCCGCACCCACCTCGCCCACGGCACCACCACCACCATGGCCTCCACCGTCACCGGGGAGATCGACGAGCTCTGCCACCAGGCCGCCGTGCTCTCCGAGCTGGTCGAGGACGGCGTGCTGGCGGGCGTGCACTTCGAGGGCCCGTTCATCTCGCACAACCGCTGCGGCGCGCACCGCCCCGACCTGCTCCGCGACCCGGACCCGGCCCTGGTGCGCAAGCTGGTGGACGCCGCCCGCGGCACCGCGAAGATGTTCACCCTCGCCCCGGAGCTGACGGGTGGTCTGGAGTCCGTCCGGATGCTCGCCGACCTGGGCGTGATCGCCGCCGTCGGCCACACCGACTCGGACTACGACAAGACCCTGGAGGCCGTCGAGGCCGGGGCCACCGTCGCCACCCACCTGTTCAACGCGATGCCGGGCATCCAGCACCGCGCCCCGGGCCCGATCGTCGCCCTGCTCGAGGACGAGCGGGTCACCGTCGAGCTGATCAACGACGGCGTGCACCTGCACCCCTCGGTGCTCGACCTCGCCTACGGCACCGCCGGTGCCGAGCGGGTCGCGCTGATCACCGACGCGATGGGCGCGGCCGGCATGGGCGACGGCCTCTACCCGCTGGGCCCGCTCCAGGTCCGGGTGGAGAGCGGGGTCGCCCGCCTGGTCGAGGGCGGCTCCATCGCCGGCTCCACCCTCACCCTGGACGTCGCCTTCAAGCGCTCCGTCACCGTCAACGGCCTGACCCTCAACCAGGCCGTCACCTCCCTGTCCACCGTCCCGGCCCGGCTGCTCGGCCTGGACGGCTCCATCGGCTCCCTGGAGGCCGGAAAGAACGCCGACCTGGTCGTGCTCGACTCCGACACCTACGAGCTCGTCGCGGTGATGCGCCGCGGCGAGTGGATCGTCGGCGCGGACCGCTTCAGCAAGGCCCACGCGGCCTGAGTCTGGCCCTCCTGTCCCACCGGGAGAGGTGAGCAGCGGATCTGCGTCCCGCTGCTCACCTTCGTCCTGGGGGACACCCATGCCCGTTGCCCGTACGTCCGACCTGCTCGCCTCCGCCGCCGCCGAGGGCCGCGGCCTGCCCGCCTTCAACGTGATCACCCTGGAGCACGCCGAGGCGATCGCCGCCGGCGCCGAACTGGCCGGCTGCCCGGTGATCCTGCAGGTCAGCCAGAACGCCACCGCCTACCACGGCCACCGCCTGCTGCCGCTGGCCCGGGCCTGCGCCGAGGTGGCCGCCGCCGCCTCCGTGCCGGTCTCGCTCCACCTCGACCACGTCGAGGACTTCGACCTGCTGCGCGCCTCGGCCGCGGCCGGGTTCAGCTCCGCCATGTTCGACGCCTCCGCACTGCCGTACGCGGAGAACGTGAAGGCCACCGCCGAGGCCGCCGCCTGGGCGCACCGGCACGGCCTGCACCTGGAGGCCGAGCTCGGCAAGGTGGGCGGCAAGGACGGCGAGCCGCCGCTCTCCCCGCACGCCCCCGGCGCCCGGACCGACCCGGACGAGGCCGCCGCCTACGTGGCCGACACCGGGGTGGACGCGCTCGCGGTGGCGGTCGGCAGCTCGCACGCGATGACCACCCGGACGGCCGCGCTGGACCACGCGCTGGTCCGCCGGCTGGCCGCCGCCGTGCCTGTCCCGCTGGTGCTGCACGGCAGTTCGGGCGTGCCGGACGAGGAGCTCGCGGCGGGTGTGGCGGCCGGCCTGGTGAAGATCAACATCGGCACCGCGCTGAACACCGCCTTCACCCGGGTGGTCCGTCAGCGGCTCGACGGGGACCCGGCGATGACCGACCCGCGCAAGTACCTGGGGCCCGCCCGGAGCGCGATGGCGGAGACCGTCGCGCACCTGGCGGGGGTGGTCACAGGCCGGGATCGACTCCGTTCGGCGTGACCGCGATCTGGTCGAACAGCACCGCGCCGGCCGGGGCCCCGGGGGCGGACTCGATCGTTATGGTGTGCTCGCCCGCACCGGGGATCTCGGCGCTTATCCAGGAGCCGAACCAGGCCTGCTCCGGCTGGAGGCCGGCCTTGTAGTTCCTCAGGTTGATCGGGGTGTAGGTGGGCTTGCCGTCCACCTTCACCACCGCCTGGGCGTCCGCCCCGGTGTTGTTGAAGCGGAGCGACACCCGGTAGGTCGCCGCCTGCGGGACCGAGACCTTCCAGCTCACCACGGCACCGCCGGCCAGGCCGGTGACGTAACCGCCCTTGCCCTTGGCCCCGCCCACCGAGCTGGCCACCGCCGCGCCGCCGGAGAGCTGCAGGCCGCTGAAGTCGGCCACCCCCGCGCCGTTGACCAGCGGCGAGGCGGTCGCGCTCGGCGAGGAGGACGGGGACGCGGAGGTGCCCGGGGTGCTCGCGGGGGCGCTGCCGGTCGGGCCGGAGGCGTTCTTGGCGCCCTTGCCGGCGTCACCCATGGAGAGCGCCACCCCGGCGCCGATGGCGATCGCGGCCACCACCGCGATGGCGCCGATCACCACGCCCTTGCTCCGCCCGGGCGGAGCCTGCTCGCCCGGCTGCGGGCGGGAGTGCTCGGCGTACCGGGCGGGCTGCTGCGGGCCCGGCTGGGCGCCCGGCCCGTACGGCCCCTGCTGGTGCGGGAGGTGCTGCTGCGCGGTCCGCTGGTACGCCGCCTGCGGCTGCGGCGCCGGGTACTGGGCGCGGCCGACCTCGACCGGGCGGGAGTACCCCGGGGACTTCGGCTGCTCGGCGGCGGACTCGCCGTCGGCAGGCCGGTAGAGGTACGCGAACGGGTCCTCCTCCGTCCGGTCCTCGGACGCTCCGTCACTTCCGGCCGTCGTCACGGTGGTCAACTCCCCATCGCAGCACACCCGCGGCGGCCCGACGCCGCACGGGCGGGTGAACGCTCGTACCGGGGGAACCCTACCTGCCAGCCCCTACGCCGGGGAAAGCCGTCCACCGCCGCGCACACGGTCGGGCGAACGGGTGGAGAAACGGTGCGCCTGACGCCCCGTCAGGGCGTACCCCGGGCGGCCGTCCGCCGTTCGGACCCGGTCCGACCTGCCGATTTCACCCCGCGCGCCGGTGCGAGCGCTCGCCCCGCGCGCCGCGCTGGCCACCGCCACGCGCTCGCTTCTCGTCGTACATCCGCTCGTCGGCGGCGTGCAGCACCTCTTCGATGGACATCCCGCAGCCGGCCCAGCCGATGCCCAGGCTGACCCCGACCCGGGTGGTGCGGTTGTCGATCCGCATCGGCGGGATGATCGCGTTGCGCAGCCGCCCGGCCAGGTCCTTGGCCTCCTCGCGGCCGATCCCGTCGGCCAGCACCACGAACTCGTCGCCGCCGAGCCGGGCCACCGTGTCGCCCTCCCGGACCACCTGCTGGAGCCGCCGGGCCACCTCGATCAGCACCCCGTCGCCCGCCTTGTGGCCGAACCGGTCGTTGATCGACTTGAAGCCGTCCAGGTCGCAGAAGAGCACCGCCAGCCCCTTCTCCGAGGCCGGGCCGCGCGGGCCCGAGCCCCAGAGCTCGCCGCCGGTGGGCAGCTCGGCCGGGATCACCGTGTGCACGTGGTCGGCCTCCACCTCGACGTGCTCGCGGGCCCGCCCGAAGGGCTCCCGGTCCAGGCCGAACGACTCCCGCTCCAGCCCCCAGGCGGGCCCGTCAGCGCCCCCGTGACCGTGCGGCAGGGCGACCGGGCCACCCCCCACCTCGAAGCCGCCGTAGGAGGCCACCTGACCGGCGTACGCGGGCTCACCGTCCAGGCGCTCGGGCTCCGCCTGGTGCGCCCCCGCCCCGACCGGGTCCAGCGGACAGATCCGGCGGCCCAGCCGGGCCCGCAGCTCGGCGCTGTTCGGCAGCCCGGTGAGCGCGTCGTGGCTGGCCCGGTGGGCCAGCTGGAACTCGTGCCGCTTGCGCTCCTCGATGTCCTCGACGTGGGTCAGCAGGAAGCTCGGCCCCTCGGCCGCGTCCGCCACCACCGAGTTGCGCAGGCAGACCCACTGGTAGCCGCCGTCCCGCCGGGACAGCCGCAGCTCGGCCCGCCCGCCCTCGGCGCTGGTGCGCTGCAGCAGCTCCAGGTCGTCGGGGTGCACCAGATCGGCGAAGCGCTGCTGGCGGAGGGTCGCCCTGGGCCGCCCCAGCAGCCGGCAGAGCGCGTCGTTCACCCTGGTCAGCTGGCCCATCGCGGCGCCGTGCAGCTCGGTGATGGCCATCCCGCTGGGCGCGTACTCGAAGGCCTGCCGAAAGCTCTCCTCGCTGGCCCGCAGCGCCTGCTGCTCCTTCTCCAGCCGGGCCAGCGCGCGCTGCATCTCGGCCCGCAGCCGGGCGTTGCCGATCGCGATCGAGGCCTGCAGGGAGAACATCTCCAGCGCCTCCCTGGTCCACGCCCCGGGCCGCTTGCCGCTGCGCGGGCGGTCCACCGAGAGCACGCCCAGCAGGTCTCCCCCGGCGCTGTACATCGGGGCCAGCAGCACGTCCTGCGGGTGCCAGTCGTTGACGTACACCGGCAGCGGGCCGTCCCCGGTCCAGCTCGGGATGTCGGTGCCGATCGCCCAGCCCCGGTCGTACGGCAGGAAGCGCAGGGTGCCCCAGTGGTCGCTGACGCTCAGCATCCGCTCCCAGGACTCCCGGGAACCGACCTGGCCGAGCAGCACCGCGGGCCCGCCGAAGGCGCTCTCCTCCAGCTCCCAGACCGCCGCCACCACCAGATCACCGTCCGGCCGCACCAGGCTGACCGCCGCCGCGTCGAAGCCGAGCCCGTGCACCGCGCCCTCGACCACCGCCTGGAGCGTCCCCGCCAGGCTGCGGGCAGCGTTGAGGTCCGCCACGACCCGGTGCAAGGTGCGGAGGGTCGCGAGGCGGACGTAGGGCTCCGACTCGGCTTCCATGCGGGGGCTCCCCGGCTGCTTCGGATAGGTCTTGATGGTTATCGTCCGATTGCCAGAAGAACTGAATCACAGGGAGCACAACGTTCGGCACGCTCGGTCAACAATAGGTCACCACTTGTGACCCAAATCACACCATGTGCATGCACGAAAGCGCAGCTCAGAGGCCCTGCGTGGAACAATCCTGGACAATCCGGACCATTGGGTGGTCGGCTCTTCGCCGCCACCACTGAAGTCCGCTGCCCGCCGGAGGGCCCCGCACCCTCACCCCTGGGAGTGAGCCCCTGCGCCGCCCGGGGAACCCCGGTTCAGTCCTTCGGCCCAGCAGGACCTACGTCCACTGCCCGATGCCGCCCACCCGGTCGGCCGACTACCGTGCGGTACGTGCAGACGTCCTCGCAGCCCACCGCCACCCAGGCCGCCACCCCCGACCAGTTCCGGGCCGCGCTAGGCCAGCTCGCCTCCGGCGTGACCCTGGTCACCGCCCACGACCCCGAGGACGGCGAGGACGCCGGCATGACGGCGACCTCGTTCCTCTCGGTGTCCCTGGAGCCCCCGCTGGTCCTCGTCTCGGTCCGCACCGACTCCCGGATGGACGAGCTGCTCGCCCGTGCCGACCACTGGGCGGTCTCCCTGCTCGGCGAGGCGCACCGCACCATCGCCTCCCGCTTCGCCATGAAGGGCCGGCTCAGCGACCGCCTGCTGTTCGCCGACACCCCACACCACCGCGGCCCGCACTCCGGCGCCCCGCTGATCGACGGTGCCCTGGCCACCGTCGAGTGCCGCACCGTCCAGCGCGTCGCCGCCGGCGACCACACCCTGCTGATCGGCCACGTCCTCGCCGCCGAGCTGCCCGCCCCCGGAGCCGCACCGCTGGTCTACCACCGCGGCGGCTACCGCCACCTGGCCTGACCCTCCGTCAGCCCGTCGGTCCGTCAGTACTGCGGGCGGCCGCGGCCCTGCTTGAGCTGCGAGCGGTGGCGCTTGTTCTCCAGCCGCCGCTCGACCATCCCCTTGCTGGGCTTGGTCCGGCGGCGCGTCTTCGGCGGCGGCGCGGTGGCCTCGCCGAGCAGCGCGGCCAGCCGGGCCACGGCCATCTCGCGGTTGCGCAGCTGCGACCGGTGCTCCGACGCCTTCACCACCACGAACCGCCCGTCCACCAGCCGGCCCGCCAGCCGCTCCAGGGCGCGCTCCTTCCACACCGGCGGCAGCGCGGCCGACCCCGCCAGGTCGTAGCGGAGCTCGACCTGGGTGTCCGAGGTGTTGACGTGCTGCCCACCGGGGCCGGACGAACGGGAGAAGCGCCACAGCAGCTCGGCGTCGGGCACGACCACCGATCCCCGGACGCGCAGAGGCTCAGGCATGCCGCCATCATCCCGCCCCCGCCGCCCGGGGTCACGCGGTTAAACACCGCCGCCCGCCAGGCAGCGACCCCGGGGGCGCGAGGAACTGCGCGCGGGGGAACGGCAGCACGTGCAACTGACCCGCCTGCCCCGATCTTGCGCTGGTCCGCCTTCCGTCCTCGCGCAGTTCCTCGCGCCCCTGGGTCGCTGCCCTGCCGCAGCGCTGAGCCTGCCGCAGCACTGAGAGAGAATGTCCGCGTGATCGAGCTCGGCTACTCCCTCTCCAACCGCTTCCCCGACCCGCCGCAGACGGACTACCGCACCGCCCCCGTGCGAGCCCTGCGCCACGACCTGTTCTGCGGCGACGTCTACCTCGACGCGGACGGGGCCGAGTTCTCCACCAACTGGAGCTGGGTCCCGGTGCTCGACTTCGCCTGGGCGCTCTGCGACACCGTCGAGGAGCTCGACCGGGACCCGCGGGGCAGCCGTTCCGCGCTCGTCCAGACCTACGACCTGGACTTCACCCAGAACACCGAGCTGCTCCGCTTCGCCCGCCGCTTCGGCCTGGTCGAGGTCAGCGCCACCTGGCTGCCCGACGAGCCCCCGGCGGTGGTGCGGCACCAGGACCTGCGCCGGGAGGCCCGGGACTTCCTCCAGGACGTGCTGGCCGACCTGTTCGACCTGCACGAGGGCCTGGCCGACAACCCCAACATCTGGACCGTCCAGGGCCGCTTCCCCCGGATCTGACCCCCCGTCGGCCCGCTCCGTGAGAGATTTGCCGCGCGGCCGGAACCACCACCCCGGCCGCCCGCGTTCTCACGGTCAGAAGCGACGAAGGGACACCGAACAACATGCCAGTCAGCCTCTCCAAGGGCGGCAACGTCTCGCTGACCAAGGAGGCCCCGGGCCTCACCGCGGTCAACGTGGGTCTCGGGTGGGACGTCCGGACCACCACCGGTGCCGAGTTCGACCTGGACGCCAGCGCCATCGTGCTGAACGCGGACGGCAAGGTGCTCTCCAACGGGCACTTCGTCTTCTTCAACAACACCAGCTCCCCCGACGGCACCGTGGTGCACACCGGTGACAACCGCAGCGGTGAGGGCGCCGGCGACGACGAGGCGATCACGGTCAACCTGGCGAACCTGCCGGCCGAGGCCGTCAAGATCACCTTCCCGGTCTCGATCTACGACGCCGACAACCGCAAGCAGAGCTTCGGCCAGGTCCGCAACGCCTACATCCGGGTGCTGAACTCGGCCGGCGGCGCCGAGATCGCCCGCTACGACCTCTCCGAGGACGCGGCCACCGAGACCGCCATGATCTTCGGCGAGCTCTACCGCAACGGCGCCGAGTGGAAGTTCCGCGCCATCGGCCAGGGCTACGCCTCCGGCCTGGCCGGCATCGCCCAGGACTTCGGCGTCCAGATCTGACGCACCGTCCGACGGTACGACGAAGGGGCACCCCCGAGGGGGTGCCCCTTCGTCGTACCGGTACCGGGACCAGGACCTACCGGAACTCCGCCCGGAGCTCCGCGACCGAGATCACCTCGGTGTCGTCGTGCGGCGTCAGGTCGACCACCTCGGGCCGCCCGTGGGCGGCCGCGACCTCCTCCGCCGGGGCGGCCGTCACCGGCTGCTCCGCGGAGGGCTGCGGGGCCGCGTAGCGGGCGCTCTCGGCCACCGCCTCGTCGCCCACCACGTCCGCCAGGTCCTCACCGGCGGCCGGGGCCTTGGCGGCCAGCTCGGTCACGCTGCCGACCGAGGGCGCCGGAGCGGCGGCCCGGACGGCGGCGCCGGCCGCACCGGGGCGGCCGAAGAAGCTGAAGTTCTGCCCCCGGGCCGGCCGCGGCCGCTGCCGCACCACCGCTGCCGCGACGGCGGTCGACGGCGCGCCCTCCGCCGCCGTCCCCGGCGCGGTGAGCACCGGACGCTCGGGCACCGCGCCCAGCTGACGGACCG
Source organism: Kitasatospora sp. NPDC088742 (assembly GCF_055584905.1). NCBI lineage: Bacteria > Bacillati > Actinomycetota > Actinomycetes > Kitasatosporales > Streptomycetaceae > Kitasatospora > Kitasatospora sp. NPDC088742. The sequence goes on along the minus strand of NZ_JBVJLD010000021.1, from coordinate 9,714 downwards.
TCGCCTGCACCGGCTTGGCGGCGGGCGCCGGGGCCGCAGCGGCCGGCAGCGCGGGCTGACGCACCGCCACGGGGGCCCGCTCGGCGGCGGCCCGGCGCTCCTCGGCCCGGACGGCCTCCCGCTCCAGCTGGCGCAGCACCGAGCCGGCCCGGACGTACGCGGCCGGCGAGGCGGGGTACTTGGGGCGCGCGGCGGCCAGCGCGCGCTGGTGCGCCTCGGCCTCCTTGAGGGCCTGCTCGGCCACCATCACGGCACGCTCACGGAGCAGCCGGGCGATCTCGGTCTCGGCCTTGGCCAGCCGGGACTTCTCGGCCGTCAGCCGGCGGCCGAAGCGGGTGGCCCGCTCCTCGGCCACCTCGGCGGCGTACTCGGCCTCGGCGAGCTGCTCCTCGAAGCGCTCCTCGGCCCGCATCCGCCGGGTGGCGGCGAGTTCGGCGGCCAGCCGGGCCGCGCGGTCGCGCTGGCGCAGCAGCAGGGTGACCCCGACCGCGGCGAGCACGGCGGCGACGCCGAGCGAGCGCACCACGAGAGTGTCGGGGCTGGCCACCAAGGAGGCCAGCGCGGCGACGACGAGCACGCCCGCCGCGACCGGCGGCCCGGTGCGGCCGAGGAGGGAGGAGTGACGGTGGCGTCCGCGAGACATGCCAAAGAAACTAGCGTGCGAATCGGGGCGCTGTCAGCCTGGCCCCCCATTCCGCCCTTGACACGCCGTCACCGACACGTCCCGTGACGGGGCCCTGACGTGCCGTCAGTACGGGAACCGTGCGGTCAGCGCGCCGACGGTGCGGGTCCGGCCGGTCCGTCGTGGTCCTCCGGCAGCTTGCAGACGTGCTGCAGCCAGAGCGCCGCGGCCACCACGGCCGCCGCCGCCAGCACCGCCAGCCCGGCAGTGAGCGCCTGGGGGGACCGGGACGGGTCGTCCAGCTGGCCGAGCAGGTGGATGCCGGTGCCCGCGTAGACCCCGGCCATCACCGCCGAGACCAGGGCACTGGCCTGCCCGAGCACCACCGCCCGGGCCGCCCCGATCGGATCGACCCCGCGGGCCCCGGGCCGCCGCTCGCGGGCCGCCTTCAGCCGGCCGCGCAGCGAGAGCGCGGTGGCCAGCAGCACCACCGCGACCGCCGCCAGCACGATCGGCGCGGCGGCGGGCACCCCGGGCAGGTGCCCGAGCGAGTCCCACAGCCGGGCACCCGCCCAGGCCAGCGCGGTGGCCACGGCGGCGATCAGCAGCAGCAGACGGAGGCGGAGCGGCTTCACACGGGTCCTTCCAGCGGAGATGACGCCCAGTCAAGCAGAGGGGACCGGACAGCAGGGCCAACGTGCGCACCCGCTGTCCGGTTCCGAACGCCTGTGGCTACTCGGGCAGCCGGAGCTGGATGTCCTCGCGGCGCAGGACCTCCTGGCCGGGCTCCTCGGAGACCGTCTTCAGCAGGTCGGCCACCCGGCCGCGGCCGGGCAGCTCGGCGTCCGGGTCGGCGTCCTGCCAGGGGGCGAGCACGAAGGCCCGCTCGTGGGCCCGCGGGTGCGGCAGCAGCAGCACCGGGTCGTCGCTGGTGACGCCCTCGTAGGCGAGCACGTCGACGTCCAGGGTGCGCGGGCCCCAGCGGACCTCGCGGACCCGGCCGAAGGCGTCCTCGACCGCGTTGGCCCGCTCCAGCAGGGAGCTCGGCGGCAGGGTGGTCTTCAGCACCACCACGGCGTTGAAGTACGAGGGCTGCTCCTCCGGGCCGCCGACCGCCGCGGTCTCGTACACCGCCGAGACGGCGCAGACCTTGAGCCCGGGGGTGTCGGCCAGCGCGTCGACGGCGCCCTGGAGGGTCTCCAGCCGGTTCCCGAGGTTGCTGCCGAGGGCCAGGGCCGCGCGGCGCGGGTCGTGCAGGGTGGATTCGGCGGTGTCGACCCGGCGCTCCAGGTCGAACGTGGTCGGCGAGGCGGTCGGGTCGCTGGTGCTCATCGGTATCCCTCTGCAGGTTCGGTCTGGACGGCGGCGGGCCGCACCGCGAAGGTCATCCGCGGCGCCGGTGGATGGTGATCGTCACGTCGTCGAACGGCACCGTGATCGGGGCGTCCGGCTTGTGCACCGTGACCTCGACCTCCTCCACTGCCTCGTGCTTCAGGCACTGGTCGGCGATCCGCTGGGCCAGCGTCTCGATCAGGTCGACCGGCTCGCCGGCGATGATCGCGGTGACCTCCTCGGCCACCACCCCGTAGTGCGCGGTGCGGGTCAGGTCGTCGCCGGAGGCCGCCGGGCGGGTGTCCAGGTACATCACGAGGTCGACCACGAAGGTCTGGCCCTCGACCCGCTCGCGCTCGAAGACACCGTGGTGGCCACGGGCACGCAAGCCCCGCAGAGTGACGCGGTCCAGCAACTCACTTCTCCCATGTGGACAGGCCCCGCACACGGCGGGGCACCGGGCCGCCCGGCCCGCAGCTCTCGAATGTACCTGCGGGCGACGGCGAACCCCGACCGTCCTACCCGGCACCGCGCGGCGCCACGCACGCCGGAACGGCCATTGACGTGAACAGTCGGTGCACGTTCCGCAACAACGCCCCGGCCCGGCGGATTCCCGCCGGGCTGACGGAGCCTCAGCGCGAGCTCACTCCTCGTCCTCGTCGTCCCCGCTGGTCAGCACCGGTGAGCCGTGGTGCGACCAGAGCTTCCAGCCGTCCGCCGTCCGTCGGAACAGGTTGGTGGAGACCACCTTGCCGCCGACCAGCGGGCCCAGCTCGCCCTCCTCCTCGGCCTCGCCGCCGGAGAGGATGTTCTCGGTGCAGGTGAGCAGGGCCGTGTCGCCCTGCACCTCGCACTCCACGTCGGTCAGGAAGAACTGGATGTACTCCGTGTTCGCCATGATCAACATGTACGAGCGGGTCACCTGCGCCCGGCCGCGCAGCACCGGCCAGCCGGGGTGCACGCAGACCGCGCCGTGCTTGTCGTCCGCGTCGTCCGGTCCGAGCCAGGCGCTCTCGACGGCCTCCAGGTCGCCGTTCTCCAGGGCCTCGTACAGCGCCTGGTTGGCCGCCAGCACCGCCAGCCTGTCCAGCTCCGCCTCCGCCGAGGCCCGGTCCCCGACCGACCTGCCGTCACCCGCCATGGTCACTCCCGCCCTTCGCCAAACCGCTACCCCCGGATAGGTCCCTGCGCGGCCGCCCGCTGCCAGGCCGCCACCACCCTCACCGCGTCGGCCGTCCCGGCCACGTCGTGCACCCGGACCGCCCACGCCCCGGCCCGGGCCGAGAGCACCGAGACGGCCGCCGTCGCGTCGTCCCGCTCCCTGGCCGGGCGCAGCTCGCCCGTTTCCGGGTTGGCGAGCAGCGTACCCAGGAACCGCTTGCGCGAAGCCGCCACCAGTACCGGGCGGCCGAGAGCGGTCAGCGCGTCCAACCGGCCGAGCAGCGCCCAGTTGTGCTCCGCCGTCTTGGCGAAGCCCAGACCCGGGTCCAGCACCAGCTGCTCCTCCTTGACCCCGGCCGCGGTCAGCGCCGCCATCCGGTCCGTCAGCTCGGCCACCACGTCCTCGACCACGTCCCCGTACACCGCCAGGGCGTCCATGTCGGCGGACTGCCCGCGCCAGTGCATCACCACGAACGGGGCACCCGTCCGCGCCACCACGGCGGCCATCCCCGGGTCCGCCAGCCCGCCCGAGACGTCGTTCACCAGCCGGGCCCCGGCCTCCACCGCCCGCTCCGCCACCGACGCCCGCATGGTGTCCACCGACACCACCACCCCGGCCGCCGCGAGCTCCTCGACCACCGGGATCACCCGGCGCAGCTCCTCCGCCTCGGTCACCCGCCGTGCCCCCGGCCGCGTCGACTCCCCGCCGACGTCCACCAGGTCCGCCCCCCGGGCGGTCAGCGCCAGCCCGTGCGCGACGGCCTTCGCCGGATCCAGCCACAACCCCCCGTCCGAGAACGAGTCCGGCGTGACGTTGACCACCCCCATCACGGCGCAGCGGTCGAGGTCGGGAAGGCCGGGCAGCTTGTTCATGGGGCCATTATCGACGCGCCGCCCGAACCGGGACGCCCGGCAGGGCAGCGACCCAGGGGCGCGAGGAACTGCGCGGGTACGGAAGGCGGCCCACCGGCAACTGAACCACCGTCAGCCAGTTGCAGGTGCTGCCGTTCCCCCGCGCGCAGTTCCTCGCGCCCCTGGGGTCGCTGCCCTGCCGGGGCGTCAGCCGATCAGGCGGCCTTGGTCAGCTTCGGCGGCTCGGCCATCAGGCTCTGCCGCTGCTTGCGGCGCCACGGCCGCGGCAGCCCCAGCGTGATGAAGGCCTCCGCCTGCATCGCGGCGAAGCCGATCCGCGGGAGGTCCCGGGTCTGCGGGTAGACCAGGAACCGCGGCTCCCACTCCGGCTGGAACTTGGCGTTGAACTTGTACAGCGACTCGATCTGGAACCACCGCGAGAGGAAGACCAGCAGCCCCCGCCAGGCCCGCAGCACCGGCCCCGCCCCGATCCGCTCCCCGCGCGCCAGCGCCGAGCGGAACATCGCGAAGTTCAGCGAGACCCGCCGGACCCCGAGCGCCGGCACGGCCTGCAGCGCCGCCACGATCAGCAGCTCGTTCAGCCCCGGGTCGGCCGCCCGGTCACGCCGCATCAGCTCCAGCGAGATCCCGTCCGGCCCCCACGGCACGAAGTGCAGCACCGCCTTGAGGTCGTCCGCGTCGGCCGGCTCGCCCTCCTCGGGGGCCTTGTGCGCGGTGACCACCACGCAGGCGTCGTCGCCCTGGTCGCCGAAGCGGCCGAGCGCCATGGAGAAGCCGCGCTCGGTGTCGGTGCCGCGCCAGCGGGCGGCGGCGTCGGCGATCCGGCGCTTCTCGTCCACGCTCAGGTCGCCGACCCGGCGGACCTGGCAGGAGTACCCGTTGCGCTCGATCCGCTTCACCATCTGCCGGACGTTGCGCATGGCCCGCCCGGAGAGCGAGAACGCGGCGGTGTCCACGATGGCCTCGTCGCCGAGCTCGATCGCGTCGAGGCCGGCCTCCCGGGTCCAGATCTCGCCGCCCTGCTCGGAGCAGCCCATCACGGCGGGGACCCAGGCGTGAGCGCGGGCCTCGGCCATGAAGACCTTGATCGCGCCGGGCCAGGCCTCGGGGTCGCCGACCGGGTCGCCGGAGGCGAGCATCACGCCGGAGACCACCCGGTAGGAGATGGCGGCCTTGCCGGTGGGCGAGAAGAGCACGCTCTTGTCACGGCGGAGCGCGAAGTAGCCGAGGGAGTCCCGCTCGCCGTGGCGGTCCAGCAGTTGACGGACCTTCACCTCGTCCTCGGCGGTGAGCTCGGGCTCGGGCTTCTCCGGGCGCAGCGCCAGGTAGGCGGTGGTGCCGGCGGTGATCAGGCCGAGCGCGCCGAGCGAGTAGCCGACGTACCAGGCGACCTTCTCGGAGCGGTAGTCGACCGGGCCCTCGAAGCCGACCAGGCCGTAGAGGACGTGCTGGAGGCGCTCGGCCAGTCCGGGGGTGTTGACCTCGGCGCCGGTGCGGACGCCGACGATCAGCAGGCCGAGGCCGACCGACACGGCGGCCAGCAGGACGAAGGCGGCGCCGGCCCGCCAGCGGGTGCGCGGGTCGGCCTTGGCGTAGAACTCGCGGTGGTGGACCAGCATGACCACGAGCAGCACCAGCGAGATCACCGCCGGGCCGACCTGGTGCCAGCGCAGCAGGTGCAGGCCGGCGCCGATCGGCAGCAGGACGCAGGCGGCCCGCCAGGCGCGGCGCTTACGACGGCGCAGCGCGTGCGCCAGCATCACCAGCAGCAGGCCGACCATCAGGGTGCCGGCCGCGGCCAGGGTGGTGGTCCCGCCGGGCAGCTGCCCCGCCAGCCACTGCATCTTGGTGCCGCGCAGCCTCGGGAAGACGGCGCAGGCGATGTCCACCAGGCCGATCAGCAGCGCGGTGTACCCCACGGCGCCGGGCAGCCAGGCCCGGGGCACGGCGGCCGCCTGGGTGCGCAGCGTCTGGAACCGCCGGCGCGGCTGCTCCTGGGTCGGTTCAACGGACACGGGCGTACTCACGGGGAGTCAGCGTAGGGGCTGCCGCGGGCAGTTCCGCCCCTCCGATGGGGGCGTCGTGCGGAACCTTCATGACAAATCCTTGTTCTGGCAATCGGACCGTCAGATGAGCTCCCGGAGAGGGTCGTTCCGGGTGCGCGGCGGACGGTGGTGCCCTGGGGACGGGTGGGCGTTGCGACCTGACGGATGCTCGACCGACGCGTGCGCGGTACGGCACCCGCAGGTGTGCCGCACACCGTGGACGCAGCATTCTAGGCCCCCGGTTGCGCACCGTCCGCACACCGGGCGCCCACACCCCGGGGGACCCGCCCGGAGCAGCACCGGTGGCCCGCCGGGAGCGCGGCGGCGGAGGATGAACCTCCCGACGGGAGGAGACGCCCCGCCATGCTCAGCACCCGATCGCTGTTCCAGCAGATCTACGCCGACGACCGCGCCTACCAGCTGTTCTGCTCCGTCGCGGCCGGCGGCGAGGACCAGGGCGGCTGGGAGAACGAGCGGATCACCGAGCTCACCACCGACCCGGTGCTGGCCCCCAAGGTGGCCCGGCACGGCGCGGACGAGCGCAAGCACGGGCGGATCTTCACCCAGCTGCTGCGCAAGCGCGGCCTGGAGAAGGTGGAGATCCCGCCGGAGACCGACTACTGCATGCTGCTGGAGCGTCAGGGCATCGGCCTCTCCCACGACCGGCTGACCTCGGGGGCGCCGCTCTCCGACCGCGAGATCATCACCTACCTGGCGCATAGCCGGGTCACCGAGCAGCGCGCGTCCGAGCAGATGCGCCAGCTGGCCAAGGCGTACGCGGACAACCCGGAGCTGGACCGGGCGATGCGGATGATCTCCGCCGACGAGGACGACCACCTGGCGTACTGCCACGAGGAGCTGCTCCGGCTGGCCGCCCGGGGCCACGGCCCGTACATCCGGCACACCCTGGAGTCGATCGCCCGGGGCGAGATCCGCACCCACCGGGACGTCGGCCTGGCCGTGATGACCGTGTTGGGCCGGATCCTGGGCTGGCCCCGGCACCAGCGGCTGCTGCTGACGGCCGGGGTGTACGCGCTCTACCTGTACGACCGGGCCTGGGGCTGGCGCCGGATGGTCACCCTGCGGATGCCAGCCAAGCGCAACGCCCTGGGCTGACGCGTCGTCAACCCAGGGCGCAGGTGGAGCCGGCCGGCGGAACCGGTCAGCGGCTCATGATCAGGCTCATCGCCTCGGCCCGGGTCGCCGGGTCCCGCAGCTGGCCGCGGACGGCCGAGGTGAGGGTCTTGGCGCCGGCCTTGCGGATGCCGCGCATCGACATGCACATGTGCTCGCACTCGATCACCACGATGGCGCCGCGCGGCTCCAGGATGCGCATCAGCGAGTCGGCCACCTGGCTGGTGAGGCGCTCCTGGACCTGGGGGCGGCGGGCGTAGACGTCGACCAGCCGGGCCAGCTTGGAGAGGCCGGTGATCTTGCCGCTGGTGGACGGGATGTAGCCGACGTGGGCGACGCCGCGGAACGGCACCAGGTGGTGCTCGCAGGTCGAGTACACCTCGATGTCCTTGACCAGCACCATCTCGTCGTGGCCCAGGTCGAAGGTGGTGGAGAGGACGTCCTCCGGCTTCTGCCACAGCCCCGCGAATATCTCCTGGTAGGCCCGGGCCACCCGGGCCGGGGTCTCCAGCAGGCCCTCGCGGTCCGGGTCCTCACCGATCGCCAGCAGCAGCTCGCGCACGGCGGCCTCCGCGCGCTTCTGGTCGAACTCCCCGATCGCGGGGTCCTGGTCCAGAGTCACCGGGTCGATCATGCGGGCCTCGCAAGCTGGTCAGTGGAGTCAGTGGGAACGGTCCGAGCAGCACGGATGCCGCGCCTCCAGGGTACAAACCCGGGTGACGCGGCATCCATTCCGATCGGTGTCAGGCCTCCGAAGGGGTCTCCGGCAGCTTGACGATGTCGACCTGCGGGGCGGTCTCCGCCTGAGCCGCGTTGTTCATCGCCAGCTCCTTCGGGGACTGCACCGGCGGGCGGGTGGACGGGGTCCGGCGGGCCGAACCCGTCCAGGCCGGCCGGGCCGGGCGCTTGACGATGGAGCTGAAGATCTCGGCGATCTGCTCCTTGTTCAGGGTCTCCTTCTCGAGGAGCTCCAGAACGAGGTTGTCGAGCACGTCGCGGTTCTCGACCAGGATCTCCCAGGCCTCGTTGTGCGCGGTCTCGATCAGCTTCTTGACCTCCTCGTCCACCAGCCCGGCGACCTCCTCGGAGTAGTCGCGCTGGTGGCCCATCTCGCGGCCCAGGAACGGCTCCGACTCGCTGGAGCCGAACTTGATCGCACCCAGGCGCTCGGTCATGCCGTACTGGGTGACCATGGCCCGCGCGGTGGCGGTGGCCTTCTCGATGTCGTTCGAGGCGCCGGTGGTCGGGTCGTGGAAGACCAGCTCCTCCGCCGCGCGCCCGCCCAGCATGTAGGCCAGCTGGTCGAGCATCTCGTTCCGGGTGGTCGAGTACTTGTCCTCGTCCGGAAGGACCATCGTGTAGCCCAGGGCGCGGCCGCGGGACAGGATGGTGATCTTGTGGACCGGGTCCGCGTTCGGAGAGGCCGCCGCGACCAGGGCGTGACCGCCCTCGTGGTACGCGGTGATCTTCTTCTCCTTGTCGGACATGATCCGGGTCCGCTTCTGCGGGCCCGCCACCACGCGGTCGATCGCCTCGTCCAGGATGGAGTTGTCGATCAGCTTCTTGTCCGAACGGGCCGTCAGCAGCGCGGCCTCGTTGAGCACGTTGGACAGGTCGGCACCGGTGAAGCCGGGGGTGCGCTTGGCGACGGCCTTGAGGTCGACGTCCGGGGCGACCGGCTTGCCCTTCTGGTGGACCTTGAGGATCTCCAGACGGCCCATCAGGTCCGGGCGGTCGACCGCGATCTGGCGGTCGAAGCGGCCCGGGCGCAGCAGCGCCGGGTCCAGGATGTCGGGCCGGTTGGTGGCGGCGATCAGGATCACGCCGCCCTTCACGTCGAAGCCGTCCATCTCGACCAGCAGCTGGTTGAGGGTCTGCTCGCGCTCGTCGTGACCGCCGCCGAGGCCGGCGCCGCGGTGGCGGCCGACCGCGTCGATCTCGTCGACGAAGACGATCGCCGGGGCGTTCGCCTTGGCCTGCTCGAACAGGTCACGGACCCGGGAGGCACCGACACCGACGAACATCTCGACGAAGTCGGAACCGGAGATCGAGTAGAACGGGACGCCCGCCTCGCCGGCCACGGCTCGGGCCAGCAGGGTCTTGCCCGTCCCGGGCGGGCCGTACAGCAGCACGCCCTTGGGGATCTTGGCGCCGACGGCCTGGAACTTGGCCGGCTCCTGCAGGAACTCCTTGATCTCGTGGAGCTCCTCGACCGCCTCGTCCGCGCCCGCGACGTCGGAGAAGGTGGTCTTGGGGGTGTCCTTGGTGAGCAGCTTGGCCTTGGACTTGCCGAACTGCATGACCCGGGAGCCGCCGCCCTGCATCTGGTTCATCAGGAACAGGAAGACCAGCACGATGATGACGATCGGCAGCATCGACAGCAGCAGGCTGACGAAAGTGGACTGCTTCTCGGGCACCACGGTGTAGCCGTTCGGCACCTTGCCCGCGTTGGTGCTCAGGTAGTCGGCCAGCTCGGAGCCCTGGTCACCGACGTACGAGGCCTGGAACTTGGAGCCCGAGGGCACCTTGCCGTTGCTGCCCGCGGGC
>NZ_JBVJLD010000020.1:0-125305 GCF_055584905.1 Kitasatospora sp. NPDC088742 | reverse complement strand
GCCCACTTCGAGGGCCGCACCTTCAACGGCTGGCACCACCACGTCACCCTCGCCTCCCTCGCCCACGCCTTCTGCACCCTGCGGAGGCTGACCCGTGCCCCAAAAGAAACGGCACCGGCCTGAGCCTCTACCAGGTCGTCCGCGAGCTGCAGTTACTCCTCGCGACCTGGGCCGGCACCTGCCCCACCTGCCACCGCAACATACCCACACCCACACGAACCTGACCAAGCCCTACTAGCAGCTGGAGCCCCGCCCCCTCGGATATGCCGAGGTCGAGGGGCGGGGCCCAGGAAAGGCGGGGCGGTGGTCAGCCGAGGCCGCGGGCGTCCTGCTTGAGGGCGGTGTCGACGGTGAGGGCGGTCGCCACGACCAGGCTGATCAGCGGGTCGGGGAGCGGGCGGTGGATCTGGAGGACGTAGTTGTCGGCCGTGGTGAACATGGTCTTGGCCAGGCCCTCCCAGGTCTTGGTGATCCGGGCGATCTCGGTGTCGTTCTCGTCGACGATCGAGAAGTTCCAGGCGCGCCAGTTCTCGGCCTTGACGGCGCCGATCTTCCGGCCGCCGACCTCCAGCGCGAAGTTGATCTTCCCGATCGCGTTCTGCTGGACGATCTGGCCGACCTCCTGGCCGTCCGGACGCTGCACGATGACCCGGGACTTGATGAACTTCGCCGGGCGGGTGAGCAGCAGCACCGGGGTGCCCTGCGCGTCCCGGATCTCCAGCTTGTGGGTCAGGTACTGGTCGATGGAGAAGAGCAGGCGGACGAGCTTGCGCAGACCGCTCTGGCCGACCTGGACCACCGAACCCAGCGAGGCGCCCTGCTGGTCGAAGACCGCGTACTCGTTGGTGAGCTCGATCAGCTTGGCCTTCTGGTTCACCACCAGGACGGGCTCGGAGAAGAGACTGCCGCCACCACCGGTGATGGGGCCGACGCCGGCCTGCTGCTGCACCTGGCGCTGGATCTTGGCGGAGTCGCCGGCCGCCGCGGCCGGCTGCCCGGGGATCCCCGGGGTGTTCGTGTTCTGGGACATGGCGGGCAGGCTAGGGCCCGGCGCTCCGCGAGCGCCAAGCCGTTTGGCGGGACGGCGCCTGGTCCAGACCGCCGATCGCGGCGCTGACCTGCGTGTTCGCCTTCGGAGCACGGCAGTTGACCAACCGACAGGGAGCTTGGCTGTGGCGGAAGTCACACCCCGTCAGGCGTCTTCCCGCAGGTCGTGGGCCCTTCTCCGCCACCTCAAGTCAGAGCCGGCAGATGCGGCGATCGCGCTCAGGTGTCCTGGGGCTCAGCGGCCGTCGGGCGGCGGCTCCAGGTGGCGCGCAGCCCACCGGCCGCGGCGGAGGTCGCGAGCGCGCCGGCGGCGGCGACGCCGAAGCCGATCCCCAGGAGGAGCGGGTCGGGCGGGAACGGCCCGCCCACTACGGGGTCGGCCACGCCCTCGGGGTCGAGGGTGATGCGCACCCGGTCGCCGACGACGTACCCCGAGTCGTTCCGGAGGGACTTCTGCCGGCTGCCGTCGTCGAGCCGCAGGTCGAGCATGGGGGCGGGCCGGTCGTCGGTGCTCACCCAGGTCCGCGTCACCACCGCGGTCGAGGTGCGGCCCCGTTCCTCCATGATCTGCTGCTCCGCGAGGACCATCCGTCCGAACAGCAGGACCGTGCAACCGATCACCAGCACCCAGACGGCGCAGCGCGCCGCGAACTTCCGTTCGGCTTCGTCGGACACCGCCCTCCCCACCGGGAAGAGCGCGAGCACCAGCAGGCCGCCCAACGGCAAGGCGAGCCAGACGCCGGCCCACTGGTACGCCGCCCGCACCACCAGCTCACCGAGCCCGACCACCACCCCCAGCCCGATGGCCGCCTCCACCACCACCCGCATCCACCGCAGCACCGTCGCCGCCCGCAACCACCGCGGCACCCTCACCCCTCCCCCGGCCGTCACCACGCGTTCAGCGGCCCCGCTGCCAGGGCACGGCCCGTCGGACGGCCGAGCGGATGTGCGCGACGGTGTCGGAGGGGCCGAGTTCGTGACGGAGGTTCAGGAGGTAGCCGGCCGGGTGTCCCGCGAGGGTCTGCCGCCGCTGGTCTAGGGCGCTGCTCACGGCTCCCACCAGGCACCCGGCCGCCACGCCCGCGCTGGTGGCTGCGCCGGAGAGGTGGACGGCGTTGGCCAGCACGCCCAGTGCGGTCGGTGGCGCGAGGGTCTGCAGGCTGAGGACGGCCCGGACGGGCTGGAGCCCGAGGCGGCCGAGCTCTCGTTCCATGGTCTCGACGGGTTGGGCGATGTTGCTCTCCACATGGTTGCGCAGCCTGACCGCCCGTACGGCGGGGTCGGGGATGGCGCTGATCTCGACGAAGTCGGGGGCGAGCGAGTCCAGGAACTGGCGGTAGCGCATGAGTTCGGGCAGCAGGCGGCGCCTGGCCTCGATGATCCGCGCGACGGGTACGTCCGCCAGATCCCGGGGGACGACCGTCTGGACGGCCAGCACCGCGAACGCGCTGCCGTAGTCCTCCCGCACGCCGGCTGCCGGGAGGTCGTCCTCCTCGGAGAGGAGCATCCGTGCCAGGGCCTCGACCGTCCAGCCCGAGCTCGCGGGGCAGAACAGCACCTGGTCGGTGACCGGTGTCATCCCGTTCTCCCGGGCGATCACATCCGCGAGGATCGCCAGGTAGACGCCGGCCAGGCGGTGATGCATCGCCAGGTCGCCGCTGCGGAGGACCCGTCCGTCCTCCGCCCGGCGCCACTCGTACTGCCGGGACACCAGGAGGTCCGCGTCCGCGAGCCGGCCGGCCAGCGTCCACGAGACCTTGCCGGGGTGGACCTCCTGCAGCCGGGGGTCGAGCGGCGGCGGCCCGTCGTACACCTCGTAGGGGTCGAGCGCCGCGAGGCCGAGTGCCCGCGCTCCGTACCGGGGTGTCAGGACGTCCTTGTAGCGGTCGAGGAAGTCGAAGAACAGCGCGTCGACCTGGTCCTGGGTGTCCGCGTGGCGGTAGTCGGCCGGGCTGCCGAGCCGCGCGAGGACGTCCTCGTCCACCCAGCGCCCACGGGACGTCGACCCCCACCCGGGACGGACGTCCACGATGAAGTCCAGCTCGTCACGGAGTTGCTTCACCGTGTCCGAGTCCCGCAGGCCGTAGTACCCCTGCGGACGGATCCGGCCGAGCTGCGGCCAGTGCAGGGCCGCGGCCTTCACCCAGCCGTCCTCGGGGAGGCTGACGTAGGGGAAGTAGAGGGCGATGTCGCTCACGGGCACCACCTTGCCCGTCAACGGCCGTCCGAGGGGCGGGAACCGGCAATCTCGGCCGACCGCCCCCACCCCTTCGCCTCAGCCGGCCAGTTCCTCCAGCACGGCCTTGGCCGCGTTGTGCCCCGGGATGCCGCTGACACCGCCGCCGCGGACCGCGCCCGCCCCGCAGAGCAGCACGTTGGCGTGGGTCGTCGCGACACCCCAACGGGCAGCGGCACCAGGCGAGTTGGACCCTTCCTCGGACGCGAAGGGGAAGGCGAGGTCGCGGTGGAAGATGTGGCCGCCCGGGAGGCCGATCTCCCGCTCCAGGTCGAGCGGGGTCTTGGCCTCCACGCACGGCTGCCCGTCCGCGTCGGACGCCAGGCAGTCGGCGATCGGTTCGGCCAGCACCGCGTCGAGCTGCGCCAGACTGGCCGTCAGCGCGCGCTCCTTGGCCACCGGGTCGGTGAACAGCCGTGCGGGCATGTGGAGTCCGAACAGGGTGAGGGTCTGGAGACCCTGCCCGACTGCCTGCGGCCCGAGGATCGACGGGTCGGTGAGGGTGTGGCAGTAGATCTCCGAGGGCGGCGCGGACGGGATCCGGCCAGCCGCCGCCTCGGTGTAGGCGGTGGCCAACTGCCGGTAGCCCTCGGCGATGTGGAAGGTCCCGGCGAAGGCGTCGCGCGGGTCGGCGGCCGCGTCGCGGAGCCTCGGCAGCCTGCGCAGCACCATGTTGACCTTGAGTTGGGCACCCTCGGGAGCGGGCCCCGGTCCGGGCTGTTCGCCGAGCAGCCGCTCCAGCACCGCCGGGGCGGCGTTCACCAGCACCCGCCGGCCAACCGCCAGCCCCTCCCCATCCCGGTGACGGTACGTCACCTCGGCCTCGCCGACGCCGTCCGTGGCCACGACGGTGACCTCGCAGCCGGTCCGGATCTCGGCGCCGGCCGCCTGCGCCGCCTCGGCCAGCGCGGCGGTGACCGCGCCCATGCCGCCGGCCGGGACGTCCCAGTCGCCGGTGCCGTTGCCGATCACGTGGTAGAGGAAGCAGCGGTTCTGGAGCAGGGAGGGGTCGTGGGCGTGGGTGAAGGTGCCGATCAGCGCGTCCGTGAGGACCACCCCGCGCACCAGGTCGTCGGCGAAGGTGCGCTCGACCACCTCGCCCAACGGGCGTTCGAAGAACGCCTCCCAGGCCGCGTCGTCACCGACCACCTTGCGCAGGGCGGACCTCGACGGCAGCGGCTCGGTGAGCGTCGGGAACACCCGCCGCGCCAGCCGGCCCGTGGCGCCGTAGAACTCCTGCCAGGCCCGCCACTCCCGCTCGCCGCCGGTCAGCGAGCGGAACGACTCCCGGGTGCGCTCCGGGTCGGCGGCGTCCACCAACAGCCCGGTGGGCTTGCCGTCCCGGACGACGGGCGTGTACGAGGAGATCCGGCGCCGCCGCAGGTCCAGCCGGAGCCCGAGCTCGCGCACCACCCGGTGCGGCAGCAGGCTCACCAAGTACGAGTACCGGGACAGCCGCGCGTCCACGCCCGCGAACGCCTGGGCCGACACGGCGGCGCCGCCCACCTGCGGCAGGCGTTCCAGCACCAGCACCCGCTGCCCGGCGCGGGCCAGGTACGCCGCCGCCACCAACCCGTTGTGCCCGCCACCGACGATCACGACGTCGTGCCGGGAGGACGATTCCGAGTTCACGCCGCCACGCTACGGCACCGCTCCGCCACTGGGGAACCACGCGTCACCTATGCGTCACCCCCTGGTCGGCGGCGCTCGGAGGTGGCACCCTGGGCGCCATGCCAGGATTCTTCGCAAGCGTACCGATCCGCCAACTCCCCCTCGAAGACGGCCACCTGAGCTACCGTGAGGCCGGCTCCGGCCCCCCGCTGGTCCTCCTGCACGGCGGGTTCCTCGACCACCGCCTGTGGGAGGAGCAGTTCCGGCACTTCGCGCCGACCCATCGGGTGATCGCCTTCGACGCGCGCGGCCACGGCACCTCCTCCGCGGCCACCCGGCCCTACCGTCCCGTCGACGACCTCGCCGCGGTGCTGCGCGGGCTGGACGCCGCCCCGGCCGTGCTGGTCGGTCTCTCGATGGGCGGGGCGACGGCGGTCGACTGCGCGCTGGAGTACCCGGAGCTGGTCCGCGCGCTCGTGGTCAGCGGCGTCGGCACCAGCGAGCCGGAGTTCGAACACCCTTGGAACCTGGGCGTGTTCGCCGATCTGCTGAAGGCGATGGCGGCCGGCGACACGGACGGCATCGCGGACGTGCTGCTGTCCTTCGTCACCGGCCCCGAGCGCACCCTGTCCGAGGTCGACCCCGCGACGGTCGCGCTGGTGCGGACCATGAGCCTGGACACCATCGCCAAGCACACCCCCGACGAGCCCGACCACCGCGTCCCCGTCACCGACACCTGGCGCCGCGCCATCCGCCTCACCCTCCCCACCCTCGCCGTCAACGGCGCCGTCGACGGCCCCGACAACCTCGCCATGGCCGCCCGCCTGATCGCCGGCATCCCGGGCGGACGCACCGTCAGCATCCCCCGCACCGCCCACTACCCCAACCTGGAGGCCCCGGCCCGCTTCAACGCGGCGCTCGCCGCGTTCCTCGACCGGCACTCCGGTGCGGCTCCTACGGCCTCCTGATCCCGCCGACCGGTGAGCACCTCGGACACCGCCGACCTGCGGTTGTGTCCGCCCGGCGGGCCGGGTGATGCTGATCGACATGCCGTTGACACCCGTGCTGACCCACTGGGACAGCCCCTTCGTCAACTTCCGGGACTTCGTCTTCCCCGACGGGCGGGGGCACGGGTACCGATGGGTCCACCTGAAGCGCTTCCACCTGCCGTCCGACCCGACGGACGACCCGCCGGACGACCGGGGCCTGCTGACCGCCCTGCTCGCCCATCCCGAGTTCCGGGACACGTACGACGGGTCGGACCTATGGCTGGAACCGCGCCACGGGCCGTGGTGGTCGGACCGCATCACCCCGGACACCTACCTGGCCGTTGACGAGGCGACCGCCACCGGTGTGATCCGCACCTGGGCCGCCGGCGGAGCCGGCGTCCCCGCCGAGCTCGACGCGCGACTGCGGGAGGCGGTCTACACGCCGATCGGCCAGGCGACGAGTCGGTACGTGCTGGGAGACCTTCCCCGCGACGCGCACCACGACTACGGCCCGATCCACACCGAGTTCCACGAACTCGTCCTCGTCGACCGGCGCGCGGGCGTTCTCACCCTTCTGGTCGCCGCCGACGACTGACCGCGGCGGACCCCGTCCACCGCCCGGGCGTCGTGCCCGCGTACCGGTCGGAGCCGGTCGCGTCCTCACTCCGCGCCCGCGGCCCCCGACATCCGGGTGAGTCTGGCTGCTGCCTGGGCGGCCATCGTGCGTGCCAGGTCCAGTGACTCGGCCGCCGTGGGCACGCCCGAGCCTTCGGCGAACGAGGCGGCGTAGTGGTGGGTGACCGTTGCGGCGGCCGCGCTGACCAGGTCGCGGGCGGCGGCCAAGGCCTCGATGTCCGGGGCCCGTTCGTCCGGGCCGGCCGCACGGCTCAGGTCGGCGACCAGCAGGCCGAGCCGTAGGACCAGCAGGAGCCGCTCCTCGTCGGGTGCCCCCGGCAGCGCTTCGGCCACCACCTCGCCCCGGACCGGCCCGTACGCGCTGCGCAGCGCCGCGGTGTCGGCGCCCGAGCGGCGGGCGTCCAGTTCGGCGCCGACCAGGTGCGCCTCGGCCGAACCGAGCAGCGCGGTGGCCAGCATCACGGCGCGCGTCACCTCGTCGGTGACCCGGTCCGGCTGCCACCCGACCCCCAGCACGGTGAGGGCCTCACTCAACTGCTCGGCATGGTCCGCCTCGCGCTCTCCCATCCGGCACTCCCTTCCCTCGACCCCCAGAGTGGCCCGCGCGCCCCCGGAAGCGCAGCTGATTCACCCGATCGGCCCGCATTCCGCCCGGACGGGAGGACGGAGAGGCGACAGCCTGACGGTGACCCATCAAATAGGAGCGGTTAGGCTCCCCCTGACGGACAGTTGATCAAGGGGGCGGCATGTCGGACCGGCTTGCGGTGGTGTCGGGCGGTGGGACGGGGATCGGGAAGGCCATTGCCCGGGAGCTGGCGGAGGCCGGGCACCGGGTGGTGGTGATCGGCCGCCGGGCCGAGGTGCTGGCGGGCGCGGCCGAGGAGATCGGCGGCGACCGCGTGATCCCGGTCGCCGCCGACCTGACCGACCCCGCCCAGGTGGAACGCGCGGCCGCGCGGATCGCCGAACTCGGCCCCGTGGACGTGCTGGTGAACAACGCTGGTGCCATCATCACCCGCCCCGCCGACACCTCCCTGGCCGCGCTCGCCACCTCCTGGCGGCACGACCTCGAGGTCAACCTGATGACCACCGTGCTGCTCACCACCGCCCTGACGGAGCAGTTCCGCAGGCCAGGCGCCCGCCTGGTGATGATCAGCTCGGCGGCGGCCCAGCGCGGCGGCGCCGGCCCGCACTCGGCCGGTTCCTACGCCGCCGCCAAGGCCGCCGTGCACGGCTGGGCCCTCGGCCTGGCCCGCCAACTCGGGCCCGAGGGCATCACGGTGAACGTCCTGGCCCCCGGCTACGTCGCCGACACCGAGATCTTCGGCGAGCAGTGGAGCCCCGAGTTCCACGCCGCCAAGGTCGCCGACACCCTGGTCGGCCGGGCCGGCACCCCCGCCGACGTGGCGGCCGCCGTCGCCTACCTCGCCTCCCCCGCCGCCGGTTACCTCACCGGCCAGATCATCGGCCTCAACGGCGGTGCGGTACTGGGCCGTTGAGGCCGGGGAGCAGAGCCTCGGCCGTACGAACCCTCCGTCCGGTCCTCCTCCGCGGCCGCTACCCGGCGGACTTCGGGATCGCACTGCTCGTCCAGGCACTGGTCGCGATCCCCTTCCTGGCCCCGGGCACGGCGGACCTCAGCCTGCTCGGCTTCCTGCTCACCAGCAGCGCCGTCTGGGCCCTGGTCTGGCGGCGCCGGTGGCCGTTCGCGGTGCTGGCGTTCGTCGCCGTGGTCGGTACGGCGGCGGTGCTGTACAAGCGGCCGGGACAGCCGTTCCCGTACGCGTCGTTCGTCGCGATGTACAGCGCCTTCGCGCACGGTTCGCGCCACCGCCGTCTGCTGCTGACCGGGATCGCGGTGGTGGCCGTGCCGGTGGTGCTCCTGGTGGAGGCCCTGAAGCACCACCAGGTCCAGGACGCCGTCTTCTACCTGATGTCCTTCGCCGCTGCCGCCGCCTCCGGCACCGCCGCCCGGGTGCGGCGGGAACGCCTGCGCCGCGTCGAGGCCGAGGCCGCGCTGGCGACCGCCGAGGCAGAACGGGCGGCCGCCGAGGCGCGGCGCGCGGCGGCCGAGGAGCGGGTCAGGATCGCCCGCGAGATGCACGACGTGCTGGCCCACGCCGTCGTCCTGATGACCGTTCAGGCGGAGGCCGGCCCGCTGATGGTGGAGCACGCGCCGCCCCGCGCGGTCGCCGCCTTCGAGGCGATCGCCGACGCGGGCCGCGACGCCACCGTCCAGCTG
Organism: Kitasatospora sp. NPDC088742; assembly: GCF_055584905.1. Lineage (NCBI taxonomy): Bacteria > Bacillati > Actinomycetota > Actinomycetes > Kitasatosporales > Streptomycetaceae > Kitasatospora > Kitasatospora sp. NPDC088742. The sequence goes on along the minus strand of NZ_JBVJLD010000020.1, from coordinate 116,544 downwards.
CAGCGCATCCTCGCCGCCCTCGGCACCGAGGAGGACGACCCCGCGCCGCGCGCCCCGCAGCCGACCCTCGCCGAGCTGCCCGCCCTGGTCGAGGGCGTGCGGCGGACCGGCCTGGCCGTCTCGCACGAGGTGACCGGCGCGCCCCGGCCACTGCAGCCCGACGTCCAGCTCGCGGTCTACCGCGCCGTCCAGGAGGGCCTCACCAATGTCGTCCGCCATGCCCGGGCCACCTCTGCGGCCGTCCGACTCCGCTGGCAGGAACAGGAGTTGACCGTCACCGTGACCGACGACGGCTGCGGCCTGGCCACCGGCGGCAGGGGCGGCGGCCGCGGCCTGGCCGGGCTGCGCCGGCGCGCCGTCAGCTGCGGCGGCTCCGCCACGGCCGGTCCCCGCGCCGACGGCCTGCCCGGCTTCGAGCTCGATCTCCGACTCCCCCTGCCCGCCCCCGCCCCCACCACAGGAGGTACACCGTGACGATCCGGGTGGTGGTCGCGGACGACCAGGAGCTGGTCCGCAGCGGCTTCGTGATGATGCTCGACGTGCAGCCCGACATCGAGGTGGTGGGCGAGGCGGGCGACGGCGCCGAGGCGCTCGCCCTGGTGCGGGCGCTGCGGCCGGACGTGCTCGTGCTGGACATCAGGATGCCCGGGACGGACGGCATCGAGGTGACGAAGGCGCTGGCCGCCGAGGGTTCGGACTGCCGGGTGCTGGTGCTCACCACCTTCGACGTGGACGAGTACGTCTACGACGCGCTCTACGCGGGGGCGGCCGGCTTCCTGCTGAAGACCGTGCGGCGGGACGACTTCGTCCAGGCGGTCCGGGTGGTGGCGGCGGGCGAGGCCCTGCTCTCCCCCTCGGTGACCCGCCGTCTGATCGCCGACTACACCCGGCGCCTGCCCCGCACGTCCCCGTCCGACGGCGGCGAGCGGCTCGGCGCCCTCACCACCCGCGAACTCGAGACCCTGCGCTGCCTGGCCCAGGGCCTCTCCAACGCGGAGATCGCGGCGCTGCTGGTGGTCACCGAACACACCGTCAAGACGCACGTCAGCCGGATCCTCACCAAGCTCGGGCTGCGCGACCGCGCCCAGGCGGCGATCCTCGCCTACGAGAGCGGCCTGGTGGTCCCCGGTACCAGCAACGCAGCGGGGACCTGAGCCCTCGTCATCCTCCGGAGTGACGTCAGGGACCACTCCTCAGCGCGATTCGCCCGCGTGCCCCCGGAGCGGACCATGGCGGTGCAGACGGCCGCTCCCGGCCGCCCGAATCCCTGGAGACCTCCGTGCGAACCGCCGCGCTCACCACCGCAGTCGCCCTCACCCTCGCTCTTGCCCCCGCGACCGCCATCGCAGACTCGCACGACGGACGGGGCACCCTGGTCTCCGCCGAGGCGCTCACCTCCCTCTCCCGGGAGGCCACCACCGACTACCTCCTCCGCCACGGCTACCCGTCCGCCGCCGCGGCCACCGGCACCGACACCTACCGCCTCGTCTACCGCACCGTCACCCCCGAGGGCCGCCCCACCACCGCCTCCGGCCTGCTGGCGCTCCCGCAGGACGGCGGCCGCCGCCTGCGCCCGGTGGTCTTCGAGCACGGCACCATGACCGGCCGCGCCGACGCTCCCTCGACCGGCCCGGACGCCCGGGGCGAGAGCCTGCTCTTCGCGGGCGCCGGCTACGCGGCCGCCGCGCCGGACTACCTGGGGCTTGGCACCGGGCCCGGCCTCCACCCCTACGCGGACGTGGCCTCGGAGACCACCGCCTCGATCGACCTGCTCCGCGCCGCCCGTGCCTTCACCGCCCAACGGGGCCACCGGCTCGACCACCGCGTCCTGGTGACCGGCTTCTCCCAGGGCGGCCCGGCCGCGATGGCACTGGGCCGCGCCCTCCAGGACGGCGCCGACCCGCACTTCCGGCTCGGCGCCCTCGCCCCGGTCAGCGGTCCGTACGACGCCGAGCACGCCGAGATGCCCGCCGGGTTCGACGGCACCCTGGACCCGAGGAGCGCCACCTACTACTTCGCCTACTGGCTGGTCGCGATGAACCGGCTCCACCCGCTCTACCGCGACCCGGCCGAGGTCTTCCGGCAGCCGTACGCGGCCACCGTGGAGGGCCTGTTCGACGGCGGCCACGGCAGCGCCGAGGTGGCCGGGGCGCTGCCCGCCACCCCGGCCGAACTGCTCACCCCGGAGTTCACCGCCCGGGCCGCGCACCCCACCGGCGCCCTGCTCGACGCGATGCGGGCCCAGGACTCCACCTGCGACTGGGCGCCCGCGGCCCCGGTCCGCCTCTACGCGGCGAGCGGCGACCGGGACGTGACCGTCCTGAACGCCCGCCACTGCGCGGACCGGCTGGCGGCGCACGGCACGGACGCCCCGCTGCTGGACCTCGGGCCGATCGGCCACTCGCCCTCCAAGAAGGCGGCCCTCCCGCAGATCCTCAGCTGGTTCCAGCAGCTGCTCCCTGCGGCCTGACCTCCGAGGCCGCCCCGTCCGATCCGACCGCCGCCGCAGCCTGACCCGCCCTCAGGGCGCGCCGGGCCGCCCGGCGGTCGAGCAGCCGGTTCACCCCGAGGACGACCACCGCGGCGTACGTCCAGCCGAACAGGATGTCGATCGCGAAGTGCTCACCGCCATAGATCAGGGTGAAGGCCATCGCCGCCGGGTACGCGGCGAGCAGCACCCGGACCCGCCGGCTCGCGACCGGCCAGAAGAACAGGGCGATCATCATCGGGTACGCCGAGTGCAGCGAGGGCATCGCCGCCACGTCGTTGGCGAACCGGCTGCCGCCCTCGAACACCGAGGCGGCGCGCGGCAGTCCGCTCTGGCTGAGCACGTCGGCGACGATCCGGGTCACCTCGGGCATGGCGCCCTGCTGCCCGGCCATCCACGGCGGCACGGCCGGGTAGAGGACGTAGGTGAGGAAGCCCGCGTAGGTCAGGGCCAGGTAGCAGGCCAGCAGCCGCCGGAAGCGGGCGTGGTCACGCCGCCAGAGCACGGCCAGCAGGACGAAGACCACGAAGAAGTGCGACATGTAGACGGTGACCGCCGCGTAGTCGTACACGTGGGCGGTGCCGGGGGTGTAGAGGGCGTGCTGCAGACGCACCGTCAGGGTCTGGCCCGCGCCGAGGGCGGTGTCGAAGGCCAGCTGGGGCCGCAGGTGGGGCGCCCACGGGGTGTGCGCGCCGAAGCCGCGCAGCAGCGAGTAGGTCAGCACGGCGGCCATCACCGGCACCCAGTCCCGCAGCACCAGCGCCGCGCGGCGCCACCCGTGTCCGCTGTGCACGGCGGCGGCCAGCAGCGCGCCGATGAGCCAGAGGAAGACCAGGTCCTCGGTGTAGGGCAGTCCGTTCACCCACGTCCAGCGCGCGAGCAGGACCAGGTAGACCGGCCAGGCGGCCTTGCGGAGGACCGACCACCAGCCGGCCGCGGACGCTGAGAGCTGCTGTTGGGCCACGGCTGTGTCCCTTCGTGTAGGTACGGGGTCACCGAGCCTGGCACGCGATCATGAGTGGCACCTGAACGGGGTGTTCCGCACTCCTCGGGAACGTACAGGAACCATCCGGCCGCTTTCCTGAGGCTCCGTCAGTTCACCCTGGCGCCAAGGGAATCGGCTTGATCCGGGCGGCCCGGTGCGGTTGGCTCGGGGCATGATTGTCGAATACGTCCGGTACCGGATCACCGACGGCCGCCAGGCCGCCTTCGAGCAGGCGTACGGCCGCGCCGCCGGGCCGCTGCGGGCGGCGGAGCAGTGCGTCGACTACGAGCTCTCCCGCTGCGTCGAGGACCCCGAGGCCTACGTCCTGCGGATCCGCTGGACCTCCACCGAGGAGCATCTGCGGGGCTTCCGCGCCGGCCCGGAGTTCGCGGCCTTCTTCGCCGAGATCAAGCCCTACGTACAGGACATCGAGGAGATGCGGCACTACGAGGTCACCGAGGTGGCCGGCCGGGGCGGTTCGAACCCGACCCTGTTCGAGTGGGCCGGCGGGGCGGACTCCTTCGAGCGGCTGTTCACCCGCTTCTACGAGCACGTCGGCGAGGACGAGGTGCTCGCCCCGGTGTTCGCCGGGATGGACCCGCACCACGCCGAGCACGTCGCCGCCTGGCTGGGCGAGGTGTTCGGCGGCCCGGCCCGGTACAGCACCGGCCACGGCGGGCACCGGCACATGGCCTCCCGCCACCTGGGCCGGGGCGTCACCGAGCAGCAGCGCCGCCGCTGGGTGGCCCTGCTGCTGGAGACCGCCGACGAGGTCGGGCTGCCCGCCGACCCGGAGTTCCGCGGGGTGCTCGCCTACTACCTGGAGTGGGGCACCAGGATGGCCGTGATCTACTCCGGCCCGAACCCGCCGCCGCTGCCCGAGACCCCGATGCCGCAGTGGGACTGGGGCATCACCCCGCCGTACCGGCCCTGAGCCCGCAGCAGGACCGGGAGCGGGGACCGGGGGACGGGGGACGGGGGCGTCTCCGAGGGGTGAGACGCCCCGTTCCCCGCCAGGCCCGCTCTGTGTAATGTCACACGGCATGAAACCCTCCTTCGCTGCCGCCGCCCTGGTGGCGAGCACACTGCTGTGCACCCTCTCCACCGCCCCCGCCCAGGCCCTCGACGCCGGGTGCACCGTCACCACGCCGTCCCAACGAGGCGCCGAGGAACGGCGGTTGGCCGATCCGCGCAGCGCCGACCTGGTGACCGGGGGCGGCCTCGGCAGCTTCACCGCCCGCTTCCCCGCCGCCCTCTGCTCCACCCGGAGCGCCCGCGAGGCCGAGGAGTTGGCCGACTCCTGGGGCGTGGCGCTCTGGCAGTCGGCGGTCAACCGCGCCCAGGGCCGCCGCCCCGGTGGCGGTCTGGCGCCCGGCGACGACCGGCCGCTGTACTGGGCGCGGCTCGCCATGGTGGACCAACTGAACGGCTGGCAGCCGCAGTTCGCGGTGGACACCGCCGCGCTCCGGGCCCGCTTCGAGGACGCCTCGCGCGGTCTGAAGGAGAACGAGTTCAGCGCCGCCACGGGCCTGAAGCGGATCTTCGTCAGCGGCTTCGACCCGTTCGGCCTGGACGGTGACCTGCGCACCGCCAACCCCTCCGGCTCGGCCGCGCTCACCCTCAACGGACGCCGCGTCACCTTGGACGACGGCTCCACCGCCGAGATCCGCGCCGTCATGCTGCCGGTCCGCTACGGCGACTTCGACCGCGGCATCGTGGAGCGGGCGTACGGCCCGCGGCTGGCGGCGGGCCCGCGCTCCGCCGACCGGATCACCTCGATCAGCCAGGGCTACCCGGGCCTGTTCACGGTGGAGGAGTGGGCCGGACGGTCCCGCTCGGCCGACCCGTACCCGGACAACACCGGCGCGCTCTCCGGCGGGACGTACCAGAACCCGGTGGTGGCCCCGGGCATGGGCCCCGGCCCGGAGTTCATCCGCACCACCCTCCCGGGCGCCGCCCTGGAGCAGGCCACCCAGACGCCGTACCCCGTCCTGGTCAACACCGAGGTCACCGAGATCCCGGCCGGCCAGACCGACCCGGTGGACCGCGAGGACGGCCCCACCCCCGACTCTCGCGCCGTGGCGGGCGGGGGCGGCGGCTACCTCTCCAACGAGGTCGCCTACCGCAGCAACCGCCTGCGCCAGGAGCTCCGCCCCACCCTGCCCGGCGGCCACCTGCACACCCCCGTGCTGACCGGCCTGCCCTCCGACCGCGCCCAGCTCACCGGCCCCGCCTTCGAACAGAACGAGGCCGCCATCACGGCCGAGGTCCTGGTGCTGCTCCGCGCCGGATGGCGGACGGCCGGCTGAGTGACCGTCAGGCCACCGGCCGTCGGCCGGTGAGGTGAAAAGTAGGACGGGCAGGGCGAGGCATCACGGCGCGGGCGTGACGAAGGGTCAACCTGGGGCATCCTGCGGCTCCTGAGCCGTGTCCCCCAGGTCTGGAGCCCGTGCATGAGACGCCTCGCCCTGCCAACTGTCCTGCTCGCCACCGCCCTTGCCCTCACCGCGGCGCCCGCCGCCCACGCCGCGCCCGGCGACAACGGCACCGTGAAGATCCACAAGACCACCACCCCGACCACCGACACCAGCGACGAGCCCAAGGTCTGCAAGTTCTACATCGCGGCCCTCAACTTCGACGCGATCCAGCTGGTGACCTACACCCTCTCCCAGCAGCCGCCGACCGGGAACGCCCAGGTGGCGGCGGGCGGGGTGGCGCTCGTCGGCGGCAACGGCCGCTCGCAGGACTACACCCTGCCGGAGGGCCACTACAAGCTCGAATGGACCTTCGCCGGCGAGAACGGCAACGCCAAGCAGAAGGTCTTCACGGTCGACTGCTCGCCGCTGGACTCCGACCTGCCCATCAGCAGCGCCCCGAGCGGCAAGCCCAGCGGCAGCCCGAGCGGCAGCGCCGGAAACGGCTCCGGCACCGGCTCCGACGGGCTCCCCGTGGGCGGCGTGGACGCGGGCGGCGGAGGCAGCTCCGACGGGCCCGACCCGGCCGAGATCGCCGGGGGTTCGGCCCTGCTGATCGGTGCCGCCGCCGTCAGCGTGCGGTACCTGCGGCGCCGCGCCGCCCGTCATGCGGAGGACTGAGCCCAGCTCCGTCCGCTGCGGCCCCGGCGTCCTCACCGCCGGGGCCGTGGCGGTGGCGGTCCTGCTCGGCGGCTGGCTGGTGCACGACGGCACGGCCACCGCCGGACCGCCGCAGCCCCCCGTCGCCGCCGACGCCGCCCCCTCCCCGACCGCCACCCTCCCCGCCTACGCGCCCGCGCTGCCGCCCTCCCCGCCGAGCCGGATCCGCATCCCCTCGATCAAGGTCGACGCGCCCGTCACCGGCGTCGGCCTGGACGCCACCGGGCATCTGACGTCCCCTCCGATGACCGAGCGCAACCTGGCCGGCTGGTACCGCGACGCCACCGCCCCGGGCGCGAACGGCACCGCCGTGCTGCTCGGCCACGTCGACAACCGGACCGGCCCCACCGTCTTCCACCAACTCGGCCTGCTCCGGCGCGGCGACACCGTCGAGATCACCCGGCAGGACCGCCGGACGGCGGTCTTCACCGTCACCGAGGTCCGCACCCACCCCAAGTCCGCCTTCCCGACCGAGGCCGTCTACGCCTCCACCGGCCACCCCGAACTCCGGGTCCTCACCTGCGGCGGCCACTTCGACCGCGGCAACGGCGGCTACGACTCCAACGTGGTCGTCTCCGCCCGCCTCACCGCCACCCGCTGACCGTCCGTCACCTCACAGCCCCTCAGCGCCCCGGCTCCTCAGCGCCGGGACCCCGTCGGCCGGCACGGCGGTCACCGGCGCCTCCGGCCGGGCCGCCCAACGCCGGATCCCCGCGACGTCGATCCCGAAGGGCGGCTCCGCCTCGAACGGCGCCAGCCCCGCCGCCGCCCGCGCCAACAGGGTGGCGGCGCCCTTGGCGTTCCCCCGCGCTGCGTGCGTCAGCCCCACCGCGTACTGGGCCAGCGCGCGCCACAGCGCCCGCTCCTCCTCCGGAGCGGACTTCCACCGGTCCTCCAGTACCTCGTGCGCGTGGAACGGCCGCCCGGCGTCCAGCAGTTGCTGCGCCTCCGCCAAGGTCCGCCCCGCCGACCGCACCACCCCCTCCGGCTGCCGCGGCGCCCCCTGGCTCCCGTACGCCAGCGGCCGCCCCAACCCGTCCCGCGGGCGGCCGTTCCGCGCCCGCCCCTCCGCGTCCCGGTCCCGCCCGGCCACCCGCCGGGGAACCGCCTCCCGCGGCTCCACCTCCCGGTGCCCGCAGTCGCCGTCCGCCCGCGGCCGCCCGCACTCCGGGCACACCTCCCCCACCCAGCACGCCGTCTCGCCGCCGTCGGCCTCCGCTTCATCCATGGGGCCATTCTCCCGCCCACGCGGTGGAGTCCGAGCCGAGTCCGAGCCGATCCCCGCCGCCGACCGGGCCGTCCAGGGGCCGGCGGCTCAGTAGCCGGCCGCGACGGCGGTGCCGAGCAGGAGCAGCACCACCCCGGTGACCATCCGCAGTCCGCGCTGAACGGACGGGCGGCTGACCAGGGCCTGGCCCCGGTTGACCCCCCAGGTGAACAGCACGTACCAGCAGGCGTTGACCGCGGCCCAGACCACGCCGAGCAGGGCGCTGGAGGCGAAGACCGGGCCGTCCGCGGTGACGAACTGCGGCAGCACCGAGACGGCGAAGACGCCCGCCTTGGGATTGCCGAGGTTGGTGGCCAGTCCGGTGCCGAAGGCGCCCCAGCGGCGGGCCGGGGCGTCGGCCGGGCGGGCGGCGCCGCGCTTGGCCCGCAGGGTGCTGACGCCGAGCAGGAGCAGCACCACCCCGCCCGCGATCCGGACCACCGCGTAGACGCTCGGGTTGGCGAGCAGCAGCGCGGAGAGCCCGGCGGCGGCCGAGAAGGACCAGAGCAGCAGCCCGGTCGCGTTGCCGGCGATGGTCACCCGGGCGGTGCGCAGCCCGCCCTCCAGGGTCTGACGCATCATCAGGGCGTGCCCGGCCCCCGGCAGCATGGCCAGCAGCCAGGTGGTCAGGACGAACAGTGGCAGGTGCGTGGGCATCGAGGCCTCCTTGAGTCGGGCGCCCCGGCCACCGCCCCGGCCACCGGGCCGGCCGCGGGGCGCGGCAGGCCTCAGCCGAGGAAGTCCAGGACGAGTGGCCCGGCGACGGCGCGGAACTCCTCGAAGTAGGCGTGCCGCGCCCCGGCGATGAGCTCGAGCCGGGCGCCGGGGATCCGGTCGGCCAGCAGGTGGGCGTTGACCGTGGGGTTGAGCAGGTCGTCGGTGCCGTGCAGCACCAGCGTCGGGCAGGTCAGGCCCGGCAGTACGTCCCAGGCGTCGTGCCGGTTGCTGGCCACCAGGTGGTGGCCCCGGGCGTGGGCGGGCATGCCGGGGTCGCCGAGGGTCCGGTACGGGCCGGGGTTGGCGGCCAGCCAGCCGGGCGTGTACATCAGGTCGAGCAGGGCGGCCCGGGAGACGGCCGGGTCGCGGTCGGCCAGCGCGCGGCGGACGGACTGGTCCCGCTCGACGGCCCGCGGGCCGCCGGGCGAGGTGCAGCCGAGCACCAACGTGCCGACCCGGTGCGGCTGGTCGGCGGCGAACCACTGGGCGACCCGCCCGCCCATCGAGGTGCCGTACACGTCGGCGCGCTCGATGCCGAGTTCGTCGAGCACCGCCCGCAGGTCCTCGGCGAGCAGCCGGGTGCTGTAGGGCACGTCCGGCTTGTCGCTGTCGCCGGTGCCCCGGTAGTCGAGGGTGAGGGTGCTGCGGGAGGTGTGGAAGTCCTCCCGGACCCCGTCCCACCAGTGGTGGTTGTTCGCCTGCCCGGCGAGCAGGACCAGCGGGGCGCCCTCCCCCCGGAGCTGGTAGGCGATGCGGGTCCCGTCGGTGGCCTCGGCGTGCGGCATGGGCGAATTTCCCTTTCTGTCTGCTCGGTGATTCTGGCATCCGCGCATTCGCGCCCACAAGGTTCGCGGGCGTCCTCGGGGAGGCATTCTGTCAGCTCGCGGCCGCACCGAAACTGCCTCCCCCCTGTGCCGCTCCCGAGCCGTCGGAGTCCGTAGCGTGAAAGGCATCGCTTTTTTCCGACGGCCAGGGGAGTGCCACATGGAGATTCTCGACTGCACGCTGCGGGACGGTAGTTATTCCGTTGATTTCCAGTTCACCGAGGAGACCGTCACCTCGGTGCTCAGCGGCCTGGAGGCTGCCGGGATCGGCCTGGTCGAGCTCGGCCACGGGCTCGGGCTGGGGGCCGGCGAGACGCTGGGCCGGCCCAGCCTGGTGTCGGACGCGCGCTCCTTCGAGCTCGCCGAGCGGACGCTGAGCTCGGCCGCCTGGGGGATGTTCTGCATCCCCGGGCTGGCCTGCGAGAACGACCTGCGGGCGGCGGCCGCGGCGGGCATGGACTTCGTCCGGATCGGGGTGGACATCACCGACGTGGGCCCGGCCGCGCCCTTCGCCGAACTGGCCCGGGAGCTCGGGCTGCGGGTCTTCGTGAACCTGATGAAGACCAACGTGTACACGCCCGAGCAGGTGGTCGGGATGGTCCGCCGGTGCGCCGGGTACGGGGCCGAGGCGGTCTACCTGGTCGACTCGGTCGGTGGCTACCTGCCCGGCGAGGTGGCCGACCTCTTCGCCCGGGTGGGCGCCGAGGCGCGGGTGCCGCTGGGCTTCCACGGCCACGACAACCTGGGCCTGGCCAACGCCAACGCGCTGGCCGCCGCGCAGCACGGCGCGCGGTACGTGGACACCACCCTGGACGGCATCGGGCGCGGCGCGGGCAACACCGTGACCGAGGCCTTCACCGCCATCCTGTCCCGCAGCGGGCTCGAGGGCCGGTACGACCACCGGGCGCTCTCCGAGCTCAGCGAGGCCGTGGTCCGCCCGATCCCGCGGCTGCCGGACGACCGGACCTTCCAGGTGCTCGGCGGGCTGACCCGCACCCACTCCAGCTTCTTCCCGCTGCTCAGCCGCTGCGCGGAGGCGACCGGGGTGGACGTGTTCGAGCTGATGGCGGCGGTGGCCGAGGTGGACCGGGTACGCCCCTCGGAGCAGTTGGTGAAGGAAATCGCGGTGATCATGACGGAGTAACCGGAACTACCGTGGTCCATTTTTGGGGGGGCTGCCATACTCTCCTCCCGTCGCATTCATCTGGCTACGGGGGCTGGAATGAATTCCCTTACGGGAATGCCGGAACATTTCGCGAGAGTTGACGAACCATCTGCCGAGGAATTCGGCAGCAAATTACAACGCTATCGCCGCAGGGCCCGGCTGAGCCAGCGGGCGCTGGCCGGGCTCTCCACCGTCAGCGTGCGGGCGGTGCGGAACCTGGAGCTCGGGCAGGTCGGCGCGCCGCGCCGCGAGACCGTCCGGCTGCTGGCCACGGCGCTGCGGCTCGGCCCGGAGGAGCAGCTCTCCTTCGAGCTGGCGGCCGGCCGGTCGGGCGAGGAGGCCCTGCTCGATTCCCTGGAGCCGCCGGTCCGGCTGCTGGCCCGCCCGCTGATCGGGCGCGCCGAGGAGCTCGACCACCTGGTCGGCCGCCTGCTGGACGAGGCGGACCGCTACACCGTGGTCTCCGGGTTCGCCGGGGTCGGCAAGACCCAGCTCGCGGCGGCCGCCGCCCGGGCCGTCCAGGAGGAGCGGACCGTCCCGGTGCACTGGGTCCGCCTGCCCCCGGCGGAGGCCGGGGCCGCGCGCCCCGCATCCGGCCGGGGCGCCGGGCGCGGCGGGGCGGCGGCGGAGCTGACCGGCGGGCCGGGCACCCGGGCGCACCGGCTGGCCCGGCAGCTCGGGGACCGGCCGGGGCTGCTGGTGCTGGACGGGAACGACCACGGGGCGGTGGCCCAGGAGACGGTCTGGGCACTGCTCCGGGAGTGCCCGGGGTTGAGCGTGCTGGAGACCGGGCGCGATCCGCAGGGGCTGCCCGGGCGCCACCGGCTGCCGCTGGCCCCGCTGGCCGGGCGGCGCCAGGGCGCGGCCGACGGCGGACCCGCGCTGGCCTACCTGCTGCGGCGGCTCACCGAGCTGCGGCCGGCCCGGACGCCCGGCGCGGGCGAGCTGGGTGCGGGCGAGCTCGGTGCGCTCGCCGAGGTCTGCGACCTGCTGGACGGGCTGCCCGGGGCGCTCGAATCGGCGGCCTGCTGGGCCACCGTGCTCTCCGTGCCGGAGCTCTTGGAGATGGCCCGCAGTGAGCCCGCCGAGCTGGCCGCCCACCCCTCGACCGGGGCCGGCCCGGCGGCGGCCACCCACCGGCTGATCGGTCAACTTACCTCCACCACCCGTGAGTTGGCGCTGCGACTGGCCGACCACCCGGACGGCTGGACGATCGAGCGGATCGGCCTGCAGACCGGCCTGCCGAAGCTGCGGACCGCCCTCGCCGTCCAGGAGCTGCTGCACGTCGGCCTGGCCACCGAGGTGGCCGGGACCCCGGGCGGCCCGGCCCGCTTCGCCCTGCTCAACCTGGTCCGCGCCGCCCTGCGCGAGCGGGCTCCGCGCACCCCGCACCGCTCGCTCGCCCTCGCCGCCGGCTGAGCCCACCGCCTCACCTACCTCACACCGAACCACCCGCCACTGAACCGGAGTTGTCCCCATGCGCCTGTGCACCCTCACCCTGAACGGCCGGACCGACGTCGGCATCGCCGCCGAGGGCGGCGTCGTACCGCTCAGCGCACTCGCCGAGCTGACCGGCACCGAGCTCGGGCCGACGCTGTTCGAGGTCGTCACCGAGGGCCAGACCGAGCTGATCCGGGCGGCGCTGGCCGATCCCCGGGCCGCCGGGCTGGCCGTCCCGCTGGACGAGAGCACCCTCGGGCCGATCTACCGTCAGCCGCCCAAGATCTGGGGCGTGGGCCTCAACTTCGGCGGCCACGCCGCCGACCTGGGTGCCCAGCAGCCCACCGGCTCCCCCGGCTCGTACCTGCGGCCGAGCAGCTGCGTGATCGGCCACGGGGACGAGATCGTGCTGCCCACCCAGTCCCAGCGCGTCACCGCCGAGGCCGAGCTCGGCCTGGTCATCGGCCGGACCTGCAAGGACGTCGCCCCCGAGGAGGCCGCCTCGGTGATCTTCGGCTACACCACCGTCCTGGACATGACCGCCGAGGACGCGATCCGGATCAACCCGCGCTACATCCCCTGGGCCAAGGGTTTCGACACCTTCTGCTCGCTCGGCCCCTGGATCGTCACCCCGGACGAGGTGGGCGAGCTCTCCTCGATCCGGATCACCACCCTGGTCAACGGCGAGACCATCGCCTCCAACACCGTCTCCGCCATGCTGCGGGACCCGCACTGGCAGGTCGCCCACTTCTCCGGCGGCATGACCTTGGAGGCCGGCTCGGTGATCTCCACCGGCACGCCGGGTGCGGGCTGGATCAAGGACGGCGACCGGGTCGAGGCGGTGGTGGAGCGGGTCGGGACGCTGCGCAACACCGTCCGCCAGGCCGTCAAGTAAGGCCGCCCGAGATGGACTTGGGGATCGCGGGGCGCACCGCCCTGGTCTGCGCCTCCACCTCGGGGCTCGGGCGGGCGGTGGCCGAGGCGCTGGCCGCCGAGGGGGCCCGGGTCGTGGTCAGCGGGCGCCGGGCCGAGCTGGCCCGGGAGGTCGCGGCGGGGCTGCCGGAGGCCGTGGGCGTGGCCGCCGACCTGCTGGCCCCCGGCGGGCCGGAGCAGTTGGTGGCCCGGGCCACCGAGGCGTACGGGCCGGTGGACATCCTGGTGCTCAACGGCCCCGGGCCTCGGCCGGCCACCGTCACCGAGCTGGCCGCCGAGGAGCTCGGCCCCGCCGTGGACTCGCTGCTGACGGTGCATCACCGGCTGGTCTCGCTCACCCTGCCGCACATGCGGCGCCAAGGCTGGGGCCGGGTACTGGCGATCGGCTCCGGCGCGGTGGTCGCCCCGATCGGTGACCTGGCCCTCTCCGGCATCGGCCGCACCGCGCTGGCCGCCTACCTCAAGATGCTGGCCGCCGACTGCGCCGCCGACGGCGTGACCGTCAACCTGCTGCTGCCCGGCCGGATCGCCACCGACCGGGTCGCCCGGCTGGACGCGGCCCGGGCCACCCGCGACGGCACGGCCCCGGACGCCGTCAGCGCGGCCTCCGCCGCCGCCATCCCGGCCCACCGCTACGGCACCCCGGCCGAGTTCGCCGCCTGCGCCGCCTTCCTGTGCGGCGCCCCGGCGGCGTACGTGACCGGCACGGCGATGCGCTGCGACGGCGGGCAGGCGCCGGTGCTCTGAGGCTCAGGGCACCGGCGCCGGGAGCGGCCGCCTCGGCGTCCGCGCTAGGCGGAGCGCTCCATCTGCTCCGGTTCCGGTAGCCGGCCCACGTCCACCCGGCCCCGGGCGGCCTCGACCGCGCCGGGGCCGTGGAGGGTGAAGGTGAAGTCCCGGTGGACCTTGGCGTCCAGGGGGACGGGGAGGTGGACACGGCCGTCGCCCACCAGGCGGCGGAGGTCACCACGGCTGAGGCCGAGGCCGAGACCGAGGAGGCGTTCCGCGCGGATCGGGGCCGGGAGGTCGAAGTGGACCAGGACCTCGAAGGCCCGGGGGTCGTCGAGGGCGTAGAGCGGCATCCGGGTGTCGAGCTCCCAGGTTCCCGCCCAGTCCAGGCGGTGGCCGTTCTTGGCGGCGAGTGACGCGCTCATCGTCAACTCCCGTACCACGACGGGGTCGTTGGTCTCGTAGGCGACCAGGCGGGCCGGGTCGAGGGAGGAGACGTGGGTCCGCTCGTGGACGGGGACCTTGGAAGTGCGGTCGCAGCCCGCGCAGCTGAGGAGCAGCCAGACGTCGAGGAGCTTGCCGCTGGCGTTGACCCGGATCTTGCCGGAGGCGCGGTGCCGGGTGGAGGGGCAGTCCGGGCAGGGCCGGACGACGGCGGGCAGGCCGAACTGGCGCACGGCCCAACGGGCCTTGCGATTGGTATGCATGTGGGTGATCGCTCTCTGGACAGGACGGGAGCGCGCGTCGTCACCCCGGGGGCGGTTCGCCCACGCCGAGGGCGGGATCGTGGTCCTGCGCGCTGGGTTGGATGCTCGGAGGCAGCCGTCACTTGTCCATGGGTGCGATCATGCTGAAGACCGGCGGTCGCGGCAACCGGTTTTTTCCGACGGCACGTCAGCGGGCCTCAGGAGTAGTGCCCTCCGGTGATCCCGGCCAGCGGGTCCTCGACCTCGGCGAGCAGCTGCGGCCCGTTCGAGCGGACGCTGTTCACGGCGGTGGCCACCGGCCGGATCGCCAGCTCGGCGGCGGGGACGGAGAGCAGGGCGCGCAGTTCCTCCACCTCCGCGAGCTCCGGGTCGAGCCAGGCGTCCAGGTGGTCGGGGTGCAGGGTGACGGGCATCCGGTCGTGGACCCGGCCGGCCGCATCCACCGCCTCGGTGGTGAGGACGGTGCAGGTGACCAGCCAGGCGGCCGGATCGTCGTCCGCGGTCACCGCGCGGTCCCGCCAGTACTCGTACAGTCCGGCCATCAACAGCGGTACGCCGTCCGGGCGGTGGAGGTAGTACGGCTGCTTGAAGGCCTTGCGCCCTTCCCCGGCCTCGACCGGCTTCCACTCGAAGTAGCCGTCCCCCGGCACCACGCAGCGCCGCGCCGCGAAGGCCTTGCGGAAGGAGGGCTTCTCGTGCGCCGTCTCCACCCGCGCGTTGATCAGGCGTGCCCCGGCCTTGGGGTCCTTGGACCAGGACGGCACCAGCCCCCACCGCAGCGCCTCGACCCGCCGCACGAGCTCCCCCGTCTCCCGGTCGACCCGTTCCAGCACTGCGGCCACCGGATCGGTCGGCGCGACGTTCCAGGACGGCGCCAGGGTCTCGGCGGAGGGCCAGACCACCGCGCGCAGCAGCTGGGCGATGTCGGACGGGGTGGAGGTGGAGACGAAGCGACCGCACATGACCCCATCCTCCCCTCCCGTCCCCCTTCCGGTCAGCCGAACCACCGACGGGTCAGCCCTCGAGTTGCCGCTCCAGGTCGGCCAGGGTGCGGTAGCAGGGCAGCACCTGCGCCAGTGAGGCGTTCGGCTCGCGGCCCTCCCTGATCGCGGCGACGAACTCGCGGTCCTGGAGCTCGATGCCGTCCAGCGAGACGTCGACCCCGCTGACGTCCACCGGTTCGTCCTTCCCCGTCAGCAGGTCGTCGTAGCGGGCGAGGTAGGTGCCGGTGTCGCCGATGTAGCGGAAGAAGGTGCCGAGCGGGCCGTCGTTGTTGAAGGAGAGCGAGAGGGTGCAGATCGCTCCGCTCTCCGCCTGCAGCTGGATCGACATGTCCATCGCGATGCCCAGCTCGGGGTGGACCGGACCCTGGACGGCGTTGGCCCTCACGATCGGCGAGCCGGTCTGGTACGCGAACAGGTCGACGGTGTGCGCGGCGTGGTGCCAGAGCAGGTGGTCGGTCCAACTCCGCGCCTGCCCGAGAGCGTTGAGGTTGCTGCGGCGGAAGAAGTAGGTCTGCACGTCCAGCTGCTGGATGCTGAACTCCCCGGCCGCGACCCGGCGGTGGATCCACTGGTGGCTCGGGTTGAAGCGCCGGGTGTGCCCGGCCATCGCGACCAGGCCGGTGCGCTCCTGCGCCGCGACGCAGGCCTCGGCGTCCGGCAGCGAGGCGGCGACCGGGATCTCCACCTGGACGTGCTTGCCGGCCTCCAGGCAGGCCAGGGTCTGGGCGGCGTGCATCGGCGTGGGGGTGGCCAGGACGACGGCGTCCACGTCGTCCATCCCCAGTACCTCGTCCAGGTCGGCGGCGGCCCGGCCGATCCCGTGCTCGGCGGCGAACTTCCGCGCGCTCTCCAGGCCGGAGCTGACCACGGCGGCCACCTCCACGCCCTCGATCCGGCGCAGGGCGGCGGCGTGCTTGGCACCGAAGGCGCCGCCGCCCGCGAGGGCGATCCGCAGGGGCTGGTGCTCGCTCATGTCACTCCTCCTCCGCAGAACCGGCGTGCGGCTGCGGGTGGTTGGTCAGGGTGTGGCCGGCCGGGCTGTGGCTGGCCGGGCTGTGGTCGGTCAGGCTGTGGTTGGTCAGGATGAGGTGGCCGACGGCGGTGTTGGACGCCGGCACGTGGTAGAAGCGGTGGTCGGCCGAGACGGTGCCGCCGCCGTCGACGTCGCTCAGCGCGCCGCGCGCGATCAGCCACATCACCAGCTCGATGCCCTCCGACCCGGCCTGTTCGACGTACTCCAGGTGGGGCACCGAGGCCAGGCCCGCCGGATCGTCCACCAGCCGGTCCAGGAAGGCGTTGTCCCACTCCCGGTTGATCAACCCGGCGCGCGGTCCCTGGAGTTGGTGGCTCATCCCGCCCGTCCCCCAGACCTGGACGTTCAGCGGCCGGTGGTAGGACTCCACGGCCCGGCGCAGGGCCCGACCGAGGGCGAAGCAGCGCGCGCCGGAGGGCACGGGGTACTGCACCACGTTGACGTGGAACGGGATCACCTTGCAGGGCCAGCGCTCCACCTCGCCGAAGACCAGCGAGAGCGGCACCGTCAACCCGTGGTCCACCGCCATCTCCTGCGCCAGCGTCAGGTCGAAGTCCTCCCGGATCAGGGAGTGCGCGAGGTGCGCGGCGAACTCCGGGTCGCCCTCGACATCCGGCACCGGGCGGGGGCCGTAGCCCTCGTCGGCGACGGGGAAGGCCGCGCCGGTGCCGAGCACGAAGGTGGGGACCAGGGAGAGGTCGAAGGCGGTGGCGTGGTCGTTGTAGACCAGCACCACCACGTCCGGAACGTTCTCCCGGGCCCACCGCCGGGTCGCTTCGTACCCCTCGAACACCGGCTGCCAGTACGGCTCCTGGGTCTTCCCGTGATCCATCGCGGCACCGATGGCCGGCACGTGCGAGGTGAAGACGGCGGCCGATATCCGGGCCCGTCCGGCCGGCTCCGCATGGGCGGCCTCCAGCACGGCGTGGTCCAGCCGCTGCCCCGCCGGGCGGCCGCCGGCGACCATCATCGCGCGGTACTCCTCCTCGGTCATGCCGGTCATCGAGCCCGCCATCTGCTGGAACGAAAGACCCAGCGTGGCACCCCACTTGGCGAGGAAGTAGATGTTCCCGCCCTCGGCTATCGCGGCGTTGAGGTCACGCTCCAGCAGCGCCCGCCGCTGCTCCTCGCGCAGCGGCCAGGCGTCCAGGTAGGCGCGCTCGTCGGCCAGGTAGGCGGCCCGGTTCTCGGCGGTGGTGAGCGACATGCAGAACTGGTTGAGGTGGTAGCCCTTGGCGGACTGCTCGGCGTCGAAGATCGTGGTGCCCGGCACCAGCCGGTACGTTCGGTCCATCCCGCTCAACTCCCGTACTCTTCGGGCCAGTAGAGGCGCATCGGATTGTCCACCAGCAGGCCTCGCAGCAGCCCTTCGCTCGGGGCGAGGTGTGTCAGGTGGTCGACCAGCAGGCCGTCGTCGGGCATGTGGCCGGTCAGGTTGGGGTGCGGCCAGTCGGTGCCCCAGAGCACCCGGTCGGGGAACTCCTCGACCACCCGCCGGGCGAACGGCACCACGTCCCGGTACGCGTCCCGCTCGCCGTCCAGCGCCGGCGGGCCGGTCAGCGAGAGCCGCTCCGGGCAGCTGACCTTGCACCAGATGTCCTCCCGGGCCCGGAGGAAGTCGAGGAAGGCGCCGAACTCCGGGCCGTCCACGTCCCTGGAGACGTCCGGCCGGCCCAGGTGGTCGACCACCAGCGGGACCGGGACGGAGAGGAAGAACTCGGCGAGCTCCGCCAGGTCGGCGGCCTCGAAGTAGAGCACCACGTGCCAGCCGAACGGCGCGATCCGCTCCACCACCTCCCGCAGCTCCTCGGCCGGGGTGACGTCCACCAGCCGGCGGACGAAGTTGAACCGGACTCCGCGCACGCCCGCCTCGTGCAGCTCCCGCAGCTCCGCCTCGGACACCCCGGGCCGAACGGTGGCCACGCCCCGGGCCCGGCCGCCGGAGCGGCGCAGCGCGTCGACCAGGGCCCGGTTGTCGGCGCCGTGGCAGGTGGCCTGGACGATCACGTTGCGGACCAGCCCGAGGTGGTCCCGCAGGGCGAAGAGCTGCTCGGCGGAGGCGTCGCACGGGGTGTACTTGCGCTCGGGGGCGTAGGGGAAGGTGTCGGCGGGGCCGAAGACGTGACAGTGCGCGTCCACCGCCCCCTCCGGCAGGGCGAGTCGGGGCCGGGACGGGGCCGGGTCCCACTCCAGCCAGCCCGGGGTCTTCTCGACGGCCATGGTCAGTCCTCGTAGCGCAGTCCGAGCGCGGCCAGCGGGCCGCGCATGCCGTACATGTCCAGACCGAGCTCGCCGGCCGCCAGCCGCTCGCGCTTGCCGGCCTCGTTGGCCTCGCGCACCGCCGCGGCCGCGGCCACCTCGGCGGCCCGCTCGCGCGGCACCACCACCACGCCGTCGGCGTCGGCCAGCACCACGTCGCCGGGCCGGACCAGCGCGTTGGCGCACACCACCGGGACGTTGACCGACCCCAGGGTGGCCTTGACCGTGCCGCGGGCGTTGACGGCGCGGGCGAAGACCGGGAAGTCCATCGCCGCCAGCTCGGCCACGTCCCGGACCCCGCCGTCGACGACCAGCCCGGCGCAGCCCCGGGCCCGGAACGAGGTGGCGAGCAGTTCGCCGAAGAAGCCGTCCTCGCTCTCGGTGGTGCAGGCGGCCACCACCACGTCGCCGGGCCGCAGTTGCTCCGCCGCCACGTGCAGCATCCAGTTGTCGCCGGGCTGGAGGAGGACGGTGACGGCGGTGCCGCAGAGGCGGGCGCCGGGGTAGGCGGGGCGCAGGTACGGACGGGTCAGGCCGGTGCGGCCCATCGCCTCGTGGACGGTGGCCACGCCGAAGGCGGAGAGCGCGTCGACGGCGGCGGGGTCGGCGCGGGTGATCGAGGTGCGGACCAGGCCGAGTTCGGGGTGTTCCACGGGTGTCCTCCTGAGGGGTCGTCAGCGGGCGGGGTGGCCAGGGCGAGTGGCCAGGCGGGCGGCCAGGCGGGGGTGGACGCGCAGGGCGTTGCCGCCGAGGACGTCGGCGCGCTGGGCCTCGGTGAGGTGCTCGGTCGCGTCGAGGTAGCGGCGGGTGTCGTCGTAGTGGTGGCCGGTGCGCGGGTCGGTGCCGCGGACGGCGCCGATCATCTCGTTGGCGAAGAGCAGCGCCTCGGCGGGGACGACCCGGGTGAGCAGGTCGATGCCGGGCTGGTGGTAGACGCAGGTGTCGAAGTACACGTTGCGGCCCAGGAGTTCCTCGGGCTCCGGCCGTCCGAGCGCCTGCGCCAGGCCGCGGAACCGGCCCCAGTGGTAGGGGACGGCGCCCCCGCCGTGCGGGATGACCAGGCGCAGGGTGGGGAAGTCGGCGAACAGGTCGCCCTGGAGCAGCTGCATGAAGGCGGTGGTGTCGGCGTTCAGGTAGTGCGCGCCGGTGGTGTGGAAGGCCGGGTTGCAAGAGGTGGAGACGTGCACCATTGCCGGGACGTCGTACTCCACCAGCGCCTCGTACAGCGGGTACCAGCTCCGGTCGGTGAGCGGCGGGGCGGTCCAACTGCCGCCGGAGGGATCGGGGTTGAGGTTGACAGCGACCGCGCCCAGCTCCTCCACCGCGCGCCGCAGCTCCGGCAGGCAGCTCGCCGGGTCGACGCCGGGCGACTGCGGGAGCATCGCGCCCATCGCGAAGCGCTCGGGGAGCAGGGTGGCGACCCGGTGTACCAGGTCGTTGCAGATCCGGGCCCACGTGGCCGAGACCGCGAAGTCGCCGACGTGGTGGGCCATGAAGCTGGCTCGCGGGGAGAAGACCATCAAGTCGGTGCCGCGCTCGTCCATCATGCGCAGCTGGTTCTCCCCGACCGCTCGGATCAACTCCTCGTCGGATATCGAGAGTTCGTCCGGGTCGGGGGCGTCGGCCGGTGAGCCGGCCGCCGCGATCTGGCGCTCCCGCCAGGCGGCGAGCTGGGGTGGGGCGGTGGTGAAGTGACCGTGGCTGTCGATGATCACGTGGGGCGCTCCTGAGAGGGTGTCGGGGTGTCAGCGACCGGCGGAGGGCCAGCCGGTGTACTGCTCGGCCAGGTAAGTGCGTCCCGCCCGGGTGCCCACCACGCAGTCCAGCTCGCCGAGTTGGCGCCGCAGCTCGAACGCGGTGGCCCCGGGCGGGGTGTGCAGCAGCCGGGTCATCCAGGAGGAGAAGTGCTGGGCCCGCCAGACCCGGCGCAGCGCGGCCGGCTGGTACTCGTCCAGCGCCGGCTCGCCCTCCCGCCCGAGGGCGCGCACCAGCGCACCGGCCAGCACCTTGACGTCGTGCAGCGCCAGGTTCAGCCCGCGGGCGCCGGTCGGCGGCACGGTGTGCGCCGCGTCACCGGCGAGCAGCAGCGAACCCCAGCGCATCGGCTCCTGGACGAAGGAGCGGAAGCGCAGCACCGTCCGCTCCAGGACCGGCCCCTCGGTCAGCCGGAAGCCGTCCTCGCCCGCCACCCGGGCCTGGAGGGTGGCCCAGATCCGCTCCTCCGGCCAGTCCTCGACCCGCTCGTGCGGGGCGCACTGGAAGTACATCCGCTGCACGTCCTCGGTCCGTCGGCTGATCAGCGCGAAGCCGCGGGCGGAGTGCGCGTAGACCAACTCCGGCGCGCTGGGCGCCGCTTGGGCCATCACGCCGAACCAGGCGAACGGGTACTCGGCGCCGTGCCTGGTCCGGTGCCGCTCGGGCACCAGGTCGCGGCAGGTGGAGCGGGAGCCGTCGGCGCCGACCACGTAGCGGGCCCGCAGTTCGTGCCGCGTCCCGTCGGCGGCGGTGAACCGCACCCGGGGCGCGGTGGTGCCGACGTCCGACACCTCGGTGTCGCGGACCCCGAAGTGGACCGTCCCGCCGTCGCGTTCGCGGGCGTCGGCGAGGTCCTTGAAGACCTCCGTCTGCGGGTAGAGCCAGACCGAGGCGCCGACCAGTTCCTGGAAGTCGATCCGGTACGGGCGGCCGGCCACCCGCAGTTCGGTGCCGGTGTGTTCGTGCCCCTCGCGCAGGATCCGGTCGCTCACCCCGGTCTCCACCAGGTCCCGGGCCACGTCGGCCTCCAGGATGCCGGCCCGGTGAGTGGTCTCGATCTCCGCGCGGGTCCGCAGGTCGACGGCGACGCTCTCCACGCCCGCCCGGCCCAGCAGATGAGCCAGCATCAGCCCCGCCGGGCCGGCCCCGACCACAGCGACAGGCACCTCGGTGACGGTGTCGACGGCGGTTTCGGACACAGTGGCTCCTTGGAGGGTGGAGTAGGTGCTGGGTACGCCCCGAACGCTGACACCCTGCGCCCCGCCGCGTCGCCACCCTTTCCGTCAGGCGGAAAGCCTCACCCCCAGCCCCCTCCCACCGGGCAGGATCGACACCCTCACCAAGTCCTCAGAGCGCCGTCCGGGCCCGCCGCCCCAACTCCTCGGAGATCCCGTGCACCGCCCTCAGCAAGGGCTCGCGCAACCTGCGCGCCCGGTCCGCGCCCCGCGCCGCCACCACGATCCCCAGCACCGCGCCGACCGGCCCGGTCCGGCCGATCCGCACCGGGGCGGCCACCGCCACGGTCTCCTCCTGGAGCTGACGGTCGCTCACGAAGACCTGCTCGCGCCGGATCAGGTCCAGTTGCGCGCGCAGCTCCTTCGGGTCCGTCACCGTGTGCGCCGTCCAGGCCCGCAGCGGCGCGGCCAGCACCTCCTCCTGCAGCTCCCTCGGCGCGTACGCCAGCAGCACCCGCCCCATCCCGGTCGAGCCGACCGGGAAGCGTGTGCCCACCATGGTCAGCAGGTCCACCGAACGGTGCCCGGCGATCCGCTCCACGAAGACCAGTTCGGTGCCCTCCCGGACCGCCAACTGGACGTTCTCGTGGGTGACTTCGTACAGGTCCTGCATGAACGGCAGCGCGGCGTCCCGCAGGATCTGGGTCCGCGGACAGCCGGAGGCGATCTCCCACAGCCGCAGCCCCACGTGCCAGGAGCCGTCCTCGGCCCGCTCCAACGCACCCCAGGCCGCCAGCTCGGCCACCACGCGGTGCGTCGTGCTGACCGCCTGGCCGGTGCGGCGGGCGATCTCGGACAGCGTCAGCGCGGGGTGCTCGCGGTCGAAGAGCGCCAGCACCTGGAGGACCTTGCCGGCCGCCGTGACCCGGGACGTACTCATCCCGTCAGTCTCCCATCCCGCCCCCACCCCACACCGAAGGCATCCTGGTGAACGAGCTCCCGACCGACTCCCGACCGCTCCTCGGTCTCTCCTCGATGGCCGTCCGTCCACTGCTCGCCGCCCTCACCGCCCGGGGCCTGCCCGCGCGCTTCGAGGCCGCCGGCGGCGTCGAGACCGCCCGCCGCATCCGCGCGGGTGCCCGCGCCGACCTGGCCGTGCTCGCCGACGACGCCCTCGCCGCCCTCGACCGCGAAGGCCACCTCGCCGCCCGGCCCCTCCCCCTCTGGGACTCCGAAACCCTCGCCGCCGTCCCGGCCTCCGCCCCACCCTCCCCCCTCGCCACGGTCGACGACCTCCGCGCCCTCCTCCTCTCCGCCACGACGATCGCCCACTCCACCGGCCCCAGCGGCACCGCCGTCCTCACCCTCCTCTCCCGCCTCGGCCTCGCCGACCGCCTCACCCTCCGTCAGGCCCCGCCCGGCGTCCCGGTCGCCGCCCTCCTCCAGGACGGCACCGCCGACCTGGCCTTCCAACAGCGCAGCGAACTCACCGCCCACCCCGGCATCCGCCTCCTCGGCCCCCTCCCCGGCCCCACCGCCATCACCACCACCTTCTCCGCCGCCGTCCTCGCCGCCTCCCCCCGCCCCGCCGAGGCCCACCACCTCCTCACCCTGCTCCGCTCCGACGAGGCGTCAGCCCTGGCGCACGGGCTGCGCCCGCACAACCCCGCCCCATCACCGTCCAATTGAGATGCACCCGGACCCTGCCGGGCTGAATCATGGGCGGATGCTCTCGGACCTGCTCTCGGACCTGTGGCCGCTGTACGGCCTGACCATCCACACCCCGCGCCTCCGGCTCCGCCTTCCCCGCGAGGCCGAACTCGCCGACCTCGCCCACCTCGCGGGCCGGGGCGTGCACCACCCGGACGAACGGCCCTTCCTCACCCCCTGGACCGAGGGCTCCCCGTCCGAGCGAGAGCGCAGTGTCCTGCGCGGCCACTGGGCCGACCTGGCGGAGTGGGAACCCTCGGACTGGGGGCTCCAGTTGGGGGTCTTCCTCGACGGCCTGCCCCTGGGTCTGGTCGCGCTCAACGGCCGCGCCTTCCCGGTGACCCGGCAGGTCACCACCTGGTCCTGGCTCGGCCTCGACCACCAGCGCCAGGGCTACGGCACCGAGGCCCGCGCCGGACTCCTGACCCTCGCCTTCGACCACCTCGGCGCCGCCGCCGCACTCACCACCGTCTTCCAGGACAACCACCCCTCCCAAGCCGTCTCCCGCAAGCTCGGCTACCGCCCGGACGGCATCTCCGTCGACGCCCGCGGCACCGACGCCCTGGTCTCCGACCGCCTCCGCCTCACCCGCGCCGACTGGTCCGCCGTCGAACACCCCCGGGCCTCGGTGACAGGCCTGTCCCCCGAGTGCCTGGCCATGTTCGGCCTCTGACCAACCCCACCGGACAGCCGGACGGTGTCCCCGCAGCGCCTCTGGGCCGCTCGGGCGGGTAGGACGTCGGCGGACAACCCGGCCGCCCTCAGCCGGGATGGACCTCGAGTGGCTTCTCACCGGAACGTCGCGGGGCAAGGACGGCGCTGTAGTGCTTGTCGAAGGTCAGCAACGCGGGCCGACTGAGGCGCCAGGCAAGCGCCGCGTTGACGCAGTCGGCGAGCCCGAGGGCCTGGCCGAGATGACGGCGCATCAACTGCTCCGCTTCCGTCAACACCAGACGGTCGACCATGGCGATCTGGACTCGTCCCTGGCCGGCAAGCGCACCGATCCGGGTGACGGCGTCGACGGAGGCCTGCTCCCCGGAGCGGACGTGCAGGAGGTGATCCAGCTCGGCCAGGACCAACGGCGAGATGATCAGGGTCTTCGGCAGGTTCAGCGTGACCACCCCGGCTCGGTGAAGACTGTCACGCGCGTTGAAGGCAGCCAACAGCACACCGGTGTCGACAACCGCGAAGTCCGGCGGCGTCACTGCCGGCGGGGCGGCGGTCATCGGCCGAAGCCCTCGGCCAGGTGGTGGTCGGCGGTGGCGGCCAGGTCTTCGGGTCCGTCGAACAGGGCCCAATCCGCGAACTCGCTCTCGCCGATGGCGGTGGTCGGCAGTTTCAGGGCACCGGTCAAGTACTCCAGTGCGAGCGCCTCCGCCGGTCGCCCGAGAACAGCGGCGAGCTCCCGCAGTGCGGCTGCCTCCGGCCCCGTGACCGTCACCTGAGCGGTGATCGGCCGCGCCTGAGGTTCCTCCGCAGCCTGACCGTGCCCATCCATCCCGACCTCCTCGTCTGGCTTGCCGGTAACGGCCGGGTGGCCGGTCCCTGGAGCGCAGTGTCCCGTATCCGGAGGCCTTTCGGGCTCGGCCCCGCCTGGATTCACCCTGTCGTGCTCGCTGGTCGACCTTCACCGGCCAGGACGGACTGCTCGGTGTGGTCGGTGAGGTGACGGACCGTCGGGACGGTGAGTAGGAGGAGGGCGGAGGCGACGCCGATGGCGCTCATGGCGTAGAGGGTCGGGCGGAGGCCCGCGGCGAAGGCGACCGGGCCGGCCACGACCAGGCCGAGGGGCATCAGGCCGGAGGAGAGGAGGAAGTCGTAGGAGCTGACCCGGGAGAGGGCGTGCTCGGGGATGTGGGTCTGGAGGCTGGTCTCCCAGAGGACGAAGAAGAGCGAGACCGCGACCCCCGTGACGGCCTCCAGGCCTGCCACCACCCACACCGACGGACCGGCCCCGATGATCACGGCCTGGCAGGAGGCGACCGCCAGGGCGGCGGCGCCGAATGCCAACGGCCGTGCGGGGCGCAGGCGGTAGGCCAGCAGGTCACCGGCGACCGCGCCGACGCCGAAGGCGACCGTGACGATCGACCAGCCCTCGGCCCCGTTCCACTCCCGGTCGGCGAGGACCGGCCCGAGGACGAAGATCGAGGGCAGCACCACCACGTGGTAGACGCCCATCGCCGCCATGCCGGACCAGACCCAACTCCTGGACCGCACATGGCTCCAGCCCTCCCGGAGCTCCGCGAGGAAGCTGCCTCCCGACGGGGCGTCCGAGGCCGAGGCGGGCCGCGGCCGCAGCCGGGCGAGGAAGGCGGCGCTGACGGCGAAGCTCACCGCGTCCACGGCCAGCGCGCCGCCGGGGCCGGCCAGCGCCACCAGCGCGCCCGCCACCGCCGGGCCGACCACCAGGCCGGCCGACTGCACCAGCCCGCGCAGGGCGTTCGCCTCGCGCAGCCGTTCGGTCGGCACCAGCAGCGGCAGCAGCCCGGTGGCGGCCGGCATGAAGAACGCGTCGGCCGTCCCGAAGACCATCATCAGGCCCACGAGGTAAGGGACTTGGGCCTGTCCGGTGAGCAGGAGCACCGCCACCGCACCCTGGGTGAGACACCGCACCACGTCCGAGACCAGCATGATCCGGTGCCGGGGGAAGCGGTCCGCCCACACCCCGCCGGCCAGGGTGAACAGCAGCATCGGCACCAGCCCGGCGGCCGCCACCAACCCGACGTCGGCCATCGACCCGCCGATGGCCAACACCGCGAACGGCAGTGCCACCATGGTGATCCGGTCCCCCAGGACCGAGAGCGCCTGCCCGGCGAACAGCCGGGCGAACTGCGGCTCCTCGCGGAGCACCGGGGGCAGCAGGGGTTTCACGGCGGGACCAATCGGCAGGAGCGGGCACGAGCAGCCCGATGCTAGGGAGCGTCCCGCCTCGCTGTCGCCCGAGTTTTCGCCGCCGTCCCGCGCGAGCCGTCCTGACGGTCCGTCGCCGAACCGGGCACCGACGGACCGTCAGGACCTGGACGCAGGATCAGGCTCAGGCTCAGGCTCAGGCGAAGGCGACCTGGGAGATCCTGGCCCGGTAGAACTTGGGCTGCAGCTTGTACCCGAGCCCGAGGGTCTGGGATCCGGAGTACTCGCCGGTGGCGTCGAAGAAGTCGACACGGTGGTTCCACCACGCCGCCGGCTGGGTGGTGTCGGTGACTCCGATCGCCTGGAGCCAGAAGTACTCGCCGGACGGGGACCGGCCGAAGGCCTTCACCCCACGAATCTCGACCGCCTTCCCACCCAGGGTGGGCGCCCACGGGATCCGGACCGCGTCCGCCTTGCGGACCCGGCCCATCGTGGAACCGTCGGTCATCAGCAGGTGGTCGTGCAGGCCGCTGAGGTCGGTGTCGAGGCTGTGCCCGCCGTCAACCGTGATCTGCGCCTCGTTCTTGAGCTTGAAGTCCGCGCTGGAGCTGCCCGAGCAGCTGTACTTGATCAGCACCTTGTCGCCGAGCACCCAGAGGAAGGTGCCGTCGAACCAGACCCCGTGCGCGCCGGGGAAGGTGAACTCGGTGACCTTGGTCAGGCTGCTCATGTCGTCCGACCGGTTCGGCAGCGGGGCGTAGACGGTCACGAAGCCGGCAGCCGGGTGGTTGCCCGGGCCGCCGAAGCCGGTGTCGTTGTCGCTGGAGACCACGACCACGGCGCCGACGTCGGGTATCCGCTCGATGCCGTGCGGGTTGCCGTAAGGGGTGGCCGACCAGAGCAGTTCGCCGGAGGCGACCTCGACGATCCCGACGTTCCCGTAGGAGGCCGTCACCAGGGCGACCGTGCCGTGAGCGCTGGTGCTGCGGAACTTCACGTCGGAGAGGTTGCGCCAGTTGTCGACCGTGCCGGGCTTGGAACCGGCCGGAAGTGCGGGCGGGGCCCAGGCCCAGCGGCAGGTGCCCGGGGTCCACGGCCCGGCCGCGGGGTGGACCAGAATCCGGTTGGAGGCCTGTTCGCAGACGGCCAGGTCGTACGGGGCTGCGGCGGCGGCCTGCGCCTCGGCGGCGGGCAGGGCCATCGAGGCCAGCGGCGCACCGAGGGCGGTGGCGGTCAGGCCTTTGAGCATGGAGCGGCGTTGCACGTGCGTCCCCCGAAGATCATCCATTGGTCGACGCACGAACCTACCCGACGCTCCCGTCCGGGCCGACCGGGGGCCTCCCCCCGTACCGGCGCGACCGCCGCGCTGCGCCCATCGGGCGAGGGTCCCATGTGGCGGGCGCCGCCGCGAGGGGTCGGCGCGCAGCCGGGCCTTCACCGTCCTGGTCACCCTCCCCGACGGCACCACGCCGGAGGAGCCGTTCTTCCGAGAAGACCAGCACGTCGTTGACGTACCACTCGACCAGGGCCGGTTTGTCGGGGTGGTACTCGAAGGAGTCGATCTCGTTGCCGCCCTGGTGCCAGGTCCACAGTGCGGGCCAGGCGCCCATCTCCTTCGGCATCCGGATCCGGGTCTCGGCGTAGTCGCCGGTCTTCACCATGAAGCGGTCGGCCCGTGTACTCGGTGGTGATCAGCCCGGTGTCCCAGGCCTTGCGGCCGCTGGGGAGGGTGAAGCTGCTCGGGGTGGCGGAGAAGACGGCCATGCCGTCGGCCACCGCGACCTTGTCGGGGTCGATCCGGTCGAGCCTGTCGTCGTCCGGGTTGTAGTCGCAGTACCGGTAGGCACTGCTGGTGGTGAGGTTCCACTTGACCGGCGAGCGCGCAGCGTCTGACGGCGCGTGGGAACGACCTGAGCACGGCATCTCCGAAGGCGTGCGGACGCCAGGAGGATGACCGGCCGGGCCCTGACCGGGCAGGTCGCTTCGAACGCCAACGACCCCGGTACGCATCACAACCGCACGGCTCCATCCGGTGACCCCGCGCCCCCTGACCGCCCTACAATCGGCGAATGATCTTCATTGTGGTGAAATTCCCCGTCAAGCCCGAGTACGTGGACGTCTGGCCGGAGAAGGTCGCGGACTTCACCCGCGCGACCCGCGGCGAGGAGGGCAACCTCTGGTTCGAGTGGTCGCGCAGCCTGGAGGAGCCCGACACCTACGTCCTGGTCGAGGCCTTCGCGGACGGCGCGGCCGAGGCGCACGTGACCTCCGCCCACTTCGCGGCCGGCCTGGAGACCATCCGTCCGCTGGTCACCCGCACGCCCGAGATCGTCAGCACCACCATCGAGGGCGCTCAGGGCTGGAGCCGGATGGGCGAGCTCCAGATCGACTGACCGGCCGTCAGCCTGTAGCACCGACCGGCCGGGCCGGCGCCCCGCACCGTCGGGCCGCCGGCCCGGTTCGAAAAAACTGGCGAACTTTCCGTTATCCCCGCTGCGCCACGGATCTCCCATGTGTCGGCACGCATTACTTCCCCGTCTGCCGACGAGGAGAACCATGTCACGCAAGAGGCAGTCACACCGCCGTCGGAGCCGTCGCGGACTGTCGTTCGCGGCCGCGGCCGTCGCGGCAGGACTGATCGCGGGCACCTTCGCCCTCACCACCGGCCTCGACAGCAGCCGGGACACGCACGTCTCGGCGGACGCGCCGGTCGTGCAGGAGCTGGTGGAACCGACCGCCGCCGCCGCGCCGCAGCAGAAGGAGAAGCCCGTCCCGGTCAGCTCGGTCCCCAAGAACGAGCCGGCCAAGGGCCTCGTCTACAGCGGCCTGGTCCCGGCCACCGCCGGCGACCGCTGCGCGGGCGTCTACAAGGCCGGCGAGGGCGAGCACCAGTGCACCCACGGCCCGGACGCCCCGCCGCCCGGCAAGGACGTTCAGAAGGAGACCCCGCCGGCCGTCACCGGCGAGCGGAAGACCCCGGACCTCAACGTCCTCACCGGTGAACTTCCCTCCGCCGCCGACCTGTTGGCCGGTGCGCCGCCCGTCATCGACCTGCAGAGCGGCCGCCAGCTCACCGCCGCCGGGGCCGCGCCCACCGATGCCGCCGGATCCACACCGGCGGCCGCGGCCGAGGGCTCCAAGGTGGTCTGCGACGGTGACGGCTCGACCGGGAACCGGGTCCAGGTCATCTACGC
This sequence comes from Kitasatospora sp. NPDC088742, assembly GCF_055584905.1. Classification (NCBI taxonomy): domain Bacteria; kingdom Bacillati; phylum Actinomycetota; class Actinomycetes; order Kitasatosporales; family Streptomycetaceae; genus Kitasatospora; species Kitasatospora sp. NPDC088742. The sequence goes on along the minus strand of NZ_JBVJLD010000020.1, from coordinate 87,175 downwards.
GCACGGGCCCGGCAAGGACCGCTTCGGCCAGTACCTCGCCTCGTTCAAGAAGTGGGCGGCCGACACCGACGTCATCTACAACGCCAGCGCCCAGGAGACCGGCGGCACCCGGCACGTCCGGTACGTCACCGAGTCCGACTGCTCGGCGTCCGTGCTGGACGTCGAGCTGCCCGACGCGGCGCTCCAGGAGTTCGGCGCGAGCAACAAGGCGCTGGCCGCCCAGGGCTTCAACCGCAAGGACCGCAAGTACATGATCTTCGCCGACGCGAACGTGTACTGCGGCATAGGCACCTTCAACGGCGACGAGCGCCCGGGCCAGGACAACCTCTCCAACTTCGGCCCCTCCTACGGCCGTACGGACAACGGCTGCTGGGGCGGTTCCACCGCCGCGCACGAGCTCGGCCACAACCTCGGCGCCGTGAACAACAGCGCCCCGCACACCAGCAAGGGCGCGCACTGCGTCGACGAGTGGGACATCATGTGCTACTCGGACTCGCCGTACTACCCCAAGATGCAGACCGTCTGCCCGAACCGGGCCTCGGACGACCGCCTCGACTGCAACCACGACGACTACTACAACACCGCCCCGCAGCCGGGCAGTTACCTCGCCACGCACTGGAACGTCGCCGACAACCGCTTCCTCCTCCGGGACGGCGGCGCCACCCCGGACCCGACGCCCACGCCGACCCCCACTCCCACCCCGTCCCCGACCACGGCGAGCCCGAAGCCGAGCCCGAGCACCAGCGCGAGCCCGACCAAGTCGGCCTCCCCCAGCCCGAGTTCCAGCCCGACGGCCAGCCCGACCGGCTCGCCGACCGCTTCGCCGACCCCGAGCCCGACCACCGCGAGCCCCACGCCGACCCTCTCGCCCTCCCCGACCGGCGGTACCACCACCGGCCCCCGGGTGACGGTCGGTCAGACCACCGCCGTCTCGGCCGTGCTCAGCTGGCCGGCGGTCGCCGGGGCGCGCGGCTACGACGTCCAGGTCGACGGGCGCTCGCTCGCGATCGTCGGCTCCACCGTGGTCCGCCTGGTCGGCCTGCGGCCGGACACCGGGTACAAGGTCGCCGTCGCCGTCCAGGACGCCGCCGGCACGGTCGGCCGCCCGGGCCAGGCCACCGCGTTCCGCAGCCTCAAGGCGGCCGGCCCCACGCCCACCAAGCCCGGCACCCGCTACCTGGTGACCAACGACCTCACCGGCCAGGCGGCCGACATGTGGGGCGGCTCCACCCGGGACGGCGCCGTGCTGATCGGCTACCAGCGCACCGGCTACAGCAACCAGCAGTGGCTCTTCGACGACGCCGGTGACGGCTACCTGCGGATCCGCTCGGCCAAGTCGGACAAGTGCCTCCAGCTCGGCGGCACCGCGGTCGCCGGGCAGTACGTGGCGCAGCAGCCGTGCTCGGCCGCCGACGCCCAGAAGTGGCGGATCGGCGCGGCCGGCCAGAGCTACCTGCTGACCGCCAAGGGCTCCACCCTGGTCCTCGGCACCAGCAAGCGCTGGTACTACGGCGGTTGGCTGCTGGAGCTCCAGCAGCCCAACGGGCAGGCGTACCAGAACTGGAGCGTCCAGGCCGCCGCCTGACGCACCGTCTCGGCCGGTGGTGGTACGGGGTCCCGCCCCGTACCACCACCGGCTCTCCCCTTCCCCGACCCAGGAGCCCCCGTGCGCCTCCGCACCCTCGCCGCCTCCCTCGCCACCACCGCCGCCGCCGCCCTGCTCGCCCTCGGCCCGGTCACCCCGGCCGCCGCCCACGGTGACACCATCGCCTTCGCCGTCACCGCCCTGGTGGACGGCCACCTCACCGTGACGGCCACCTGGCAGAACGACCACGACCCGGTCGACGAGAAGGTCGCCGCCACCGTCAACGCCACCAGCTCGGACGGCCGCGCCGTCGGCCCCTGGCCGCTGGTCGCCGTCCCCGGCCCGCCCGGCGTCTACACCACCGCCCGCCAACTCCCGCCCGGCCACTGGACGGTGGCGGTCGACTCCGGCTTCCCCGCCCTCGGCCACGGCGAGGCCGAACTCGACGTCACCGCCGTCCCTGGCACCGCCCCCAGCCCCACCGCCACCCCTTCGTCCACCCCCACCCCCACGCCGACGCCCAGCGCCGCCCTGTCCACCAGCACCACCACCGCCGCCGCCGCCGAACCGGCCCGCGAGACCGGTCACGGCACCCTGGTCACCGCCCTCGTCCTCGCCGCGGCCGCGGCCATCGCCGTGGCGGTCGGCGCCCCGCTGCTGGCCCGCCGCCGGCGCAGCTCCCGCTGACAGCCGGTGCCGTGTCGGTGCTCATCCGGCCGCCGACCGCTCCTGCCGGACGGTGGCGAGGAGTTGGTCCGCCTCGGCCTGGGTGAGGACCAGGGCCTTGATCTCGATGTCCTCGGCGCGGTCCCAGTAGGAGTTGCTGCCGGCGGCGTTCGCCCGGGCCTGGCTCTCCGCGGCGACCTGCCGGTACACGGCGGCAGCGGCCGGGTTGTCACAGGTGAGGGTGCCGGTGACGGCGTTGCCGCCGACCGGCAGCGACTGCGGGCCGCTGGAGCAACTGCCCGCCGCTCGGCCGTCGATGGTGAGCTTGCCGACCGTCAGCAGCACGTTGACGCGCGAGAGCCCGCGGATGACGGCGTCGTCCCGGAGGATGTCCGCGCTGACGACCTCCTTGACGTGGCAGCCGGAGCCGTCGCAGTTCACCGAGCTGCCGGCCCCGTGACCGGTGAAGTCGAGGGTTCCGTAGGTCGCCGTCGGGAGGTCCTTGACGTACTTCTCCAGACCGTCGTACACCGTGCCGACCTCCGTCGGCGCGACGGTCGCCAGGTCGACCGACGAGGTCTCCCACAGCGGGGAGTGGGCCTCCACCGTGCGGGGCAGCTGACCGTCCTTCGGGAAGTGGAAGTTCATCGCGCTCGGCGGCTCCCAGCGCAGGAAGCGGTACGGCGCGTCCCGGGAGACGTAGAGGTAGCCGACGGTGGTGTCCGCGCGCAGGGCCGGGACGCCGTTGACGTCGGTGGGCTGCGGGTCCTTCGCGGCCGGGAGCCGGGGCTTGTCGGCGAGCGCCTGCGAGAACCGCTTGGCGAGGTCGGCCGGCGTCTCGTACAGCGACATCTCCTGCGTCAGGCGGCTGCCGCCGTCGGGGGTGCTCCGGTCACCGAGGCCGCTGTAGGTCCACAGGCGCAGCATCCCGTCCGAGGTGTGCCAGCGCGAGTAGTCCTTGCCGCCGATGGTCAGCAGGTCGTGCGAGTTCCTGTCGGACTCCATGGTGTCGCCGATGAGGTGGCTGGTGCCGAACTTCTCGCCGTGCGTGGTCACCGTGACGTCGTTGAGGTACTCCTTGACGTTCCAGTCGCCCTGGTAGCGGACGCCCGGTGCCGTGGACAGCGCCCGCACCGCCTGGTCGAACGGCTCGCGCAGCACCTTCTCCTCGGCGACCGGACCGCCGCCGCCGTTGCCTCCCGAGGAGACCGACCAGGTGACCGCGCTCACCACGGCGAGCAGCACGGCCAGCACGACCAGCAGTGCCTTGACGCTCAGTGCCGCGCCCGCCCCCGCGCCGAGAGCGGCCGTCGAACCGGCGGCGGCGTGGCCAACGGGCGCTCCGGCGGCGGCCGTTCCGGCATGGCCCACCTCCGCATGGCCCGCCGGGGCGGCGGCGTGCGGAGCGACCACGGCAGGCTGCGCGGGAGCGGGCGCGGGCGCGGGCGAGAGGTTGGCCATGTGCGAGGCGACCGAGTCGGCCTGCGCACCGGGCGTGGCGACGGCGTTCGCCGCGCCCCCGTGAACCGCGCCGCCGTGCGCCCCGGCCCCGCTCAGGCCGGCGCCCGGTGCGGGGACGGTCGGGGCGGTCGGGATGACGGGCAGCGGGCCCGCCAGCGACGGCGCGACGCTCTGGGCGTGGAGCGCGGCCGTCGCGCCGTGCAGGTCGCCGATCGCCTTCCAGAGCAACGCGGCCTCGCCGAGCAGCACGGCCGCGATGACCCGACGGCCCGTCAGCAGGCTGCGGATGCCCTCCTCGTGGACGAAGAAGGTCTGCGCCGGCCGGTCGCCGGCCCGCTCGGCGGCTCCCCAGCCACGGCCGAGCAGCCGGCCCCACGCCCCAGGGCGCAGCGCGCGGGCCAGTGCCGGGGAGGCGGCCCGGGCCAGGGCGACCGCGAGTTCGGGCCGGCCGTCCGCCTCGGCGAGCGCGGCCGCCCGGTCCAACGCCCGGCTGTGCGCGGCCACTTCGGCGGGGGTGGTGTCCGGCCGGGCGATCCACTCGGTGAGCTGCGAGCAGATCCGCTGGTACGGGAACGGGGCGGTCCGGCCGAGGGCCGCCGCGACGGCCTCCGGCGGGCAGCGGTAGCCGTCCTGTTCGGCCCGCAGCAGGCCGACCTCGGCCAGCCGCTCGCACACGCCCGTGACCTCGGGCAGATCGACGATCGCGCCGATCCGGGCCGGTGCCAGCTCCGCGCCGTCCAGGGTGGCCAACAGGCGCAGCACCTCCGCCGACGGGGCGTCAAGTCCCTGGAGCAGCAGCGGGACCAGCTCCGCGACCTCGCCGGCCAGGGGCAGCCCGCCGCCCGCGCCGGCCCGGGCCCGGGCGAGGACGCCGGCCTGCAACAGGTGCAGCGGCCGCCCCTGGGCGGCCTCCCACAGGCCGGTCGCGGCGGCCAGTTCGTCCTCGGCGAGCGGGCGGCGCAGTTCCCGGACGAGCAGTTCCAGCCCGGCCGCCCGGTCCAGCCCGGCGAGTTCGACCAGCGTGCCGTCCCCGCCGAGCAACGACGCCTGGTGGGAGGCCAGCACGAAGGTCGCGTCCGGCACCAGGTCCGCCAGGGCGAGGGCCTGAGCACGGGTCAGGTCGGCGTTGTCGAGGTAGACGGTGACCCGTACCCCTTCCATCAGCCGCCGCAGTTCGGGCACCGAGGGGGCGTAGCCGACGGCGTCGTAGCAGGCCTCGAAGACCTCCTGCGCCAGGTCGGCCACCTCGCGGCCGAGGGCGTCGAGGTACACCCGCCCGTCGGGGGTCGGGGCCGGCCGGTGCGCGGCGTGGCGCAGCAGCATGCTGGTGCCGGCGCCGGACGGTCCGCACAGCTGCACCAACCCGCCACGGCGGACCGCCCGTTCCAGCTCGGCGAGTTCGGCGCCACGCCCCAGCGGCGCCGACTGCCCGCGCGGGAGCAGCGCCACCCGCTCGCGACGCACCGGGGTCGGGCGGCGGCCGGACACCAGGAGCGTCACCGAGGAGCCGTGCTGGGCGTCCACCACCAGGTTGTGGTCACCGATCACCACCTGCCCGAGGACATCACCGCCGATGTCGACCCGGTAGTCGTTGCTCACGTCGGACCCGGCCGGTTCTTCCATCACGAAGTCTCTCCCGGCCCTGACGTGCGGCCGTTCTCGGGGCGGACCGCGGCACGTGCGGTCGACCGGTGCGGAGGATGGCGGCCCGCCGGGCGTGCGCACGCGCACGACGGGCCCCGGAACTGCCCTCGCGGGCGTCCCGTCCTCGGTCACGGTAGGGCGGGCGCCGCAGCGAGATCCCGTCGAACTACGGTTTCCGCCAAGACGGCCTCACGGTGTCGGCCCCAGGCGCGTCCACGGGTTGGCGGGGTCGGTCGAGGGCTGGTTGCCCTTGGTCCAGTACTTCGCCCTCCAGTAGTGGCCGCCGAAGGAGACGACGGTGCGGGTGACACCGCTGGGGTCTCCGGCGACGATCTTCGTCCCCGGTGCGGTACCGCTGTTCCTGGGCTCGGCCACGAAGTCGGGCTTCGCGTAGGTGGTCCCTGCGGCGAAGCCGGCCAGCCCGTACGAGGTGCCGTGCTGGGGAGCGCCGGTGGCAGGGCTGCCGTTCCGGTCGCGCAACTGCCACCACTGCCCCGGGCTTCCGTCGCAGTCGGTCACGCTCAGCGCGGCGAGGCGGGCCGGCGCGCCGAGGCACTGCTCGTGGCCGCCGCTGGTGCTCTTGACCCGGTACCAGCCCGGGCCGCCGTCCTCGGTGACGGTCCACAGCTGGTTGGCGTTGCCGTCCTGCTTCTCGACCAGATGGGCGCTGTCCCAACTGCCGGGGTGGTCGAGGAGGTTGCCGCTGGCGACGTCCTCGATCCTGTACTGCTGGCCGGTCTGCCAGAGGGTGAACGGCGCCCACACGGGGTTGTGGGTGCGGGCCGCGTCCCATGCCTCGGCCTGACACCCGGGGCCGTCGGTGGCCGGCGGGGTGACCGTGCTGGAGCCCTGGCGACGGTCCTGGGACAGGCCGTACTCCGTACCCTCGATCCTGACCGTGACGTTCGCGGGCCCGGTGACGGTGTGCTCGGACGTGCGGACACTACGAGCGGGGCGTCAACGGGCGATCAACGTTCAATCTACGTACCGGAGGCCCCACCGACGGGAGCTCACGGCCCGTCACCTACCCGCGTTCACCAGCGCTGTTGTCGTTCGGGGCGACTCAAATGATTTTGATCATTTCTTCATCGACGATCTAGCATGGCCTCCCGGCGCCGGAGTCACCGGCGTCCGGAAAGGTTCCCTCATGCGCATCCGCAAGCTCCTCGCCGCCGCCACCGTGGCCGGCACCGTCCTGGCCTCCGGCCTGGCGACCACCGGTACGGCCTCGGCCTCCAACCTGGCCGACTGCGAGGGTGGCCACTACGTCTGCCTGTACTACAACTCCAGCGGCAGCGGCTACGGCGCGGTCTTCGTCCAGACCGGCAACATCTCGGACTATTCGGGCTACCGCTTCGGCGAGAGCGCCTACGGCACCAACGGCGCCGGCCTCTCGGTGAAGAACCACGCCGCCTCGGTGGACAGTTACTACCCCGGCTCCTTCACCGTCTACTACAACAGCGGCACCCGGAACTGCAGCTACGCCTGCCAGACCATCCCGGACTACAGCTTCCGCGACCTCAACTCGACGATGAAGAACAACAACGCGGCGGGCTTCTTCGGCTGAGCCGAGCCCGACCGCGGTCTCCGGCCGAGCGTCTCGGCCGGAGACCCGCCCCACCATCGCCCCGACTCCGAGAGACCAGGCCTGTGTTCAGCCGTCCGCGCCGTCCCGCCGCACTCCTGCTCGCCCTGCCGCTGCTGCTGGCCGGCTGCGCGGGCGCCGACGCGGACCCGCCGCGCGGCGCCGACGCACCGACCCGGGTGGCCGTGCCGCCCCAGGTGCCCGCCACGCCCGTGCTCGACTCGGCGAACGACAGGCCGCTGCCGCTGGACTCCTACCTGCTCGCCCCCGCACAGCAGTTGACGGTCCAGCGGGCGCAGACCAAGCTCACCAAGGCCTGCATGGCCCGCCTCGGATTCGACTACGCACCCCCGGAGCCCGCCCCTCCCGCGCGCGACACCGACGCCCCGACCACCCGCGTCGACGGCCGCTACGGACCGCAGAACGCCGCCACCATGGCGAAGTGGGGCTACCACCCGGAGGGCGGCGGCGCCGGGCCGGACGCACCGCCGTTCCTGCCGCAGCTGAGCCCGGAGATGACGACCGCGCTGCGCGGCTCCTCCGACCCCAAGCAGAAGTACGGTTCGGGCGGGCAGGTCCTCAACGGCCGGACGGTGCCGGACCGCGGCTGCGTCGGGGAGTCCGTCCGGAAGCTGACCGGCGCGGCCGACGGCTGGGTGGGCGACGCACAGCTCGCCGAGGACCTCAAGTTCCGGACCCTGCTGGACTCCCAGCACGACGCCCGCACCCGGGCGGTGTTCGCGCAGTGGTCGCAGTGCATGAAGGAGAGCGGCTTCGACTACCCGGACCCGGTGGCCGCACTGGCCGACAAGGCCTGGCAGAACGGCCCCGTGCCCTCGCCGCGCGAGCTCCAGACGGCGACGGCCGACGCGGCCTGCCGGCACCGGACCAACCTGGTAGGCGTCTGGTACGCGGTCGACTCCGCCTACCAGCAGCAGGCGATCGCCGAGAACGCCGCCGCCATGGCGGAGATCAGGACCGCCCTCCAGGCCCGGGTGAAGGCGGCGACCGAGACACTCGCCGGCTGACCCCGGGTGCCGCCGGACTCCGTCGCGTCGGGGCACGTGACAGGACCGGCCTCCCGTCGCCAGACTTGCGGGTATGTCAGTTCCGGCTCTCATCGGCGGCTTCGCCGGGCCCGAGGTCCGCGCCGTCCTCAGGAAGGCGTGCCAACTCGCCGGTGTCGCACCGGAAGGCGCCGAGCTGCTGCGCGGGCACACCAACGCGGTGTTCCGCCTGGAGGCCGCCCGAGCCGTCGCCAAGGTCGCGCGGGCGGGCACGCCAGTGGCGGAGGTCCGGCGCACGGTCCGACTGGTCCGGTGGCTCAGCGGTCAGGGCTTCCCGACGGTCGAGCTGCTGCCGCTGGAGCAACCGGTCCTCGTCGGCGAGCACGCCGTGACCTTCTGGCACCACCTCCCGCAGCCCGCCGGCCCGGTACCGGCGGCCCTGCTCGCCGTACCGCTCCGCACCCTCCACCGGCTCCCACCTCCTCCGTTCGACCTCCGCCCGCTCGACACGGTCGGTGCGATCCGCCGCGGTCGCCTTCACGGACCGTCCATCCGGTTGCGCCCCGGCGCCAGGCCTTGCGTCCCGATGGTGCTCTTCAAGTGGTCATGGCGAGCATTCTGCCTCACCCCGGTCCCAGCTCGGCGGCTGACGCACCCTCAGGCCGAGGGCGGCGGGCAGGTGCTCTCGCGGACGATCAGCTCGGGCCGCAGCAGGTGCAGCGAGTTGACCACCGGCCCGGACTTGGCGACGGCGCGCAGCAGCAGCTCGACCGCCTGACGGGCCATCTCCCGCATGGGCAGCGCCACGCTGGTGAGCGGCGGCCTGGTGAGCCGGACCTCCGGGTTGTCGTCGTGGCCGATCACGGAGAGGTCCTCGGGCACGCGCCGCCCCGAGGCCTTGGCCGCGTCGAGGGCGCCGAGCGCGAGCACGTCGTGGGTGGCGAACACGGCGGTCAGGCCGGGGTCGGCGGCGAAGGCGGCCTGGGCGGCCGCGACTCCGCCGGCCACGGTCGGTTCGGCGGCGCGGTGGACGGCGTGGTCGGGGACGGTCAGGCCGTCGGCGGCGAAGGCGCGGCGGAAGCCGGCGAGGCGGGAGCCGTGGTCGGGGCTCTCCAGGACGGCTACCCGTTCGTGGCCGAGCGAGCGCAGGTGGCGCCCGGCGAGGTAGCCGGCGTGCTCGTAGTCGACCGTGACCACCGGGAAGTCGTCGGGCACCGCCGTCTCCCAGGCGCAGAGCGCGACCGGGAAGCGGGCTGCGGCGAGCAGCGGCAGATGGGCCATCAGATCGCGGTCCCCGGCGATCAGCAGGGCGTCCACCGAGCGGCTGGTGAGGCTGGCCAGGTGGCGGCGGGCCCGTTCGCCGTCCAGGCGGGTGGTGGCGAGCAGCAGGTGGTAGCCGTGCTCCTCGACCACGTCCTCCACCGCCTCGACCATCTCGGCGTAGAAGGCGCCGGCCACGGTCGGGACGAGCAGGCCGACGGTCCTGGTGCTGCCGGTCGCGAGTGACCGGGCCACCAGGTTGGGCGTGTAGCCGAGCACCTCGATCGCGGAACGCACCCGGGCGGCGGTCTCGGGGCGGACAGGGACCCGCCCGCTGATGACGTTGGAGACCGTCTGCTTGGTGACGCCCGCGCGGTCGGCCACGTCCTGCATCGTCACCATGTGGGCCCCCTGAATTTTACCGGTCAAGCATGTGGCGTCGACGTTACGACCACCACAACCCCCGGTCAAGGCCCGGGAAGCACCGCGCGGACTTGCCCTCTCTGCCCGGTTTCGGCAATTTCTGCCGAGGCCCTTGTTTTACCGGTCAAAATGGTCTTACGGTCCTCGCAATCTCCTCGTCGTGCCCCGAGAGGACGGACCCTCACCGTGCCCACCGCCCTACCCACCACTGTCCTGCGCACCGAATCCCTGACGATCGACGGGGCGGCCGATCCGGTCGCCACCCTGCCGATCCTGCACGGCATCCCCGCCGTCACCGCGCACGGCGCCGGGCTGGACGAGGAGCTGCGCCGGGGCCTGCGCTACGGCCGGCCCGCCACCCTGCTGCCCTACACCCGCCAGGACCGCTACGACCGCCGCCGCTCCCCGCGCCGACTGCCCGCCGTGGTCCTGGAGAACGAGCTCCTGACCGCCACCTTCCTGCCCGGGTACGGCGGCCGCCTCTGGTCCCTGACGCACCGTCCGACCGGACGCGAGCTGCTGCACCGCAACCCGGTGCTCCAGCCCGCCAACCTCGCGCTGCGGGACGCCTGGCTGGCCGGCGGCGTGGAGTGGAACCTCGGCACCACCGGCCACTGGCCGCTGACCTGCGAGCCGCTGCACGCCGCCCGGCTCACCGCCCCGGACGGCACGCCGGTGCTGCGGATGTTCGCCTTCGAGCGGCTGCGCCGGCTGGTGCTGCGGATCGACGCCTGGCTGCCCGCGGGCTCTCCCGCGCTGTACGTCCACGTGGAGATCCACAACCCCTCCGGCGAGGAGGCGGCCGTCTACTGGTGGTCCAACACCGCCGTGCCGCAGACCCCGGACACCCGGGTGGTGGCCCCGGCCGACCACGCCTTCCACTTCGACTACCGCAGCGACCTGCGCCGCCTGCCCTTCCCCCGGCCCGAGGGCGCCGCCACCGACCACAGCTACCCCGGCCGGGCCGAGCACGCCGCCGACCACTTCCTCGACCTCCCGCCCGACGAGCGCCGCTGGATCGCCGCGCTGGACGCCGACGGCACGGGCCTGGTCCAGACGTCCACCGCCCGCCTGCGCGGCCGCAAGCTGTTCTGCTGGGGCACCGGAACCGGCGGCCGGCACTGGCAGGAGTGGCTCTCCGGCCCGGACCACCCCTACCTGGAGATCCAGGCGGGCCTGGCCCGCACCCAGCTGGAGCACCTGCCGATGCCGGCCGGCGGCACCTGGTCCTGGACCGAGGCCTACGGGCTGCTGGAGGCCGATCCCCGTGCCGTGCACGGCAGTTGGCAGCAGGCCCGGACAGCGGTCGGCGCGGCGCTGGACCTGCTGCTGCCGCCCGTCGAGCTGGACCGCGCGCAGGCCGCGGCCGCCGCCTTCGGCGAGCCCGAGGAGATGCTGACGGAGGGTCAGGGCTGGGCCGCGCTGGAGATCGAGGCCGGCCGCCTCCCCGCCTCCGCCCTGCTGCCCTTCGGCCGCCCCGGCCCCGAACAGCGGCCGTGGCAGCGGCTGTTGGCCACCGGCACCCTGCCGGCCAGCGACCCGCCGGCCGCCCCGGTCACCGGCCGGCGCTGGCGCGCGCTGCTGGAGGAGAGCACCGGGAACGACGCCGGGGACTGGCACGCCCTCTACCACCTGGGCCTGGTCCGCCTCGCCGACGGGGAGCCGGAGTCCGCCCGCGAGGCCTGGCGGCGCTCCCTCGCCGACCGCCGCACGCCCTGGGTGCTGCGCGCCCTGGCCCACCTCGCCGAGGACCCGCAGGACGCCGCCGACCTGCTCGCCGAGGCGCACCGGCTCCGGCCCGACCTCACGGAGTTGGGCGTCGAGACGCTGGACGCCCTGCTCCGCGCCGATCGGCCGGCCGCCGCCCTGGCCCTGATCGGGGAACTCCCCCACCCCGTCCGCGACCACGGCCGGGTCCGGCTGGCGGAGGCCACCGCCGGGTACGCGCTCGGCGACCACGAGCTGGTCCGTCGGCTGCTGGCCGAGGGCATCCGGGTGGACAACATGCGCGAGGGCGAGGTGTCGCTCGACACCCTGTGGCGCGCCGTCCACCCCGGCCTGCCGGTGCCGCCGCACTACGACTTCCGCATGTCGGACGACTGAACTTCCTTCCCCCGCAGTTCACTTCACCCTCCCCACCCCCATTGAGGAGTACCCCCATGCCTACTCCCGCCAGAAGGACCGGCGGCGCCCTGCTCGCCACCGTCCTCGCCCTCGCCGCCCCGCTGCTGGCGAGCCCGACCCCCGCCTCGGCGGACGAACTCGCCCCCAGCTACAGCGTCACCGTCGGCGCCACCGGCTCCTGGACCCACCCGACCGACACCCCCGCGGCGCCGTACATCGACAAGGACGGCTCCTTCTGGTACCAGCAGTCGGCCGCGCTCTACGGCGCCAACGACGTGCGCTACTGGGACTTCTTCACCGGCACCGACCTGGACACCGCGAGCCGGAACGCGACCGTCTCCAACTACGTGAACCCGGCGAACGCCAACGACAAGAACAACGACACCACCTGGCGCTGCAACAACAGCCCGACCGGCCTGGAGGCCACCGCGGCCGCCGGCAGCGCCAGTTACGCGCACCGCAACTACTGCGACCTGGCCGGCGTCTGGGTGGACCCGGACACCGGTGACTGGTACGGCCTGGTGCACAACGAGTTCACCCCGCAGCCCTTCGGCGACGGCCTGCACTACGACGCGATCGACTACGCGGTCTCCACCGACCAGGGCCGGACCTGGAAGATCAAGGACCACGTCATCACCTCGCCGTTCAGCACCACCCGGGGTGACACCACCGGCTTCCCCAACCAGACCTACTCCTACGGCGACGGCGACCAGCGCCTGCTGGTGGACACCGTCTCCGGCTACTTCTACGTCTTCTACGGCTCCCGGATCGTCGACAAGTCCGGTGGCTGGAAGGCGTTCTACGAGCACGTGGCCCGCGCCCCGATCTCCGGCAAGATGGCGCCGAGCTCCTGGCAGAAGTGGTACGACGGCTCCTGGTCGCAGCCCGGCAAGGGCGGCAAGGAGAGCAACATGGTGCCCGTCGGTGCCTCCAGCACCACCGGGTACACCCCGGTCGCTGGCGAGTACGACCCGGCGAACACCGGCACCGCCACCCAGCAGATCGCGGCCGGCAAGATGCCCGCCACCTCGCCGCTGTTCGTCATGGACGTCACCTGGAACGCCTACCTGGGCCTCTACCTCGGCCAGCCGCAGGCGGTCGACCAGAGCGGCAACGCACCGCAGGAGATCTACGCCACCGCCGACCTGGCCACCCAGAAGTGGTTCAAGCTCGGTGACACCGGCAGCTACCACACCGCCTCCTGGTACCGCTGGTTCCTGGACAGCGCCAACCGCACCAGCTCGGCGATCGTCGGCAAGAACTTCCGCACCTACTGCTCCTTCGGGTGCTCGGGCGGGAAGTCCGGCGAGTACGTCAACCTCTCCGTCGGCTCCTCGGCCCCGGCCGCCGCGCCGGTGGACCTGAGCAAGTCCTACAAGATCGCCAACGGCAACGGCCGGGTCCTGGCCCAGGTCTCCGGCGGCTCCACCACCACCTCGGTGGCCGCCGGCACCGGCGCCGCACTGGAGGCCTGGACCTTCCAGGCGGTCGGCGACGGCTCCTACCGGATCGCCAACTCGGCCAGCGGGCAGCTGCTCGGCGTGGACGCCACCGCCAACTCCGGCCGCGCCTGGGGCAACGCCCCGACCGTGACCGGCCCCGCGGGCGGCAACGCCGCCGTCGGCCAGCAGTGGTGGGTGCTCGCCAACACCTCCGCCCCCGGCACCTTCCGGATCGTCAACCGCTACAGCGGCCTGGCCGTCGGCCTCTCCGCCACCACCGGCCGCCTCGCCGAGACCACCCCCGGCCGCACCTGGACCGACGCCGGCGGCAGCGCCGTGGGCAACGGCCGCACCGCCGCCGAGCAGACCCTCACCCTCACGGCAGCCGGCACCGCGCCGGAGTCCGTGGTGCTCAACTCGCCCGGGAACCAGACCACTTCCGTCAACACCGCGGTCTCGCTCCAGCTCTCGGCCACCGACAGCCTGCAGAAGCCGCTCACCTTCTCGGCCACTGGCCTGCCCGCCGGACTCTCCATCAGCTCCGGCGGCCTGATCACCGGCACCCCGACCAGCACCGCGGTCTCGAACGTCACCGTCACCGCCTCCTCCGGCACCGCGAGCTCGCAGACCACCTTCAGCTGGACGGTCAACCCGGCCCTGGCCGGCGTCCACACCCTCTCCATCAGCGGAAAGGCGCTGGACGACCCCAACCACTCCACCACCGCCGGCACCCAGATGATCACCTGGACGCTCGGCACCGGCCTCAACCAGAAGTGGACCTTCACCGCCCAGGCGGACGGCTCCTACACCCTCACCAACGGCGAGTCGGGCATGTGCCTGGACGTCAGCGACTCCTCGACCACGGCCGGCGGCAAGATCATCCAGTGGACCTGCACCGCCGGCTCGGCCAACCAGCGCTGGAACGTCAACCGCCTGGCCAACGGCGCCTACACGGTCAGCTCGGTCCACAGCAACATGCTGCTGAGCACCGCCTCCCTCAGCAACGGCTCGCTGGTCACCCAGCAGCCCAACACCGGCTCCGCGCTCCAGCAGTGGACCATCGCCTGACCCGCGTCTGACCCATCCCTGACCCACCCTCAGGACGCCCCGGCCACCCGGCCGGGGCGTCCTGCCGCCCGCCGGGAGCCGGTGAGCGAGGCGAGCAGGGCCCGGGCCTCCTCCGCCTCGGGGACGTCCAGCGCGGTGTGGATCTCGACGGCCCGTTCGGCGTGCTCCCGAGCCGCCCCGGCATCGCCCAGCCGCTGGTGGGCGCGGGCCAGGCCGAAGTGCACGCGGCCGAGGTTGTAGCGCTCGCCGGTGTGCGGGAGGTACTCGGCCGCGGCCCGGTAGTGCCGCAGCGCGCTCTCCGGAGCGCCCAGGGCCAGCAGCGCGTCGCCCAGCAAGGTGTGCGACTCGGCCTGGCCGAAGGTGTCGCCGAGGGACTCGTGCAGCTCCAGGGCCTCCTGGTACAGCACGGCGGCCTCCGCGTGCCGGCCCAAGCTCTGCTGGTGCTCGCCGAGCTGGTCGAGCACGATCGCCCGGCCTAGCGAGCTGCCGCCGCTGCTGTGGAACTCCAGTGCCTCGTGGTGGAGTTCGAGCGCCTCCTCGAACAGCCCGAGCCTGGTCAGGGTCGGCCCGAGGTTGGTCAGCACCACCGACTCGACGGCGGGCTCCGGAAGCTCCCGGCTCAGCCGCAGCGCCAGCCGCTGGTGGCCGAGCGCCTCCTCCAGCCGGCCCATCCGCATCAGGGTGAACCCCAGGTTGGCCAGCACGTGCGCCTCGCCGCCACGGTCACCGGTGCGGCGCCGGAGCTCCAGCGCCGAGCCGAGCAGCTCGACCGCCCGCCGGAAGTCGCCCAGCTGGTAGTGGACCAGCCCGAGGTGCCGCAGCGCGGCCGCCTCCCCGGCCGGGTCGCCCAACTGCCGGGTGGCCCACAGGGCTTGGACTCCCATCGCCAGCGCCTCGGTGGCGGGCATGTTCCGTTTGAGGTGGCGCCAGAGGATGGCTGGGAGGTCCGCCGTGTACGCGGGCAGGCCGGCCTCGGCCGCGTACCGGACGACCGCCAGCAGGTTGGCCTGCTCCTCGGCCAGCCAGCGGGCCGCCTCGGTGCGGTCCGCCAGCGGCAGCACCGGGCCGCCGGCCGCGGTGGGCCGTGGCCGGTGGTGCCGCTCCAGCGGGGCCAGCTGGTCCATCGCCGCCGCGGCGGTGTACCGGTAGTGATCGAACAGCCGTACCAGCGCCGCCCGTTGGGCGGCCTCCGGCTCCTCCCGGGCGAGCAGCTCGACCGCGAAGGCCCGGAGCAGGTCGTGGAAGGTGTAGCGGAAGGCCGTGTGCTCGACCAGCAGGTGGTGCTCGTGCAGCGACTCCAGCAGTTCTTCGGCCTCCTCCAGGCCGGTCCCGGCCAGCGCGGCCAGGGCGTGCGGCGCGAAGTCCTCACCGGGGTGCAGCGCGGCCAGCCGGAAGGCGCGCCGCTGCGCCGGGGCGAGGGCGTGGTAGGAGTCCGCGAAGGCCGCCGCGACACCCGGGTCGTGGCCGGCGAGTTCACTCCATAACTTCTGCGGCCGCCATAGACCGACCGGTCTGAGCCGCCGCACCAAGTCGGCCGGGGTCCAGGCGGGATGGTGGGCCAGCCGGGCGGCGGCGATCCGCACCGCGAGCGGCAGCCGGCCGCACAGGGCGACGACCTCGTCCACGGCGGCGGCGTGGCCGGCCACCCGGTCCGGGCCGACGATCCGGACGAACAGCTCGACCGCCTCGGCCGGCCCCAGCACGTCCAGCGGCAGAGCGAGGGCTCCGTCCAGCGCCGGCATCCGCCGACGGGACGTCACCAGCGTGAGGCAGCCCGGGGCACCGGGGACCAGCGGGCGGACCTGGTCGGCGTCGACGGCGTTGTCCAGCACGATCAGGTAGCGCCGCCCGGCGGTCCTGGTCCGCCAGAGCTCGGCGCGTTCCTCGGCGTGCGGGGGCAGCGCGGCCTCGCTGACCCCCACCGCCCGGAGCAGGGCCGCCAGCGCGGCGCCCGGTTCGAGCGGGCGCTGCCCGGGCGTGAACCCACGCAGGTCCACGAAGAGCTGGCCGTCCGGGTACCGCCCGGCGAGGGCGTGGCCGGCCTGGACGGCCAGCGTGGTCTTGCCGACCCCGGCCATCCCGTCGATCGCCGAGATCACCAGCGGACGGGCCCCGCCCGTCCCGGCGGCCGGCTCCAGCAGCCGCGCCAGCTCCTCGCGACGTCCGGTGAAGTCCGGTACGGCGTACGGCAGCTGACGGGGGGACGGGTGGCCGTCCACCGCCGGAGACGGCCCCTCGCCCGACTCCTCCCGCACCGCCGCCAGCAGGCGGTCGCGGTCGCCCGGGCCGAGGCCGAGCGCCGTGGCCAGCCGCGCCACCGAGGACAGCCGAGGCCGCCGCCGCCCCGACTCCAGCACGCTGATCGCGTGCGTCGAGACGCCCGACAGCTCCGCGAGGCCCTCCTGCGTCAACCCGGCCGACAGCCGGTACCCGCGCAGCAGCGCACCGAACTTCCCCACCACGCCCGCCTCCGAACGGCGCCCGTCTGGCGCGTTCCTGACAGGAAATCACGAGGAACGCCAAGGCAACGCCATGGAGCGGCCAAACGTTCGCAGACAGGATGACTGCCCGGTACGCCGGACGGGCCGACCGGGCCGCACCGGCGGAGGGGGAGACATGACCGGACAGCACAAGACGGTGGCCCACCGGGCCGCGACCACCATCACGACCACGCCGCCCGACCCGGGCACCGCGGGCTCGCCGCAGGAGTACGTCCGCCGGCTCCAGGCCCTCAGGGCCTGGTCGGGCAACCCGTCGCTGCGCGAGCTCGAACGCCGCACCCGCGTCCCCCGCAGCACCCTCGCCGACGACCTGAGCCACCGGCGCACCCGCCTCCCCCCGCTGGCACGGGTGTCGGCCCTGGTCACCGCCTGCGGCGCCTCCGCCGAGCAGCTCGCCCGGTGGCAGTCCGCCTGGCGCCGGATCCAGGTCGGCGACCAACTCCGTCCTGGCCGGCCCCCGCTGAGCCTGGTCACCGAAGCCACCCTCGCCCCGCCGGACCCGGCACTCGACGAGCTGGTCCGCGACCACGCCCGCCGCCTGCTGGCCGCCGCCCTCGAACAGGAGGCCGGACGCTACCTCGCCGAGCTAGTGCCTCCCCCGGCAAGGTTTGCCCCATGAGGAGCGTCGTTCAGGGCCCCTCCTGCCCGATGGCGGGCAAGGAGGGCGCGTGCTCTCGGCGCGCCGGAGAAAGGCCCTCGTAGCGGAGCTACTCGGGTCTTGCTCCGGCACGCCGAGAGTGCGTGCCGGGCGGCGCGACGGGGCAAACCTTGCCGGGGGAGGCACTAGCCTCCGGACACCACCCTGCCAACCCCTAGCCGAAGGTGCCGGTGGCCCAGAGCGGGTTGCGGGCGGCGTCGGTGATCACGATGTTGCCGTCGCCCTGGAGCCTCAGCCACCAGCCGCCGGAGGCGGGCCCGGCGGACCAGACCAGGGCGCCGCTGCCGTCGCGGATCGACGTACAGGTTGCTGGTCACGCCGCCGCCTGCACGGCCCCGGCGGCGGTGCAGCCGGGGCCGGCGGCCGGGTCGGCCTGCGTCAGCGCCACGAGCGCGGCGACGCCTCCGGCGACGCGCCCGTGCGGGCCGGCGGTCCGTCTGTTCGCATGCATCAGTTTCCAACCCCCACCGATGAGTTCGGAGCACCGAAGCCCGGAGCCCGGAGCCCCCGGGGGAAGATGCCCCCAGGTCACCCGCCGAAGCGGTGCCCGCACCCAGCGATGGAGGGGTGGTCCGCCCCGCCGGGCGGACCACCGGATCAGGACGTGGGCGCGGTGGCGAAGGGCGCGCTCCAGGTCTGGTTGGGCTGGTGGGTGCCGCAGGTGTAGGTGGCGACGGCCTTGGTCTTGTCGCCGACCGAGCCGCCGGCGATGTCGGCGCACAGCCCGTTGGCCTTGAGTTGTCCGGCGAGGCCGTAGCTCCAGAGCTGCTTGGCGTCGGCGCCGTCGCAGCTGCGCAGCTTCAGTCCGGTGGTCTCGCCGGAGAGGCAGAGCCCGGGCGCGGCCAGGGAGTTGACCCGGCCGTCGGTCTGGCGCTGCCACTGCTGGTTGGCCCCGGAGTGGCAGTCCCAGAGGCCGACGGTGGTGCCGTTGGTGGCGCCGTTGTAGGCGTCCAGGCAGAGGGCGTAGGCCTGGAAGCCGGACTGGGCGGCCTGGATCTGGCCGGTCGGCAGAGCGGCCCCGCAACTGCCGGGCGCGATGGTGTACATGACGTTGTCGTGGGCGCCGACGGTGGCGGTGAGGGAGCCGGTGACCTGCGAACTGGTGTGGTTCCAGAGGTCCTTGACGGTGCGGGAGCAGCCGGTGTTGCCGAAGCCGACCCGGGCGAGGTCGAGGGTGAAGCCGGTGGCGGTGGCGTTCTTGTTGAGGACCACGACCGCGCGGGAGCCGTCGGCGAGCGGCTTGACGACCACCTCGGTGCCGGCCGTGGTGGCGGCGCCGTCCCGGGCGGCGAGGTAGCCGCCGGCGGTGGTGTCCTGGTCGACGGCGATGATGTCGGCGTTCTTCAGGATCTCCAACTGCGGTGCGTAGGCCGCCGGGTCGGCCGCCATCCTGCGGACGTCGGTGGAGATCATCAGCGGCGAGCCCATCGCGGCCCAGAGGGCGAACTGGCTGCGCTGCTCGGCGAGGGTGAGCTGGTTGTTGTCGCCGATCAGCAGCATGTCGGCGTCGTTGTGGTTGCCGGGGCCGTTGTAGCGGGCCAGGGCGACGGTGTCCTCGAAGTTCTGCAGGACGCCGCCCTCGTAGTAGTCACCGCCGTGCTGCCAGTCCCAGGCCGAGGTGGTGCCGGTGTGCCAGACGGCGATGTCGGGGCTGACCCGCCACATCTGGCCCAGGCCGCGCACCCACTCCTGGGCGTTGTACTTCTCGGCGCTGGTCGGGCCGTACCCGGCCGGGGCGGACTCGTTGAAGAGGATCTTGCGGCTGGTGTTGGCGGTGGCGGTCTTCAGCGCGTTGGCGAAGGTGGTGAAGACCTGCTGCCGGTTGGTGATGCTGGTCCCGCAGTTGTCCAGCTTGATGGAGTCGACGCCCCAGTAGGCCAGCGAGTTGGCGTCCGCCTGCTCGTGGCCGAGCACACCGCCGGGCACGCCCTGACAGGTGTTCACCCCGGAGGTGCTGTAGAGCCCGGCCTCCATGCCCTGGGCGTGCACGTAGTTCGCGTAGTCCGTCAGCTCCCAGTCGTAGCCGGGCTGGCTGCTGCTGCCCCACTTCGCGGCGCCGTGCAGGTAGCCCGCGCTGGTGCGCTGCATCCAGCAGTCGTCCACCGTCAGGTTGGTGTAGCCGGCGGCGACCAGGCCGGTGTCCTTCATCGCCTTGGCCTGGTCCTGCATGAACTGCTGGAACGAGTAGCCCTCGCGGGTCCCGTCCAGGCGGGCCTGTGCGGCGCAGGTGAACCGGGCCCAGTTGTTGAAGCCCATCATCGGCTTGACGCCGATCGGGGCGGAGGTGTTGGCCGCCGTGCTGTCGGCGGCGGCCGGGGTCCCGGCGGACACGGCCAGAGCGGCGGTGACGACGGCTGCGGTACAGAGCCCGAGCACGCGGTGCTGCCATCCCATGTTGCTCTCCAGTGGCATATCGTGAGCAAAGTTGAGCGATACCTGCGCTAACTGCGCATGTTCGAGCAAAGACTGGAGACTGAACGCAGTGTGCGTCAAGACCCGTGCGGTAGGAATCCAGACCGTGCCCGGCGGCGTTGGCGCGCGTTGAGAGGTTCAGAGGCCGAGTTGGCGTTCCGACGCACAGCAGGGAGAGACCGTGGACGACATCGACTGGGACCACCCCAAGGACCCCCGCGAGGACAGCTGGCAGCTGGCCCACGTCCGGCAGTACGTGGACAGCGGAGGCACCGAGGGACAGTACTGGCGCGGCACCCAGACCCTGCTGCTCACCACCATCGGCCGGGTCTCCGGCTCCCCCGTGCGCACCCCGCTGATCTACGGCGAGTCCGGGGGCCGCTACCTGCTGGTCGCCTCCAAGGGCGGCGCCCCGGAGGCACCGCTCTGGTACCGCAACCTCGAGGCCGACCCGCGGGTCCGGATCCAGGTCGGCCCGGAGGTCCTGCAGGGCACCGCCCGTACCGCGACCCCCGAGGAGCGCGCCGCCTACTGGCCCCTGATGGTCGGTCACTGGCCCGCCTACGACGAGTACCAGACCAGGACCGACCGCGAGATCCCGGTCGTGGTGATCGACCCGGCCTGACAGCGGGCGCCCCGGGTTGGCGCGGGCCGCGGGGCGGATGGAAGTCTGGGGCGGTGGACCAGACGATCACTGCCGCCCTGCGGCGCGCGGCCGGGCACCGGCAGCGCTTCGACGCCCTCTTCGCGGCGTACTTCGACTCGCTGACCGACCCGGCGGGCGGCGGCGCCCTGGACGGCCTCGCGCACGGCGCCTTCCCCGCCCGCGCCGTTGAGCTGCTGCGGGACATGTCGCTGCGCGGCGGCAAACGGCTCAGGGTGGCGGTGCTGCACGAGGCCGCAGCGCTGATCACCGATCAGCCCGCGCCGGGCCTGGCCGAGGCCGCGATCGGCATCGAACTGCTCCAGACCCACGGCCTGATCCACGACGACATCATCGACGGCTCGGCGGTCCGGCGCGGCGCGCCGTCCGTGCCGCAGCGCTACCGCGACGAGCACCCGGACCGGCCCGGCACCGCGCTGGGCCTGGCCGTGCTCGCGGGCGACCTGGCCGCCTTCCTCTCCCTGCGGGTACTGGCCTCCGCCGAGCTGCCGCCCGGGCGGGCCGCCGCCATGACCGCCGAGCTGGCCGGGGTCGGGGCCACCACCGTGCTCGGCCAGTTCCTGGACCTGGAACGGGACTTCGGCCCCCTCCCCGGCCTCGACCTCCTGCACGCGGTCACCGAGTACAAGACCACCCGCTACTCCATCCTGTCCCCGCTCCGCCTCGGCCTGCTCGCCGCCGGGGCCGACCCCGCACCGTTCGACGGTGAACTACGGCGCTACGCCACCGCGTTGGGGATCGCCAACATGCTCCGCGACGACTGGCTCGACCTCTTCGGCGACCCCGCCGTACTCGGCAAGTCGGTCGGCTCCGACCTCCGCTCCGGCCGCCGCAGCTACGCGGTCCGGGCCCTGCTGACCGCCGACCTGGACACCGCCGAACGCGCCCTGCTGACCACCGCCCTCGGCGACCCCGACGCCTCCGAGGAGACCCTCGACCAGGTCCGCGCCCTGGGGCGGCGGCACGGCGTCGACCGCTCGCTCCAGGCCGACGCCGAACGCCACGCGGCGGAGGCCTCCGCCGTCGCGGGCTCCTGGTACGACCGTTGGCAGCCGACCGCCGTCGCCTTCTTCCACCACCTCCCGGCCTGGACGGTCACCCGCGACCACTGACCGCGACGCCGGGCGATACCTGGCGGCGCCTGCCCTCCGGGACGCCGGGTAGGGTCTCGCTCGATTGTGCAGAGCGTGATCGAACAGAGGAGCTGATGTGAGCAAGGCCGTGTTCCAGGGTGCCGGACCCGATGCCGCGGAGGGTGGGGTGCTCGCGGCGCGGTGGTGGAAGTGGGCACTGTCGGCGCCGTCGGACCGCAGCCCGGTGGGGGACACGACCGGAGAGTTCGCGGACTGGCGGCAGCCGGCGGACGTCTGGTTCCTGGCGGGCACGTACGGTGGCCGCGTGGTGCGGCGGTGCCAGGTGCCGGCGGGGCAGCCGCTCTTCTTCCCGGTCTTCAACACGGTGGCCCCGGCGCTGGGGTTCAGGGCCCGCCCGTGGCGCGCCGAGGTCTCCAGGGCCGTGGCCGAGCTGAACGGCATACCACTGCAGACGCACGAGTTCAGCTCGAAGCGGTTCTGGCCCGGCGTGATCCCGCACGTGGCGTGGGGTCTGTGGGGCACGCTCGACCCGCTCGCACCCGGCCAGTACGTGCTGTCGATCAAGGCGACGTCGGGTGAGTTCTGGGTGGACACGACCTACCACCTGGACGTGGTCGTGCCCTGATCGACCGTCAGCCCTCGGCGCCGGTCAGACGGCGTCGGTCACACAGGGGCGATCAGGGTGGGCTCGACCGTGTCGAGGGCTCGGCGCAGGGCTCCGACGGCGACGGCGCGTTCGCCGAGGGCCGAGGCCGTGACCTCGGCGGTGGTGAGGGTGCGGTCGCGGAGGTGGCGGCGGACGGGGCCGAGCAGGGTCTCACCGGCCCGGGACAGGCCGCCGCCGATGACGACGCGGCCGGGGTCGAGGAGCAGGAGCAGGGTGGCCAGGCCCCGGGCGAAGCGGTCGGCGGCCCGGTCCACCACCGCGGTGGCGGCAGGGTCGCCCGAGGCGGCCGCGGTGAAGAGCGGGCCGATCTCGCCGTCCGGCCCGAGCGCGACGCCCGCCTCCTCGGCGAGCCGCCGGATCGCGGCGGCGCCCGCGAGACGCTCGAAGGGGCCGAGCGTGCTGAACAGCGGGGCGGCTGACGTCTCGTCACCGGCGGCCCCGGACCGCGCCCCTCCGGACGGCGCCCCGGTCGGCACGTCTCCGGACCGCGGGTCCCCGGTCGGCACGTCGATGAAGCCCAGCTCCCCCGCCGCGCCGCCGGCGCCCCGGAAGGGCCTGCCGTCGAGCAGCATGCCGGCGCCGATCCGCTCGCCCCACTGCACGAAGACCAGGCTGTCCACGTCCCCGGCGCCGCCGCGCCAGCGTTCGCCGAGCACGGCGAGGTCCACGTCGTTGTCGATCAGGACCGGGCAGTGCAGCCACTCCCGCAACTGCGGGACGACGGGCAGGCCGGCCCAGCCGGGGATGCTCGGGGCGAGCAGGATCTCCCCGCGCTCGCGGTCCACGATGCCGGGCGTGCCGACGCTGACCGCCCGCAGGTCGGCCGGGGCCAGCCCCGCCTCCGCGACGGCGGCGGTCAGCGCGGTGCGGACGGTCTCGAACAGCCCCGGGCCGTCGATGTCCTGACCCACCGTCACCCGCCGCTCGGCCCGGGCCTCGCCCGCCAGGTCGGCGATCACCACCAGCACCTTGTGCGGGCCAATGTCGATGCCCGCGACGTGACCGGCCTCGGCCCGGAAGCGGACGCGCTGCGCGGGGCGGCCGGGTGCCGCGGTGTCGGGAGCCGCCGTGACGGACTCGACCAGTCCGTCCTCCGCCAGCGCGGTCAGGGCCCGGGTGACGGCGGGGCGGGAGAGGCCGGTGGCGGTGGCGAGGCCGGTGACGCTGGCCGTCGCGGTCTCGGCCGCGCGCAGGGCGGCGAGGACGGCGGTGGCGTTCATCGCGCGCAGGACGTGCGGCCCGGTGGCCGCTCCCTGGGTGGGCACCCGATTCCCTCCTGACTCCTCGTCGGCCGCCGTGCTGCGGACCGGTCTCGCACTGTACTGGGGCTCCGGACCGGCCCTGCGGGCAGGTTTCCCCGCCCGGGTCCTTGACACTCCCCGGCGGCGCCGAGATATTTACGGACGCTCCGTTAATAATGCCATCCCCCACAGCGCATTCCCAGGAGACGACCGATGAAGCCAAGGCTCCACCGACGCCTGCTCGGCGTCGTGATCTCCCTGGCGGCGGCGGGCACCGGCCTGACCACCGTGTCCGCACCCGCCGCCCACGCCGCCACCTTCGACACCTCCCCCGCCGCCGCGAGCATCCAGCGCCTGCTCCCGGCCCAGGCCGCCCAGTTCACCCTGCTGCCGGTCGACCGGACCGCACCGGGCGTCGACTCCTTCTCCGTCTCCGGCGCCCCCGGCGCGATCCGGGTGTCCGGCACCAGCCCGGCCACCCTCCTCACCGGCGTCGGCTGGTACCTGCGCAACGTCGCGCACGTGGACGTCGGCCTGCCCGGCACCAGCACCTCCGCGCTGCCCGCGACCCTGCCCGGCGTCCCCACCGCGTACACCAACTCCTCGGTGGTGCCGCACCGTTACGCGCTCAACGACGTCGACAACGGCTACACCGGCGCCTACCGCAGCTTCGCCGACTACCAGCGCGAGATCGACGTCCTCGCCCTGCACGGCGTCAACGAGGTGCTGGTCACCGCCGGGGCCGAGCAGCCCTACTACCGGACGCTCCAGCAATTCGGTTACAGCGCGGCCGAGTTGCAGTCCTGGGTGCCGGCCCCAGCCCATCAGCCCTGGTGGCTGATGCAGAACATGTACGGCTCCTCGGCCTCCCCCGTCTCCGCCCAGCTCATCGCAGCCCGGGCCGCCGTCGGGCGGCAGATCTGCGACCGGCTGCGCGCGCTCGGCATGACCCCGGTGCTGCCCGGCTACTTCGGCACCGTCCCGGCCGACTTCGCCACCCGCAACCCCGGCGCCAACGTGGTCGCCCCCGGCGGCTGGGTCGGCTTCACCCGCCCGTCCTGGCTCGACCC
This sequence comes from Kitasatospora sp. NPDC088742, assembly GCF_055584905.1. NCBI lineage: Bacteria > Bacillati > Actinomycetota > Actinomycetes > Kitasatosporales > Streptomycetaceae > Kitasatospora > Kitasatospora sp. NPDC088742. The sequence continues at coordinate 62,603 of NZ_JBVJLD010000020.1, read as the reverse complement.
GAACGACCCGCGCTACCCGGCCGTCGCCGCCGCCTACTACGCCGACCAGGCCGCCGCCTTCGGCGAGACGACCATGTTCAAGATGGACCCGCTCCAGGAGGGCGGCAGCGCCGGGAACATCGACGTGACCGCCGCCGCCGGCGCCGTCCAGCGGGCCCTGCTCACCGCCCACCCCGGCGCCACCTGGGCGATCCTCGGCTGGCAGGACAACCCCTCCGACGCAGTGCTGGCCGGTGTCGACAAGTCGAGGATGCTGATCGTCGACGGCCTCTCCGACCGCTACCAGAACCTCGACCGGGAGGCCTCCTGGCACGGCACCCCGTACGCCTTCGGCACCATCGCCAACATGGGCGGCAAGACCACCCTCGGCGCCAACTCGGCGGTGTGGACGGCCCGTTTCCGGCAGTGGCTGGCCAAACCCGGCAGCGCGCTGAAGGGCATCGCCTACATGCCCGAGGGCACCGGCACCGACCCGGCCGCCTTCGCCCTCTTCGCCGACCTCGCCTGGTCGGCCGCCCCGATCGACCAGGCCGCCTGGTTCCGGGACTACGCCACCGCCCGCTACGGCGGCGCCGACGCCAACGCGGCCGCGGCCTGGGAGAAGCTGCGCACCGGCCCCTACTCGATGCCGTCCGGCAGCTGGGCCGAACCGCAGGACAGCCTCTTCACCGCCCGGCCCTCGCTCACCGCGAGCAGCTCGGCCAGCTGGTCGCCCGGGGCCATGCGCTACGACCCGGCCACCGTCCAGAGCGCGCTGAACAGCCTGCTCCAGGTCGCCCCCGCGCTGCGCACCACCGACGCCTACCGCTTCGACCTGCTGCACACCGCCCGGCAGGCCCTGGACAACCGCGCCCGCGCGCTGCTCCCGCAGATCAACACCGCTTACACCGCCAGGAACCTCACCACCTTCCGCTCCCTGACCGCCGAGTGGAACGCCGACCTGGCCGCCCTCGACCGGCTGATGGCCACCGACAGCCGCTTCCTGGTGGGCAGTTGGCTGGCCGGCGTCGACGCCTGGGGCGCCACCGCCGCCGAGAACGACCGGCTGCGGTACGACGCCCGCTCGCTCATCACCACCTGGGGCAACCGGTCCCAAGCCGACGGCAACGGCCTGCGGGACTACGCCGCCCGCGAGTACTCCGGCCTGATCAACGACCTCTACGCCAAGCGCTGGGCCGCCTACTTCCAGTCCCTGGAAACGGCGTTGAGCACCAACACCGCCCCGGCCGCCGTCGACTTCTTCGCGATGGACGACGCCTGGGCGCATGCCACCACCAGCTACCCGACCACCCCCACCGGCGACGTCTTCACCGTGGCCTCCGCCATCGCGGCCTCCCTCCCGCCGGTCACCCCCGCCGGCCCGGTCACCGGCACCGGCGGCACCTGCGTGGACGTCACCGGCGGCAACTCCGCCGACGGCACCGCCCTGCAGCTCTACGCCTGCAACGGCACCCCCGCCCAGACCTGGTCCTCCCCCGGCGACGGCACCCTGCGCGCCATGGGCAAGTGCATGGACGTCCGCAACGGCGCCGTCACCCCCGGAACCGTCGTCCAGCTCTACACCTGCAACGGCACCCCGGCCCAGGCCTGGACCCACCGCCCCGCCGACCACACCCTGCAGAACCTCAAGTCCGGCCTCTGCCTGGACGCTTCGGGCGGCGGCACCGCCAACGGCACCGCGCTGATCGTCTGGACCTGCACCACCACCCCCAACCAGCGCTGGACCGTGCCCGCCTGACGCGTGTTCACGAAAACACCGCTCGCGGGGCAGGGTGACGGCCGACGGCGTCGACATCCCTGCCCCGCGCGCGAGACGCCGGGCTCAGACCGTGGTGCGCTTCCAGTGCTGGTTCTGGCCGGTGCCGCAGGTCCACTGCTCCAGCGGGGCGCCGTCGGAGCTGGACTGGTTGGTGACGTCCAGGCACTTGCCGCTGTGCCGGGCGGCGAGCTGGACGTACGCGGCGATGTCGGTGGCCTTGGGCTTCCACTGCTGCGAAGGCCGGCCGTCACAGGGGTTCTGCACGACGAGCGCGCCGTCGGCGGTGGAGGCGTCGGCCACGTCGAGGCACTTGCCGCTGTGCCGGGCCATCACCTGGAGGTAGCCGTTGCCGGTCTTCTTGAACCAGAACTGCTCGTTGATCTCCGGGCTGCAGCCCCACTGCACCACCGGGGCCGCGTCGCGGGTGTCGAAGTTGGCGACGTTGGCGCACCGTCCGCTCTGACGGCCCGTCAGGGTCTCCCAGAGCACGTTCATGCCGCGCACGGTGCCGGTGGCGGTGTCGACGGTGAGCTGCGGCGAGTAGTCCATGGTCATGGTGGTCCTGGTGGGGAACTTCAGCGGCAGCCAGACGTACTGGGAGTCGTTGACCATGGCGCCCATGGAGTTGCCCCAGCGGTCGCCCATGTAGAGGTAGCTGGTGCCGTTGGTGCCCTGGACCGGCAGGACGTAGGCGGTCTGGGTGCGGTAGGTGGTGGAGTCGCCGACGTCCTTCAGGCCGCTCCAGGAGCCGGTGACGCTGGTGGCGGTGGCGTACTTCTGCTGGTTCGGCGACCAGCCGGTGGCGCCGGAGGTGAGCAGGAAGTACACGCCGTTGCGCTTGAACATCGCGGGGGCCTCGCGGGACTGGCCCGCCCAGAGCTTCTGCACCTGGGCGTCGACCGAGGTGTAGTCGGGGGTGAGGCGGTAGACGTGCAGGTCGGCGTTCTCGTTGGCGGCCGAGATCATGTACCCGGTGCCGTTGTCGTCCACGAAGGTGGTGATGTCCCGCGACATCTCGCCGAAGGGGCGGAAGCTGCCGCGCCAGGCGTAGTCACCGTCGACGGTGTCGGAGACCGCCACCGCCGCCTTGGCCTCGCCGTAGTCCCGGCTGTTCTCCTTGTGCATCCACATCACGAACTTGCCGGTCGCGGCGTTGTACATCACCTTCGGCCGCTCGATGTTCGCAGAAGCCAACTCGGGATCGGTGGCCTGCGACAGCACGTGGTTGCGGAACTCCCAACTCTTCAGGTCCGCCGAGCGGTACGCCGACACGTACCGGAAGGTGTTGTCGGCGTTCCGGTCCTCACCGAACCAGTAGTAGAACTCGCCGACCTTCACCACCCCACCACCGTGGGCCTGCACCGGGTTGCCGTTCTGGTCGGCGAACTGCGTCGCGTTGTCGATGGTCACGGTCGCGGCCCGGGCGGTGCCCACACCGCCCAGCAGGGAGAGGAGGAGGGCCGTGAGGACGGCGGACACCGCGGGGATGCCTCGGGCTCTGAGGGCTCTGAAGGACATGGGTGGGTACCTCTTGCTGTTCGCTTCGGAACGTGACGGGTCCGCGGTCCGGCGTGGAGGGGGCGCCGTGAGGGAGGGCGGGCACTGCTGTCACGCGAGGGGCGGAGGCGATGGGCCGACTCGCCGCGCACCGTGCGGTCGCGCCGACGGATCATCGTCGTGTCCGCGTTAACACGGTGTGGTGAGGAGAGTCTGTAAGCCCCGTCCGGCCGTGTCAATAGTCCGGAAACATCCGTGAATCATTCGGGTACGGCCGTCGACCAGTTCTTCTGCACCGTGCGCTGCGCCGCCGCCAGCTGCTGCGAGGTCGGGAAGGCCGGGGTCCCCTCCACGGTCGGCAGCCGCCCGGCCAGGGTGCGGTCGAGGGTGCCGTCCTGCTCCATCTCCGCCATCAGCACCGGCCGTGCGTACCCCGCCAGCCGGAGGTTCTGCCCCTCGGGGCTCGCCAGGTACTCCTCCCAGAGCCGGGCCGCCGCCGGGTGCGGCGCGTCCTTGTTGACCGCCTGGGCGTAGTACTGCGAGAAGCTGCCGTCGAACGGGATGGACACCCGCCAGTCCACGCCCCGGTCCCGGAGCTCGTCGGTGTGCACCAGGTTGAGGAAGTCCCACTCGATGCTGATCGGCGTCTCGCCGCGCACGATGGCGTCCGGGTTCGGGTTGCCCCGGTTGTAGTTGCCGACGTCGTCCAGCCTGGAGAAGAAGTCGATGCCCGGCTGGATGTCGCCGAACGAGCCCCCGCCGGCCAGCGCCGCCGCGTAGACGCCCGCGAAGGCCGAGCCGGCGGTGGTGGGGTTGCCGTTGAGCGCCACCATGCCCCAGTACTCGGGCTTGAGCAGGTCCAGGAACGAGACCGGGCAGTGCGCGACGCGCTTGGCGTCGCAGCCGATCGAGACGTAGCCGCCGTAGCTGTTGTACCAGCGCGCCTTCGGATCCTTCTGGGCGTGCGGGATCCGGTCGAAGCCCACGGTCCGGTACGGGGCCAGCAGGCCCTGCTCGGCCGCCGACTGCGCGAAGGAGTCGCCGAGGTCGAGCACGTCCGGCGCCTCGGGGCGGCCCTTGAGCCGCTTGATGTCGTCGATCTCCTGCTGGCTGGAGCCGAAGGGGTTGTCGACCACCACCTCGATCCCGTACTTCTTGGCGAAGCCGTCGATCAGCCCGCCGTAGTTGGCCCAGTGGCGCAGCAGCGTGGTGGTGTTCAGCCGCCCCTCCTGCCGGGCCGCCCTGACCAGGGCGTCCATGCCGCCGAGCTCCGCGGCGGTGACCGCCCGGGACGGTGTGACGGCTGTGTCGTCGCCCGCGCCGCAGCCGGCCAGGGCAGCGGCCAGCAGGACGAGCGAGGCGGAGAACGCGGCGAGGCGGCTCCGCGGGGATCTGACCACGACGCCTCCATGGGTGAAGGAAGCCGGCCCCCACGCACCGGCCGTCGGAATTCCCCCTGGTCACGGCGTCGGTGGGCCTCCAGCGTACTCGTCCGGGCCGGGAGCGCACCGCCGGGCTGACGGTCGGTCAGGGCCCCGGGCCGCCGTCAGAGCTCCAGGTCGTCCCAGTCGCCGCCGAGGAAGTCGGCGAAGGCCTCCTCCTCCCCCGCGCCGGCCTCCAGCGACTGGGAGGCCCAGATGGTCTTGCCCCGGACCGAGTAGCGGGTCCCCCAGTGCTGGGCGTACTGGGCGACCAGGAAGAGGCCGCGGCCGCCCTCGTCGCTCTCCTTGGCGCGGCGGATGTGCGGGGCGGTGCTGCTGCCGTCGGAGACCTCGCAGACCAGCGTCCTGGTCTTCAGCAGCCGGACCCGGATCGGCGGCTTGCCGTAGCGGACGGAGTTGGTGATCAGCTCGCTCAGGATGAGCTCGCTGCCGAAGGTGAGGTGGTCCAGGCCCCACTCCTCCAGCTTGCGGGTGCAGGCCCGGCGGACGGGGCCGACCGCGGCCGGATCGGGTTCGACGTCCCAGACCGCGACCAGCTCCGGGTCGAGCAGGTGGGTCCCGGCGACCAGCAGGGCGATGTCGTCGTCGGGGCGGACGGGCAGGGTCTCGGTCAGCGCGGCGCGGATCTGCTCGGGTGTCCGGCCGGGCCCGGCGACCGCCGTCAGGAGGGAGGCCAGCGCGGTGTCCAGGTCGCGGTGACGGGCCGTCAGCAGGCCGTCGGTGAACAGGACCAGCCGGGAGCCCTCGGGCAGGGTCAGCTCGGCGGTCTCCACCGGCAGGCCGGCGCCGAGGCCGAGCGGCGGGGAGACCGGCGGCTGCAGCAAGGTCGCCGTGCCGTCCGGCAGCACCACGGCGGCCGGGAGGTGGCCGGCGGTGGCGGCGGTGGCCGTGCCGGAGACGGAGTCGTAGACCACGTAGAGACAGGTGGCGCCGGTGATGGCCGGGGCGTCGTCCTCGGCGTTCTCGTCCTGGACGTCCAGCCGGGCCACCAACTCGTCCAGGTGGCCCAGGAGTTCGTCGGGCGGCAGGTCCAGGGCGGAGAAGTTGTGAACGGCGATCCGCAGCCGGCCCATGGTCGCGGCGGCGTGCAGCCCGTGGCCGACCACGTCGCCCACCACCAGGGCGACCCGGGCGCCGGGCAGCGGGATGACGTCGAACCAGTCGCCGCCGACGCCGGTCCGGGCAGGGAGGTAGTGGTGGGCCAGCTCCAGGGCGTCCTGCGGCGGCAGCGCACGGGACATCAGACTGCGCTGCAGGGTCACCGCCATGGCGTGCTCGCGGGTGTAGCGGCGAGCGTTGTCGATGCAGACGGCCGCCCGGCCGGCCACCTCCTCGGCGAAGGAGACGTCCTCGGCGTCGAAGGGCGCGGAGTCGCCGGAGCGCCAGAAGTTGACCAGGCCGAGCACCACGCCGCGGGCCTGGAGCGGCACCACCATCAGCGAGTGGATGCCGGAGTCGAGGATCCGCTGGGCCCGCTCCGGGTCCTGCGAGCGCCAGCCCGGGGAGGCGGCGAGGTCCGCCTCGACCACCGAGCGGCCGCCGTGGACGCTGCTGGCCATCGGGGTGCCGGGGACGAAGTGGATCAGGCGGCCGACCGGGTAGAGCGGGTGGTCCTCGGCCAGCCCGGCCACCGCGCTGCGGCGCAGCTCGGAGCTGGCCCCGTCCGGCTCCTCGCCGCGCAGCACCGGGTCGCGCAGCTCGACGGTGACCACGTCGGCGAAGCCGGGGACGGCCACCTCGGCGAGCTCCCGGGCGGTGCGCACCACGTCCAGCGTGGAGCCGATCCGCATGCCGGCGTCGTACAGCAGCCGCAGCCGGGCGCGGGCCAGCTCGGCCCGGCCGGAGAGGGCGCGCAGCTCGGTGGTGTCGCGCAGGGTCACCACGCTGGTGCGCGGGCCGCCGTAGGGGGTGGTGGAGCGCTTGTTCAGCGCCAGCAGGCGGCCGCCCGCCTGGTGCACCTCGTCGTCGGCGGCGCGGTCCGCGGTGAGCAGCTCGACCGTGGCGGGTTCCAGGCCGAGCTCGGCGACGTTGCGGCCCTCGGCGTCCTCGGGGAGCTCCAGCAGCCGTCTGGCCTCGTCGTTGGCGAGCAGCAGGCGGCCGTCGCCGCCGGTGATCAGGACGCCCTCGCGGACCGCGTGCAGGACGGCGTCGTGGTGCTCGTACATCCGGGTCATCTCGGCCGGGCCCAGGCCGTGGGTCTGCCGCCGGAGCCGGCGGCTCACCAGGGCGGCGCCGCCGGCCGCCAGGGCGACCGCGACGGCGGCGGTGGCCAGGAAGACGGGAAGCTGGCGGTTGACCGCGTTCTGCACCGACTCGACGGTGAGCGGGGCGGAGACGATGGCCACCACCTGGCCGGTCTGGTCCTTCACCGGGGCGGCGGAGATCACCGAGAGGCCCAGCGCGCCGTGGAAGGTCCTGGTGAAGGCCTGGCCCTCGGCGGCCTCGGCGTAGGGGCCGATGACGTGGCGGCCGAGCTGGGCGGGATCGCTGTGGGTGAGCGTGATCCCGTCCAGCTTGTAGACGATCAGCGCGTCCACGCCGGCGTCCTTGCGCGCGGCCTCGGCCAGCGGCTGCAGCACGGCGGTCGGGTCGGGGGCGGCCAGCGCCTGGAGCAGACCGGGGGCGTGTGCGAAGGACTGGGCGGCGGCGGTGGTGCGGTGGCGGGCGTCGGCCATGGTGTCGCGCCGGGTCTGCACCACCACCGCCACCAGGGCGGCGACCACCAGCAGGGTCACCAGCAGCAGCTGGAGCAGGAAGACCTCGCGGGCGAAGCTGCGGGGCGCACCGGGGTGGCGGCCGGACCGCCCGCCGTGCCCTCCCGGTTCCGAGGTCATGTCTCCCATTTATCCCGCCCCGGCCGCCACCGGCAAGGCGTGGCCGCCGCGGGGCGGCGGGCTACTCCTCGGTCGGGCCCAGGTCCGGGGCCTCGCTCAGTTCCACGCCGAGCCCCCGGTGGGCCGCGTGCAGCTCCAGCACCACGATCTCGTTGGCCCCCGGGCGCAGCACCGGCCCGGGCAGGTAGAGCGAGCGCTGCGGTCCGCGGGACCAGTGCCGGCCGAGGTGGAAGCCGTTGACCCAGACGTTCCCCTTGGTCCAGCCGGGGAGGTGGACGAAGGTGTCGGCGGCCGTGTCGAGGTGGAAGGTGCCGCGGTGGAAGGTGGGGCCGACCGGTGCGGTGACGGTCTCGGTGAAGGCCAGTCCGGCGAGGTCGGTGAGCGGCAGCGGCAGGCTGCTCCAGCCGGTGATCTCGGTGCCGTTCAGCAGGACCCGGCCGAGCAGGCCCTTGCGGTCGTGCAGGCCGGCGCCGTAGTTGACCCGGCCCTGGTTCTCCACCAGGACGCTCAGCAGCGCGCCGGGCCTGGGCACGGTGAAGGCGATCGCCCGCTCGTGGTCCTCGCGCGACAGCACGCCGACCGGCTGGCCGTCGACGAAGAACTGGGCCCGGTCGTGCACCGCGTCCGCCTCCAGCAGCACGGCACCCTCGGCCGGCAGCGTGGTCCGGTAGAGGACGTAGCCGAAGTCCTGGCCCAACTGCTCCATGGTGAGCGGGCGTTCGGCGAGCACGGGGGTGCCGAGGTAGGGCAGGTTGGCGAAGAGCGGGGTGCTCTCGCCCAGCCGGACGAGGCCGGCCGCGGCCTTGGGGCCCGGTTCGGGCGCCGGTTCGGCCGGGACGGGGGCGTACTTGGCGATCACCTGGCGGAACAGCTGGTACTTCTCGGTCGGGTCGCCCGCCTCGTCCAGCGGGGCGTCGTAGTCGTAGGAGCCGACGGTGGGCCGGTAGGTGTGCTTGTCGTTGGCGCCGTTGGTGAACCCGAAGCTGGTGCCGCCGTGGAACATGTAGAGGTTGACGGAGGCTCCGGTGGCCAGCAGGGTGTCCAACTCCTCGGCGGCCTGAGCGGGTTCGCGCACCACGTGGTGGCCGCCCCAGCGGTCGAACCAGCCGATCCAGAACTCGGCGCACATCAGCGGCCCGGCCGGCTGGTGGGCGCGCAGCGCCGCCAGGCCCTGCTCGGCGCGGCTGCCGAAGTTGACGGTGGCCAGCACCCCGGGCAGCGAGCCCCGGGCCAGGTCGGAGGGCTGGTCGCAGGTGAACAGCGGGACGTCGACGCCGCAGCGGCGCAGCAGCCCGGCCAGGTGGGCGAGGTGGGCGGTGTCGTCGTCGTACGCGCCGAACTCGTTCTCGACCTGGACGGCTATCACCGGGCCGCCGTTGGTGGCCAGGTGGCGGCTGAGCGGCGGCAGCAGGCGCTCGAAGTAGTCGTCCACCGCGGCCAGGTAGCGCGGGTCCTGACTGCGCAGCAGGATGCCGGGGTCGGCGAGCAGCCAGGAGGGCAGGCCGCCGCCCTCCCACTCCGCGCAGATGTACGGGCCGGGGCGGAGCAGGACGTGCAGCCCCTCGGCGGCGGCCAGGTCGAGGAAGGCCGACAGGTCCAGGCCGCCGTCGGTGCGCAGCTCGCCGGGGGTGGGCTGGTGGAGGTTCCACGGCACGTAGGTCTCGACCGTGTTGAGGCCCATCAGGCGGGCCTTGCGCAGGCGGTCGGCCCAGTGCTCGGGGTGGACGCGGAAGTAGTGCAGGCCGCCGGAGATGATCCGGAAGGGCTGGTCGTCGAGGCGGAATCCCTCGTCGGTGATCTGCAGGACGGGCATCGGGACGGTGCTCCAGGGGATGAACGGGGCCGGTGCGGGCGGGTGGTGGGACCGCCCGCACCGGTCTGACGGATGGTCAGGGCGTGGTGACCTTGAAGCCCTGCTGGGTGCCGTACTCGGTGATGCGCTTCTGCCAGGCGCCCAGGCCGGCGTCGATGCCGGTGCCGAAGGTCTGGCCGACGGTGTCCTTGAAGACCGAGTTGGCGTAGACCTGGTAGGGCAGGTACTGCCAGCCCTTGCCGACCTTGCCGGAGGAGTCGGCGAAGACCTGGTTGGCCTTCTGGCCGCCGAGCGAGGTGAGCGGCTCGTCGAGGAAGGCCGGGTCGTTCAGGAGCTGGGTGGTGGCGGGGAAGAGGCCGTTCTTGTTGAGCGAGCGGGTGGCCTCGGGGTCGGAGTTCAGCCAGATCGCGAAGGCCGCGGCGGCGGCCTTGTTCTTGCTGCTGCTGGGCACCGCGACGGCGGAGCCGCCGTTCTCGGCGGAGACGGCCTCGCCGGCGCTCCACTGCGGGATCGGTGCGGCCCGCCAGTCCTTGGCGGTGTCGGGGATGGTGGAGGCGATGTTGCCGGGCGCCCAGGCGCCGGTGATCCACATGGCGTACTGGCCGGTGTTCATGGACTGCCACCACTCGTTGGTCCAGCCCGGCGAGGGGTCCACCAGCTTGCGGCCGACCAGGGAGGTCCACAGCTCGGCGACCTTCTTGGCCCCCGGGTCCTGGAGGTTCACCGAGACGGAGGAGGCGTCCTTCTGCTGGAACGGCCGGCCGCCGGCCTGCCAGAGCAGGCTGTCCAGGCCGCCCGCGTCGTTCGGGTCGAGCGAGGTGATGAAGCGCTTGGGGTCGGAGGCCTTGATCTTGACCGCGGCGGCCTCGAACTCGGCCCAGGTCTTCGGCGGTTCGATGCCGAGCTGGTCGAGCAGCTTCTTGTTGTAGAACATCGCCATCGGGCCGGTGTCCTGCGGGACGGCGTAGACGCCGTCGTGGATGGCGACCTGGGACCAGGCGGACGGGGTGAACTTGGACTCCAGGCCGGCCGCGCCGTACTCCTTGAGGTCGACCAGCCGCTTGGACATCGCGAACTCGGGCAGCGCGAAGTACTCGATCTGGGCCACGTCCGGGCCACCGCTGCCGGCCTTGACGGCGGTCTGCAGCTTGGTGTACTCGGTCGCCGACTGGCCCGCGTTGACCAGGTTGATCTTGATCTTGGGGTACTTCTGCTCGAATAGCGCCACCGTCTTGTCGAGGTTGGGCGCCCAGGTCCAGAAGGTCAGCGTGGTCGGGGTGTCCAGGGCCTTGGCCGGGTCGGTGCTTCCGCCGTCGGAGCCGCCGGAGGAGCCGCAGGCCGTGAGGCCGAGGACGAGCGCGGCGGCCGGGACGAGGGCGAGCAGTCTGCGGCGTGAGGGGGTGGTACGGGTCATGGCGTGACTTCCTTGCTCGGATCGCGGAGGAGCCTGGACGTGGGAGGGGTTCTGACGGTGGGTCACTCCTTGACGCTCCCGGCCGAGAGGCCGGACTGCCAGAAGCGCTGGAGGAAGAGGAAGGCGACGACGAGCGGGATGACCGCCAGCACGCTGCCGGTGATGACGAGGGGGTAGAAGCCGGTGGTGGTGGCGCCGCTGCCGGCCGCGCCGGTGGCGAGCGCGTTCCACTGGTTGAGCCCGACGGTCAGCGGGAACCACTGCGGGTCGCTGAGCACGATCAGCGGCAGGAAGTAGTTGTTCCAGGTCGCGACCAGGGAGAACAGCAGCACCGTGACGAAGCCGGGGGCGAGCAGCCGCAGCGAGATGGTGAAGAAGGTCCGGATCTCGCCCGAGCCGTCGATGCGGGCGGCCTCCAGCATCGAGTCCGGCACCGCGCCGATCGCGTAGACCCGCATCAGGTAGACCCCGAACGGGCTGACCAGCGAGGGCAGCAGGACCGCCCACGGGGTGTCGATGATGCCCGCCTTGCTGAACAGCAGGTAGGTGGGCACGGCCAGCGCGGTGCCGGGGATGGCGACGGCGCCGAGGACCACGGCGGCCAGCAGGTTCCGCCCGCGGAAGCGGTACTTGGCGAGGGCGTAGCCGGCGGCGGTGGAGATGAAGGCCGCGCCGCCCGCGCCGACCACGGCGTACAGCAGGGTGTTGGCGAACCAGCGCAGGTAGATGCCGTCGTCGTGGGTGAGGACCTCGCCGATGTTGTCGAAGAGGTGGAAGCCCTTGCCGAACCAGAGGCCGAAGCTGCCGGCCAGCGAGCCGGAGTCCTTGGTGGCGGACATCAGCAGCCAGACCAGCGGGAGCAGGGCGTAGACCAGCATCAGGCCCATCGCCAGGGTGAGCGCGGTGCTCGGCCGGCGGCCGCCACGGCGTCCGCGGGCTGTCGTGTTGGCGCTCACAGGCTCTGTTCCTTCCGCATCGACCGGGCCTGCACGGCGTAGGCGACCACGACGGTCACCCCGCCGAGGACCACGGCGACGGCTGCCGAGTAGTTGAACTGCTGGCCGTTGAAGGCCAGGTTGTAGGCGTACATGTTGGGCGTGTAGCTGGTGGAGATCACGTCGGGGGCCAGCGACTGGAGCACGTTGGGCTCGTTGAAGAGCTGGAAGGTGCCGATGATCGAGAAGACCGTGGCCAGGGCCAGCGCGGGCCGGAGCGCGGGGAGCTTGATGCTCCAGGCCTTGCGGAACTCCCCCGCCCCGTCCATCTCGGCGGCCTCGTACAGCTCGTGCGGCACGGTGCGCAGCGCCGCGTACAGGATGAGCATGTTGTAGCCGACGTACTCCCAGGTCACCACGTTGCCGATGGAGGCGAGCATCCAGGAGCCGCCGAGCAGGTCGGGGACCTCGGTGTTCAGGGCCTCGCCGATCTGGCCGACCAGGCCGAACCGGTCCCCGTACAGGTAGCCCCACATCAGCGAGGCCACCACGGCGGGCACGGCGTACGGGACGAAGATCCCGACCCGGAACAGGGCCGGCCAGCGCAGCCGCCCGCTGTCGATGGCCAGGGCGGCCAGCAGCGCGAGGACGAGCATGACGGGCACCTGGACCAGCAGGAACAGGGTGACCCGCCACAGGCCGGCCCGGAACAGGTCGTCGCCGAAGGCGCGGACGTAGTTGTCGAAGCCGACGAAGACGTTGCCGCCGACCAGCCGGTCCTGGAACAGGCTGAGGTAGGTGGCGTAGCCGAGCGGTGCCGCGATGCCGATCACGAAGACGATCAGGAACGGCGCGAAGAACAGGTAGCCGTAGGACCCGTGGCCGGACCGGGCGCTGCCTGGTGCTCTGCGGAACCGGCCTGATGGTCGGTCCGGTACGGCCGGGGCCGGGGGGTGCGACGTGCTCACTGTGTGCCCTTCGCGGCTGATGTTTACGCCAACATGAAGCTGCGGATGAGTCTTGACCGCTGATGGCGGGCCAGTCAAGGCCCGTTCACGCCGCGATGCGTCTTCGTGATGAAACCGGACCGTAACTCCCTGGCCACCGGGGGGCGTGCGGATCTGTCGCCCCTTCAAAGAGCTCTGGTTACTTGCCAGTTGGCGGAGCGGCCCAGGTCACGAGCGGGTCTCGGTGGCTCCTTCGGCTTGACGCGGGGCGGCGTGGCGGGCCACATTGCTTCCACCTCGTTCGAACATGTTGGATTCTGATCGCTTCTGAGGCTGCACCGCTCTGGCGCCCGCGTCCCCGGGCCTGCCCTCTCCGGCCCGCCATGGCCTTCCCCTCCCGTATGCCGCGTGCCCCGACCCCGGCGCGCGTTCCAAGGAGTTCCCATGATCACCACCAGTGCCACCCGTGCCACCCGTGCCACCCGTGCCGCCTGCGCCGCCGGCCTGCTGCTCGCGCTGGGCCTCACCACTGCCTGTTCCACCGGTCAGTCGGCCGTCTCCGGGGGTGAGGCTTCGGTCGCTCCGGTCGACGGAAAGATCTCGCTCACCTATCTGCAGAAGCAGGGGGATCAGGAGTACTTCGTCGGTGAGGCGGCCGGCGCGAAGGCGAAGGCCGCCGAGCTGGGCGTCGAGCTGAAGGTGGTGAACCTCGGCAGCGACGCGAACAAGACGGTGAGCGAGGTGCAGTCGGCCCTCGCGCAGAAGTCCAACGGTGTGATCGTGGTGGTGCCGGATCCGGCGGTGGGGCCGCAGGTGGTGCAGCTGGCCAAGGACGCGAAGGTGGCCTTGCTGACCTCGGACGACCAGATCTGCGCCACCGGCCCCGACCCGTCGGCCTGTCCGAAGGAGAGCCTGGTGCCGCGGATCGGCTTCTCCGGGCAGCAGATGGGCGGTGAGGTCGGCAAGCGCGCGGCGGCGGAGTTCGCGAAGGCCGGCTGGAGTGCGGCGGACACCCGTACGGTCTCGGCGTGGAAGCAGGACGTCACCGTGTGCGGGGACCGGGTGAAGGCCGCCAAGGACGCGTTCACCGCCGCGGTTCCCGGGGTGCAGAACATCGATGTCGCCACCGACAACACCCCCACCGGTGCGCAGGACAAGATCGCCGCTACCGTCACCGCCAACCGGGGCGTCAAGCACTGGGTGGTGTGGGGCTGCAACGACGAGAACGTCCAGGGCGGTGTCACCGCGCTGGCCAACGCCGGGGTGAAGGCGGAGGACGTGATCGGCGTCGGGCTCGGTGCCTACCTGGCCTGCAAGGAGTGGAGCGGCGGCAAGCCCTCCGGCATGAAGGCCGCACTCTTCATCAACGGCAAGGACGTCGGTGCCCTCGCCGTCCAGACCATGGTCGACAGGCTCAAGAACGGCAAGGCCTTCCCCGCCGAGGCCTTCGCCCCCACCACCATGGTCGACGCCACCACCTGGAAGAGCGCCGGCGTGTCCTGCGGCTGAGCGCTCCCCTGATCCGACCGGCCCACCCCCCTGACCAGGGCCGGTCCACCGCCGCCTCCGGCCGCGAGGCCCCCTGCCCGGCCGGAGGCGGCCGCCACCCTCCGAACCACCCCAACGAGGTGATCCGTCATGTCCGCAGCGCACTGCCCACCCGGTTCGGCGCCCCGGCCGCCCACCGCAGCCGCCTCCGTCGTGGGCGTCACCAAGCGCTTCGGCTCCGTACAGGCCCTGCGCGGTGTGAGCCTCGACTTCCCGGCCGGCCGGGTCACCGCCCTGATGGGTGAGAACGGCGCCGGGAAGTCCACCCTGCTGAAGATCCTCACCGGTGACCACCAGCCCACCGAAGGCCACGTCACCCTGAACGGGCGGGCCGTCCGTCTGGCCTCGCCTGTCGACGCCCGCCGGGCCGGGATCCGGATCATCCCGCAGGAGCCGGAGATCATCCCGCACGTCTCGGTCGCCGAGAACGTCTACGCCGGCGCACTGCCCCGCCGAACGGGACGGCTGCTGGACCGCGCCGGGCTGAACCGCCGGGTACGGGCGGACCTGGAGCGGATCGGCTTCGCCGACGTCCTCGACCCCGACCTCCTCGGCTCCCAACTCACCCCCGCGCAGCGCCAGTTGGTGGAGATCATGCGGGCCGTCACGGGTGAGGCGAAGGTGATCGCCTTCGACGAGCCGACGTCCTCGCTGTCCGAGCACGAGGTGGACGCGCTGTTCGCCCTGATCCGGCGGCTGCGGGATCAGGGCATCGCGATCGTCTACGTCTCGCACCGGATGCGGGAGATCTTCCAACTCGCCGACCGCATCGCGGTGTTGCGCGACGGACAGCTCGCCGGAGTCCAGGACGCCGCCACCACCGGTGAGGGTGAGCTGGTCCGCCTGATGGTCGGCCGCGACCTGTCCTCGATGTTCACCCGCAGCCGGGTGGCCACCGACCGGGTGGTCCTGGACGTCAACGGCGTCACCACCGACCACGTCCACGGCATCGACCTCAAGATCCGGGCCGGTGAGGTGGTGGGCCTGGCCGGGCTGATCGGCGCCGGGCGCTCCGAGCTTGCCCTCGCGCTGGCCGGTGATCTGCCGATCCGTCAGGGCAGCGTCACTCTGGACGGGGTGAGGCTGCGCCCGGGCCGCCCCGGTGAAGCGATCCGGGCCGGCCTCGGCCTGGCCCCCGAGGAACGCAAGGCCCAGGCCCTGCTGCTGCACCGCACCATCCGCGACAACACCTCCCTGGTCGTCCTGGACCGGCTGCGCCGCTTCCGGTTCGTCAGGCGCGGGGCGGAGAAGGCGCTCGCCCAGGAGTACACCGACCGGCTGCGGGTGCGCACCCCCTCGATCGAGCACGAGGTGCGCAAACTCTCCGGCGGCAACCAGCAGAAGGTCGTCCTCGCCCGCTGGCTCGCCCGCAAACCCAAACTGCTGATCCTGGACGAGCCCACCCGGGGCATCGACATCGGCGCCAAGGCCGAGATCTACCAGATCATCGCCGACCTCGCCGCCGAAGGCGTCGCCCTGCTGGTCATCTCCTCCGAACTCCCCGAAGTCCTCGGCCTCGCCGACCGGATCGTGGTCATGCAGAACGGCCGCATCACCGGCGAACTCGACCGCACCGAAGCCACCGAGGAAGCGATCCTCGCCCTGGCCATGGCCGACGACCTCGCCCCCACCACAGGAGCCACCCCGTGACCACCACCACCGTCCCCGCTGCCACGCCCACCGTCCGGGTGCTCAGTCGCCTCAACGGACAGAACCTCAGCCTCATCGGTGCGCTGGTCCTGGTCCTGGCGCTGTTCGGCATCCTGAACGACAACTACCTGAGCCTGACCAACCTTCAGGTGATCGCCGAGGCCGCCACCATCACCGGCCTGCTCGCCGTCGTCCAGACCGTCGTCATCATCTGCGGTGGCCTCGACATCTCCGTCGGCTCCCAGGTCGGCATCGCCTCGGTCGTCTCCGCCATGGCCTTCACCTCTGCGGGCAACAACCCCCTGGCCGGCATGGCCGCCGCCATCGCCGTCGGCGTCGTGGTCGGCCTCGTCAACGGCCTCGTCATCGTCTACGGCCGCGTCAACCCCACCATCGCCACCCTCGCCGGACTCGCCGCCTACAAGGGCATCGCCCAACTCCTCTCCGACGGCCGCGCCCAGGGCTACGTCCTCAACGACGACGTGTTCGTCTTCCTCGGCCGCGGCAAGATCGCCGGACTCCCCGTCATGGTCTGGCTCCTCATCCTCACCGCACTCGCCGTTCACGTGCTGCTGAAGTACACCGACATCGGCCGCAACCTCTACGCCATCGGCGGCAACGACACCGCCGCCCGCCTCGCCGGCATCCGCATCAACAAGTACCTCATCGCCGTCTACGCCCTCATCGGCCTCGTCGCCGCCATCGCCGGCATCCTCCTCACCGCCCGCACCGGATCCGGCCAACCCGTCTCCGGCAGCGAAGGCCTCGAACTCAAGGCCATCACCGCCGCCGCCCTCGGCGGCTGCGCCCTCAAGGGCGGCAAAGGCGGCATCGGCGGCACCCTCCTCGCCGTCGCACTCCTCGGCGCCCTCGAAAACGGCCTCACCGTCCAAGGCATCAACACCTTCTGGCAGAACGTCGCCCAAGGCGCCCTGCTGGTAGCCGCCGTCGTCATCCAGCAGCGCCGCACCGGCGAACGCGCCATCGGCCTCCCCGCCTGACGCCACCACCCCAGGACCTCCGTTCCCGAACGGGTCGCACAGGGCCGCCGCAGGGCCGCGGCGGCCCGGCCCCGACGGGAACGGCTGGGCGGCAGGCCGCCGAGGGTCGGCCGGGCCGTCACGGGCTGCCGGTCTTCACCTCCCCCACCGGGGAGGTGAAGACCGGCAGTCCACTTTTGCGTTCCTTCTGCGTACCCTCATTCGAGCGGCGGAGGGTCCCGCCGCTACCATGTTCACGCAGCCACGTGAGGAAGGACCGGTATGGAACAACGTGCGACGCCCGGCGCCACGTCCAAGGGCAAGCAGCGCCCGCCCTCCCAGGCCGATGTCGCCGCCCTGGCCGGAGTCTCGTCCCAGACGGTCTCCCGCGTCGCCAACCACCGGTCCAACGTCGAGCCCGAGACCCGTGACCGGGTCCTGTCCGCGATGCGGCTGCTCGGCTACCAGCGCAACAGCGCGGCCCGGGCGCTCACCCTGGGCCGCTTCCACGTGCTCGGCGTCGTCGCCTTCGACATCGCCGCCCAGGGCAACGCCCGCACGCTGGCCGCCATCTCGCACGCCGCCCAGGCCGCCGGCTACTCGGTGAACGTGGTCTGCGCCGAGGAGCAGACCGAGGACGCCGTCCAGCAGGCCGTCCGCCAGCTGACCGACCAGGCGGTGGACGGCCTGGTGGTGATCGAGGCCCAGATACTCGACCGGCGGGGCTTCAACGTCTCGTCCGGCGTCCCGGTGGTGGTCGCCGACGGCGACCCCGAGCGCCGCTTCCCCTCGGTGGACACCGACCAGGCCGCCGGGGCGACCGCCGCCACCCGGCACCTGCTGGACCTCGGCCACCGCACCGTCTGGCACCTCGGCGGGCCGCAGGACTCGTACGCCGCGCGCCGCCGCGCCGCCGCCTGGCACTCCACGCTCAAGGCCGCGGGCGCCCCGGTGCCGCAGCTGGAGCTGGGCGACTGGACGGCCGCCTCCGGCTACCGGATCGGCAAGGCGCTGGCCGACCGCCCCGAGGTCACCGCGGTCTTCGCCGCCAACGACCACATGGCCCTCGGCCTGATGCTGGCGCTGCGCGAGGCCGGCCGCCGGGTGCCGGAGGACGTCAGCGTGGTCGGCTTCGACGACGGGCCCGAATCGGCCTTCTTCGCACCACCGTTGAGCACCGTGCGGCAGGACTTCGAGGAGGTCGGCCGCCAGTGCGTGCGGCTGCTCCTCGACCAGATCGAGGCCCCGGCCGGCGAGCGCCCCGAGAGCCGGCTGATCTCCGTGACGCCCGAGCTGGTCGTCCGGTCGAGCTCCGCCCGCCCCCCGGCCGCGTTGATGGCATGACGAACGGCGCACCTCCCCCGGAGGTGCGCCGTCCTCATCCCTGCGGTCGGGAGGTGTCAGCCGAGCTGGATCTGCTGGGTGGCCCCGCCGGTGCAGGGGCGCTGCACCAGCTGGGCCCCGTCGGCGGGTGAACTCCCCGCCACGTCGAGGCACTTGCCGCTGTGACGGGCCATCAGGGTGACGTAGCCGGTCGCGGTCGTCCGCACCGACCACTCCTGGTTCCGGGCGCCGGAGCAGGTGTACTGGACCACCGGGGCGTCGTCCACCAGGGACTGGCCCGCCACGTCCAGGCACTGCCCGGCGTTCCTCCCGGCCACGGTGACGTAGCCGGGGCTGCTCGGGCGCAGAGACCACTGCTGGCTGGTGGCGGTGCCGCAGCCCTTCTGGATCACCACCGTGCCGGGCACGGTCGAACTCCCCTGCACATCCACGCACTTGGCGCTCTGCCGCAGCCGCAGGGTCTTCCAGGTGTCGGGGGCCGCGCCGCGCATCCGCCAGAGCTGGTTGGTGCCGGTGGTCGGCTGGTAGACCCCGACCGGGGCGCCGTCCTGGGTGGCCGCGCCGGAGACGTCGAGCAGCAGGCCGGTGGCGAGGTTGACCACGGTGCGGCGGCCGTCACCGGTGTCGGAGAGCATCCAGAGCTGCCGGTCGGAGCTGGCGGCCGTGGCGAAGCCCAGGGCGCCGGCGGTGGAGACGGTCAGCGCCTTGCCGTTCTTGGCGTTGGTGATCCGGTAGTTCGCGGTGCTGTCCCAGCCGCCGGCCACCTTGGTGAAGGTCCAGCGCTGCGCGGCGTCGGCGGTGTCGGGGACCCGCTGGACCGGTCCGGTCTGGCTGGTGGCGCCCGCCGAGAGCGCCAATCCGCTCTGCTCGCCGATCAGTTGGCGCACCGGGCCGGTGGGCGCGGTCACCGCCGAGGGGTCGACGCCGGTGGCGCCGGGGATGACGAAGGTGGTCACCGAGGCCGGGCCGACCGTGACGGTGAGGGTCTTGGCGGCGGTGGTGGCCAGGTCGCCCTCGCGCTGCACCTGCTTGGTCGCGTCGGTGGTGTACCGCTGCACGGGGACGGAGCCGTCGACCGTCTGGAAGCCGCCGAGGTCGAAGGTGACGGTCTGCGGGGCGCCGGTGGTGTTGGTGTAGACCGCGACCGCGCCCGCTCCCCCGGGCCGCAGGGCGGCCAGGGTGTCGGCGGAGTCGGTATCGATGACCCGCGCGCCGGGGCGGACGTAGCGGCTGTAGTTGGCCATCGTCCAGTACTTCTTGTTCTTGCGGACCGGCTCGGCGGCCGGGTCGGCGGCACCGAGGTCGACCTGGATCAGGCCCCAGTTGGAGTTCTCCCGGCCGGGCGTCATGTTGGCGTAGTCCTCGACCGCCTGCCAGGTCACCCAGGCGCCGGGCTCGAGTTCGCGCAGGTCGCCGTTGATCCGCCCGGCCAGGTCCAGGCCCGGCGCCATGTCGGTGAAGCTCTGCGGCCCGCTGCCGCCCAGGTCCACCTCGGACATCCAGAGCGGCTTTCCGGAGCCCTTGGCGATGTCGCGGACGCCGGTGCGGCCCCCCGTGCTGTAGGTGTGGGTGTTGAGCTTGCCGACGGCGGCGCGGACCGCGGGGGCGTAGGAGTTCCAGTTGTCCCGGAACAGGTTCGGGTCGGTCTCGTCCATCCCCGACACCGGGGTGGCCAGGCCCTTGCCGTCCAGGGCGGTGCGCAGGCTGGAGACCATGTGCGCCTGGGAGTCCTTGTTCCAGTGCGAGCCCTCCTGCCGCCCGTACGCGCCCCAGTAGCCCGTCCCGGGCTCGTTCATCGGCGAGAGCGCGCCGAAGGTGACGCCGGTGGCCGCCTGCACCCGCTGGACGGCGCCGGCCAGGTAGGCGGCGAAGCGGTCGTACTGGTCGGCCCGGAGGTTGTCCTCCCAGCTGTTGGCCGCGCCGGAGACCACGCCGCTCCTGGTCATGAAGTACGGCGCGGAGTTGGAGAACGCCTCGAAGGTGTCCGCGCCGCGGGACTTGGCGGCCTGGAGCCACCAGCGCTGGTTCGGGTCGGCGGCGTCGTTCCAGTGCGTCGGGTCGTTCGGGTTCCACCAGTCCACCGGCTCGGTCCAGCCCGTGGTGCCGCCGGGCGGCGGGCCGTAGGCGGCGGGCCGGTTCCAGAGCCCGGGCACCGCGGCGCCCGGGCGCAGGTAGGGCTGCGTCTCGGGGCTGTCCCCGCCGCCGATGTTGTACCGGGCGACGGTGAAGCCGAGGCCGTCGGCGCCGTAGAGGGCGTCGGCCAGTTCGTTGCGCTTGGCGTCGGGCCAGCCGCCGGTGACCTCGGCGAACCAGGCGAGCGAGGTGCCCCAGCCCTGGAACGGGGCCTGCTGGTAGGACGGGTCGAGCCGGACGGTGACCCGGGCGGCGGCCTCCTCGGCAGCGGCGGCGGGCGGGGCGGCGAGCGGGCTCGCCAGCAGGGCGGCGGCCGCGGCGAGGGCGATTCGGGCGGACCTGGATTGACGGAGTGTCACGTGAGCTCCCTGGTGGGTCGGGGGCAGGCAGGGAGACGCCCCTCCGCCGGGCGCGGCCGGAGGGGCGTCGGAGAGGAAAGGGGCGTCAGGCGGCGGTGCGCTGCCACTGCTGGTTGGTGCCGGTGCCGCAGGTCCACTGCTCCAGCGCGGTGCCGTTGGCGGTGGACTGGTTGGTGACGTCCAGGCACCTGCCGCTGTGCCGGGCGATCAGGCGGACCCAGCCGGTGGCACCGCTGACCTTCTGCACCTGCCACTGCTGGGAGGTCTGGCCGGAGCAGGTGTTCTGCACGACCAGCGCGCCGTTGGCGGTGGACCCGCCGGCCACGTCGAGGCACTTGCCGCTGTGCCTGGCCATGATCTGGACGTAGCCGTCGCCGAGGTTCTTCAGCCAGAAGTCCTGGTTGGCGCCGTTGCCGCACTCCCACTGGATGAGCTGGGCGGACTGGGCGAAGGAGTAGCCGCTGACGTCTGCGCACCTGCCGCTCTGACGGCCGGTCAGGGACTCCCAGGTGACGTTCATCCCGGCGACCGTGCCGGTGGCGGTGTCGAGGGTGAGCTGCGGCGAGTAGTCCATCGCCAGGGTGGTGTCGGTCGGGAAGCGCAGCGGCGCCCAGACGTACTGAGAGTCGTTGACCGTGCCGCCCATGGAGTTGCCCCAGCGGTCGCCCATGTAGAGGTAGCCGGTGCCGCCGCTGCCCTGGACCGGCAGGACGTAGGCGGTCTGGCTGCCGAAGGTGACGCCGTCGCCGAGGTCGCTCAGGCCGCTCCAGGTGCCGGTGACGCTGGTCGCGGTGCCGTACTTCTGCTGGTTCGGCGACCAGCCGGTGGCCCAGGAGGTGACCAGGAAGTAGACCCCGTTGCGCTTGAACATCGCGGGCGCCTCACGGGACTGGCCCGCCCAGAGCTTCTGCACCTGGGCGTCGATGCCCGTGTAGTCGGCGGTCAGCCGGTAGACGTGCAGGTCGGCGTTCTCGTTGGCCGCCGAGATCATGTACCCGGTGCCGTCGTCGTCCACGAAGGTGGTGATGTCCCGCGACATCTCCCCCAGCGGACGGAAGCTGCCGCGCCAGGCGTAGTCACCGTCCACCGTGTCGGAGACCGCCACCGCCGCCTTCGCCTCGCCGTAGTCCCGAGTGTTCTCCTTGTGCATCCACATCACGAACTTGCCGGTCGCGGCGTTGTACATCACCTTCGGCCGCTCGATGTTCGCCGAAGCCAACTCGGGATCCGTGGCCTGCGACAGCACGTGGTTGCGGAACTCCCAGCTCTTCAGGTCCGCCGACCGGTACACCGACACGTACCGGAAGGTGTTGTCCGCGTTCCGGTCCTCACCGAACCAGTAGTAGAACTGACCCACCTTCACCACCCCACCGCCGTGGGCGTGCACGGGATTCCCGGCGGTGTCGGTGAACTGCGTGCCGTTGGTGACGGTCACGGTCACGGCCCGGGCGGCGCCCAGGCCGCCCAGCAGGGGAAGGGCCACCGCCAGTAGGGCGGCGCACAGCAGCGATCTCAAACGTGGCATCTCGTCAGACCTTCGCGTTCTGCGATGCGACGCACTCCTAGCTGGCTGCGCAAACACGTGAGGGGCGGTCTGCGAGCGGCTTCAGGGAGTGGTCTTCTGCCACCTCGCCCCGGCGGGCCGGCCGGGGCAAGGCGCACTCTGCGCGTGCATCGTGGGTGGGGGAGGACGCTGCACCGCTGGGGCCGCACGGCACCGCTCCACGCCAACTCGGCTCTCTGACAGCTGAGTTGTCGCGAGATCGGCAACCACGGAAGGGTGACCCCGGATCGGGCACGGGGGCGGGGTCGGCCTTCCGGCAGCCCCGGCCGCCCATCCGGAGGATCCGGACGGGCGGCCACGGCCGACCATCCGTCAGCGCCCGTCCGCCCGTCCCGGCATGTTGACGCAAACAAGTGGTCGCCCAGAGTCTCGGAGGATCGCAGGGCAGTGTCAAGGCTTTGCGCGGACTTTCGGACCTACCCGGCGGTCACCGGGGCGTGCGGTAACTTGGCCCGGCATGACTGCCTTTCGCATCGGTGTGATGTACGACCGCTCCTGGGACCCGGCCGAACTGCCCGCCTTCGCCCGGGAGGTGGAGGCGCTGGGGGCGGACGACCTCTGGGTGGTCGAGGACCTCGGCTGGAACGGCGGGATCTCGGCCGCCGCGGTGGCCCTGGGCGCGACCGAGCGGCTGCGGGTCGGCATCGGGATCGCCCCGGCGCCGTTGCGCAGCCCGGCCCTGCTGGCGATGGAGGTGGCCACCCTGGCCAGGGTCTTCCCCGGCCGGTTCGTCGCCGGGATCGGTCACGGCGTGCGGGAGTGGATGCGGCAGGTCGGGGTGGCCCCGCGGTCGCCGCTGGCACTGCTGGAGGAGACGCTGACCGCGGTGCGCGGCCTGCTGCGCGGTGAGCGCGTCACCGTGGAGGGCCGTGAACTCCGGCTCGAAGGCGTCGAGTTGGTCCACCCGCCGGCGAAGGACGCGATGCCACCGGTGATCGCGGGCGTGGTCTCGCCCAAGTCGCTGGAACTGGCCGGCCGGGCCGCGCAGGGCACCCTGGTGGCCGAGGGCCACGGCCCGGACGATCTGCGGGCCATCCGGGCGGCCGCCGAACGCGGCGGCGCGACACCCGGCTACACGCTCACCGTGTTCGCCTTCGCGGGCGTGGGAGAGACGGCGGCACCCGCCCTGAGCGAGGCAGTGGCCGGCCATGCGCAGTGGCTGGGACGCGCGGAGTCGGAGACCTTCGCGGCCGGCGGCACGGCCGCCGAGACGGCCAAGGCGCTGCAGACCCTCGGCGACGCGGGGGCCGAGGCGGTGGTGCTGCGGTTCTGCGGCCCCGAGCCGCTCGGGCAGCTGCGCGAGGTCCTGACCGCTCTCGGCCGCTGAGCAGGTGGTCGGCGCGGCCGGCGTTGCCCGAGCAGCCGCCGCCGGTCAGCTTGTGCACCGCGTCGTAGTGCGTCTCGCCGACCGACTGACGGGGCACCACCACGTAGGTGTCGTCCGAGAGCACCTGGAACAGCGCGTCGGCGGTCAGCCGCGCGGTGGTGGAGAGGAACGGGTCCGTCTCACTCACGGTCGGCCGCTCGTCGGCGGCCGCCCCGGCCCCGCCGCGCTTGACCGTCGGGTACGCGGTCGCCCCGCCGACGGCATACCCGACCTCGGCCGGCTCCCGGGGGAAGACCAGCTCGTCCCCCTCCGCGAGCATGGACGCCGCCCAGCGGCCCACGCTCGGCCCCGGGTGGCGCTGGACTTGCCGAGCGCCCCTCGCGGAGCGTCGGCCAGTCCGGCACGTGGGGCTTCGGTGCAGGGGATGTTGTGGACGTACTCCACCGGCACACGACTGAACACGGCGCCCGGTGGCCGGAGTTCGCCGCTCCACCTCCCGACCTCGGGGGACCGCCGGGCTCAGCCGAGCCAGGTGGCGGGCTCCTCCGGCGCGCGGTCGGCGGCGGCCAGGGCCTCGGCCGCCCGCTCCCGCTGGAGCTGCGCGTCGAGCGCGGCCCGGACCAGGGAGGCGACGGCCTCGGCCTCGGTGGCCGCGGCGAGGGCGCCCAGGTGGTCGCCGGCCCGCCAACGCTCCAGCGCCGCAGTGCCGGCCTCGGCCAGCGTGTCCACCAGCTCGGTGACCAACGGCGGCCCGAAGAAGGGGAGTTCGGAGTGGGTCACGGTCACCTTCCGGGGGCCACGCGAGTGAGGGAGGAACCGGAGCCGGCCGGCACCGCGGCGAGCGCGGCCGGTACGGTCGGCGCCCACCGCAGCCCCGGCACGGCGGCGGCGCGGGCGGCCAGCATCCGGTCGCCCGTGACCAGGGTGCTGGTCACCCGGTGCCGGGCGCACAGCATCGCCACCCGTACCGCGACGGCGAACGCGGCGACGGTGTCGGACGCGGCGGCCGAGCCGGGGCCGAAGTCCAGCACCACGTCCGGACACGTCTGGTCGTACTGCCGCTCGACGGCGTCGACGAGCACGTCCCGGCACTCGAGCAACAGGGGGCCGCGGACCCGGACGACGAGGACGGCGTCCGCGGCGAGGCGGGTGAGGGTGAACAGCACGGTCCGGCTGCCCTCCGTTCGGGTGAGGTCGATCCCGCCGACGCTAGGGCCCCGACCGGGCCCGCGCGGGCGACCCGGCCGGTACCGGAGGCGAAGAGGACCGGCCGCGAAACGAAACACCGGCCGCCCCGGCCACTCGCCCGGGTGACGCCGACGCCCGGCCGCCCACCGGGCGAAGTACCTTGCCCCGAAGGGCAAGCAGGGCAGCTGGGCGGCGACGGAGCGGAGGAGCCGGGATGACCGGAGCGGGTGCGGCACCGCTGGAGCGGTCCGAGTACCGGACGCACTACGGCCGGGGCCCCCGCGAGAGCGTCAACTCCTAGAGATGCGAAGCCCCTTGTCCGAACCGGCGCCCCGCCATCCGCAGGATCCGGCACGGCCCGCCCTGGCCACCACCGACCCCGGCCGCTGGGGCTCGGCCGCCCGGCGGGCCTTCCGCGCCACGCTCCGCCTGACCTCCCAGGAGCCCGGCCGGAACGGGGAGTTGCTCCTGGAGCACACCGAGGCCGAGTCCTTCGACGTCTGCGAGACCCGGCTGCCCGGACGGCACACCCTCACCGGCGCACCCGACCGCCTGGTCGTCACCGAGGTCCTCGGCGGACGCGCACACCACCTCCGGTCCGAACTCACCTGCACCACGGGCGACTTACTCCTCACCGCCGTCCCCGGCACCCCGTTCGCCTACCGCACCCAGGACCTGCACGCCCGCTCCTACGTCCTGCCGATGCCACTGCTCCACCGCGCGGCGGCACCCTCCGCCCGCCCGGGCCCGCTGCACTTCCACACCTACCGGGCCGCCGCCTCCGCGGGCGCCCACTGGCACGCCACCACCGCGTACCTCGCCGCGGTCCTGCACGACGGCCCGCTCACCCCGCTGGTCGCCGCCACCGCCGGCCAACTCCTCGCCGCCACCGTGCTGACGCTCTTCCCCAACACCCACACCGACGCCCCGGACCGCCGCGCCCTGCCGGACTCGGTCCGCCGCACCACCGCCTACCTGGACCTGCACGCCCACCGGCCGGTCAGCCTCGCCGACCTGGCCGCACACGCCCACCTCACCCCGCGCGCCCTGCAGTACGCCTTCCGCCGCCACCTGGGCACCACCCCGCTCGGCTACCTCCGGCAGCTGCGCCTGCACCGCGCCCACCGCGAACTCCTCGACGCCGCCCCGGAGTCCGACAGCGTCGCCCGGGTCGCCGCCCGCTGGGGCTTCCCCCACCCCAGCCGCTTCGCCGCCCACTACCGCGCCGCCTACCACTGCACCCCGAGCAGCACCCTGAACGGCTGAACGGTGCGCGGCGCCAGGCCGCGGCCCTACCGGGCGGCGGACGACTCGGGCTCCGGCTCCACCTCCGGGAACGCCGTCCCGGTCAGCCGCTCGGACTCCGTCCAGAGCCGCGCGGCGCTCACCGGGTCGCTGGCGGCGGCGGTGCGGCCGACCAGGGTGGGGTGGCCCCGGTTCTCGGCGAAGCCGTCCGGGCCGACGTAGGCGGCGCCGGGCAGGTCCATGGTGGCGGCGAACAGCGAGGGCAGGGCGCCGGCCCGGCTGTCCTGGGCGACGATCCGGTTGCCGACCGCCATCAGGACGCGGCGCACCGCGCTGCCGTCGTGGCTCTGCAGGTTGGTGGCCGCGTACCCGGGGTGGGCAGCAAGCGCGCGGACCGGTGACCCGGCGACGGTCAGGCGGCGCTGCAACTCCAGCGTGAAGAGCAGGTTGGCCAGCTTGGACTGGGCGTAGGCCCGGACGGGGTGGTACTCGCCCTTGAGGTTCAGGTTCTCGAACCGGATCCGGTTGCCCGGGTACTTGTGCATGCCCGAGGCCACCGTGACCACCCGGTCGGTGACGTGCGGCAGCAGCAGGTTGGTCAGGGCGAAGTGGCCGAGGTGGTTGGTGCCGAACTGGGTCTCGAAGCCGTCCGTGGTGGTGCCCTCGGGGACGTTCATCACCCCGGCGTTGTTGACCAGGACGTCCAACCCGCCCTCCCAGCCCTCGGCGAACTCCCGCACCGAGGCGAGGTCGGCCAGGTCCAGCCGCCGCACCTCCACACCGCCGCGGGCGCCCTTGACCGTCGCTGCGGCGGCCTCGCCGCGCCGGACGTCGCGGACCGCGAGGACGACGTGCGCCCCGGCCCGGGCGAGGGCGTCGACGGTGGCGATGCCGAGGCCGCTGTTGGCCCCCGTCACCACCACCCGGCGGCCGGTCTGGTCGGGGATGTCGCCGGTGTTCCACTTCGCTGTGTTGGCCATGGCACGAATGTAGGCACCGACAACAATGCTGTCAATGACAACAATGTAGCCAGCGATCACATCCCCGGTAGAGTGCGCTCATGCACCCCCGCAGCCGCTACCACCACGGAGACCTCCGCGCCGCCCTGCTGGAGCGCGCCGAACAGGTCCTCCGGGAGAAGGGCCCGGCCGCCCTCTCGCTGCGCGAGCTGGCCCGCGACCTCGGGGTCAGCCACGCCGCCCCGAGCCGCCACTTCAAGGACAAGCAGGCCCTGCTCGACGCCCTCGCCCTGGCCGGCTTCGAACGCCTCAACGCCGACCTGACCACCGGCCCCGTACCCGGCGCCTCCTTCGCCGACCGGCTCGGCACCCTGGTCTGCGGCTACGTCGGCTTCGCCACCGCGCACCCGCAGCTGCTCGACCTGATGTACGCCGTGAAGCACGACCCGCAGGCCACCGAGGCCCTGACCGCCGCCGCCCACCAGGGCCTGCTCCAGGCGGCCGAACTGATGACGGAGGGTCAGCGCACCGGCGAGGTCCGCCCCGGCCCGGCCGAACAGCTCTGCCTCCCGGCCCTCGCCGCCGTCCACGGCTTCGCCGACCTCGCCGCCAGCGGCCTGCTCCCCACGGAGGAGGTGGCGGCCGCCCTGGACGACGTGGTCGCCTTCGTCCTGCGCGGCTGCGCCCCGGACCGCCCCGCCGAGGCCTGACCGGCCTCCACGGCGCGGCAGTTCACGGGGCGTCAGCCCCGGGGCCGCCGCGACGACGAAGCGCTGCCCGTCCGGCCAGGTGCCGGCCCGGCGGCCGTCCGCCTGCGTCCGGCGGGGTGCGGACGGAGACTGGTGGCGATGATCCTCGGGCTCACCACCGCACTGGCCGCGACCGTCTGCTTCGGCTTCGCGTCCGTCCTCCAGGCGCGCGGTGCCCGGGCCGTACCGCGCGAGTCCGTGCTGCGGGCGGGCCTGGCCGCCCGGCTGGCCCGGAACGGGCCGTTCCTGCTCGGCACCGCGCTGGACGTCGCGGGCTTCGCGCTCAGCATCGTCGCGCTCCGTACCCTGCCGCTCTTCCTGGTCCAGGCGCTGACCAACGCCAGCCTCGCCGTCACCGCCGCGGCCGCCGTCCGCTACCTCGGCGTCCGGCTCCGGCCGCACGACCTCGCCGCCATCGGCGCCGTGGTGGGCGGCCTCGTCCTGCTCGCCGCCGCCTCCGGCGCCACCGGCCGGGACCGGGCCGGGCCCGCGTTCCATCTCGCCCTGCTGCTGGCCACCCTGACGATGCTGCTGCTCACCGCGGTGCTGGCCCGCTGGGAGGGAGACGGGGTGGCCGTCGGCCTCGGCCTGCTGGCCGGGGTCGGCTTCGGCGTGACCAGCCTGGCCGTCCGGGTCCTGGAGGTCTCCGGGCCGCTCGACCTCCTCACCGACCCCGCCGCCTACGCCCTCGCGCTCGGCGGCCTCGGCGGCTACCTGGCGTACGCACTGGCGCTGCAACGCGGTTCGGTGACCGCGGCCACCGCCGCCTCCGGGGTGTCGGAGACCGTCGGCCCCGGGGTGGTCGGCGTGCTCGCCCTCGGCGACCACGCCCGGCCCGGCCTCGGCTGGCTCGCGGCGGCCGGATTCCTGGTCTCCGTCGGCGGAGTCGTCGCCCTGGCCCGCTTCGGCGAGGTCACCCCGGACGACCCGCCGTCCACCCCCGCCCCTCCCTCCGACTACACCCTGACCTCCGACCCCCGGAAGCCGGACGCGAAGCCCTGACCACCACACGAGAGCGCGCCAGGGCCGGTCCGGTGAGACGGTGGTGGTCCCGACACGGTGGACGGTGATCCATGGCTGACAGCCCGCGCGGCGACCCGCGCTCCGACCCGGCCCACACCGCGGTCCACGCCCCGGCCGTCGCGCTGATCACCGGCGCCTCCTCCGGCCTCGGCGCCGCCACGGCCACCCGCCTCGCGGCGGCCGGCTGGCGCCTGCTGCTCTCCGGCCGGGACCGCCCCCGCCTCGGCGCCGTCGCCGACGCCACCGGCGGCCTCGCCCTCCCGGCCGACCTCACCGCCCCGGGCGGGCCCGAACAGCTCGCCGCCCGCGCCCTCGCGGTGGACGGCCGGGTGGACGTCCTGGTCGCCAACGCCGGGATCGGCTGGCGCGGGCCCTTCGTGCGGATGCCGGTGGACGTGCTGGCCGAGATGGTCGAGCTCAACCTGGTGGCCCCACTGCGGCTCACCCGTCTGCTGCTGCCCGGCATGGTGGAGCGCGGCCGGGGCCGGATCGTCCTGGTCGGGTCGATCGCGGGCGCGGTCGGCGTCCGCGACGAGGCGGTCTACTCCGCCACCAAGGCGGCCCTCGGCCTGTTCGCGGAGAGCCTGCGGTACGAGCTGCGCGGCAGCGGCGTGGCCGTCCGCGTCGTGGTTCCCGGGCCGGTGGACACGCCGTTCTTCGCCCGCCGGGGCACGCCGTACCAGCGGGAGCACCCGAAGCCGAGCCCGCCCGAGCGGGTCGCCGAGACGGTCTACCGCGCGGTGGTCGGGCGGCGCGACGAGCTGTTCGTCCCCGGCTGGTTCCGGCTGCCCGGCCGGGTGCACGGGACGGCGCCGCACCTGTTCGAGCGGCTGAACTCGCGGTTCGGCTGATGGGCGCCGGCCGGGCCGCGCTGCTGGCCGCCACCTCCGCCGAGGCCGTGCACCTGGCACCGGCGGCCGTCCGCCTCGCCCCGGTGCGCGGGCTGCTGTTCCGCCGCCTGGCAGGGCACGGAACCGCCTCCCACGTGGCGCTCACCTTCGACGACGGCCCCGACCCGGCCTCCACCCCGCTGTTCCTGGACCGCCTGGACGCGCTCGGGGTGACCGCCACCTTCTTCCTCCTCGGCAGCATGCTGGAGCAATGGCCTTCCCTGGGGCGGGAGTTGACCGACCGTGGCCACGAGGTCGCGGTGCACGGCTGGTCCCACCGTCCGCAGTGGGGGCCCTCCCCCGCCCGGGACGCGCGCGAACTGCGGCGCACCGTCGAGGCGGTGACCGAGCTCTGCGGCAGCCGCCCGCTCTGGTACCGGCCCCCGTACGGCGTGCTCACCACCGGACTGCTGGTCGCCGCACGGCAGTTGCACCTGCGCCCGGTGCTCTGGACGGCCTGGGGCCGGGACTGGACCGCCGGGGCCACCCCCGCCTCGGTCTACCGCACGCTCCACCCCGGCCTGCGCGGCGGGGCGACGGTGCTGCTGCACGACTCCGACTGCACCTCCGCACCCGGCTCCTGGCGCTCCGCGCTCGACGCCCTCCCCCTGCTGGCCGGGCGCTGCTCCCGGCTCGGGCTGGAGCTCGGCCCGCTGCGGGACCACGGTCTGATCCGGCGTCACTACCCGTACGACTGAGCGGGGTCTGCGAGCCCGACCCGGGCCAGGGCCGCGCCGAACCCCTCCCGCCAGACCCCGGGATCGGCACCGGCGGAGGGCGGCGGCAGCGGACGGGTGAGCGCCGCCAGCGCGTTGCGGACCACCTCCTCGGGGCCAGCCGAGGTGACGTCGGCGTGGCCGAGCTCCAGCTCGTGCTGGAGGTTGTCGCGGCCGTGGCCCTGCACCACGTCGAGCAGCAGCAGCCGGCGGCCGACCGCCCGGGCCTCGCTGCAGGTGTCGCCCGAGCTGGTGACGACCAGGTCGGCGGCGGCCATCAGGGCCGGGATCCGGTCGGTGTGGCCGAAGGCGTGCAGCCTGGGCTGCCGACGGGCCAGCGAGCGCAGCCGCGCCTCCAGCTCCCGGTTGTGCCCGGCCACCGCGAGCACGTGCGGCCCGGCCTCGGCCAGCACCCGGGCGGTCCGGGCGATCGGGCCCAGCCCCCAGGCGCCGGACATCAGCAGCACGCACCGCGCCCCGGCCGGGACACCCAGCCCGGCCCGTGCCTCCTCCCGCCCGGGCGGCCGGTGGAAGCCGGGGCGCAGCGGCGCGGCCACCACGGCGATGGGGGCCTGCGGGCGGTAGCGGCGGACGGCGCAGGCGGCCACCTCCGAGGTGACCAGGAACAGGTCGGTGCCCTCCTGCACCCAGAGCCGGTGGGGCGTCACGTCGGTGCAGAGCACCAGGTGGACGGTGCCGGGCAGGCTCGGGAGCAGCTCGTTGACGGCGGCGGTGGCGGTGGCGAAGACCGAGACCACCAGCTCGGCCGGCTGCTCCGCGAGCAGTTCGCGCAGCCGTGGGACCAGCTTGGCGCGGGCCGCCGACTCGGCCAGCAGGGCGATCCGGGCGCCCGGGCGCAGCGCCGCGAAGTGGAAGGCGTCGTAGACGCCCGGCAGGTCGAGCAGCCGGCGGAAGACCCGTTCGCCGGCGGCCGAGCCGTGCCGCCCGAGCAGGGCCATCGCGTCGACCGTGCGGGTGGTCCAGCCGCGCTCGTGCAGCGACGCGGCGCAGGCCTGGGCCATCACGTCGTGGCCCTGGCCGAGCGAGCCGGAGACGAGCAGTGCGTGCGGCACGGCGAACTCCCTACCGGCGTACGGTCATTCGGACGTCGCCCCGGCGCCGGCCCGGTACCAGTCAACGTAGCGGCGCACGCCCTCGTCGAAGGGCGTGCTGGGCTTCCAGCCCAGCAGGCGCGCGGCCTTGGCGTTGGAGATCGGGCGGGAGGCGTAGTCGGCGGCCCGGGCCGGGACGTGCTCGACGGTGACCGGGCCGAGCAGCCGGTCGACGGTGTCGGCGATCTCCCGGATGGAGACCGGGGTGCTGCCCTCCAGGGCGATGGTCTGGTCCCGCGCGGCCGGGTCGAGGGCGCGGACGTGGGCGTCGGCGAGGTCCTCGACGTAGACGAAGTTGCGGGTCTGCGCACCCGTCCCGGCGATGGTGATCGGCCGGCCGGCCAGCGCCGCCTGGACGAAGCGGGCGATCACCAGCTCGTCGCGCATCCGGGGGCCGTACGGGATGCCGTAGCGCAGCACGGTGACGTGCTGCCCGTAGAGCTCGCGGTAGCTGTGGGCCACCAGCTCGGCGGCCAGTTTGCCGGCCACGTACAGGTGGCCGCTGCGGCCGAGGTCGATCGGGGCCTCCTCGTCCAACTCCGGTGCGGCGGCGCCGCGTTCGCCGGCCGCCGCGCCGTACACCCAGACCGTGCTGGCCAGTACGGTGCGGGCCGCTCCGCTGCGGCGGGCGGCCTCCAGGACGCTGGTGGTGCCCTCGACGTTGAGGCGGACGGAGCGCACCGGGTCGGCCTCGACCTGTCCGACGTCGGCCATCGCCGCGAGGTGGAAGACCAGCTCGCAGCCGGCGAAGGCGGCCGCCAGGCCGACCGGGTCCAGGATGTCGACCCGGGCGAACTCGGCGGCCGGGTGGAGGCCGCGCGCCACCCTGTCCACCACCACGACCTGGTGACCGGCCGTCAGCAGCCGCTCGACCACGTGCGAACCGATGAAGCCGCACCCTCCGGTGACCGCCACCCGCATGACGCCCCTCACCCCACCAGCTCGGCGTGGACCGCCGTGACGGCGGTGATCACCTGGTCGACCTCGTCGTCGGTCATGTCGGAGTGCACCGGCAGGCAGACGTGCCGGGCGCAGACGTCCTCGGCGACCGGCAGCGGGCCGTGCGGCAGTCCGGCGAAGACCGGCTGGCGGTGCAGCGGCAGTTCGTAGACCTCACCGGCCAGCCGGACGTCGAAGCGCTCGCGCAGCGTGGTCTTGAACCGGGCCCGGTCCGTCCCGGGTGGCAGCAGGACGACGTACTTGTAGAAGTTGCTCCGGCAGCCGGGCGGTTCGGCGAGCGGCTCCAGGCCGTCGAGCGGGGCGAGCGCGGCGGTGTAGCGCTGCGCCACCGAGCGGCGGACCTCGACGAACTCCTTGAGCCGGCGCAGGTGCACCTCGCCGACGGCGGCGTTCGGCTCGCTCAGCCGCCAGGAGGCGCCGTTGCGCACGTGCAGGTTGGTGCCGAAGCTCCCCTTGCCCTGGTCCCGGTGGATCCGCGCCTCGTCGCGCAGCTCCTCGGACTCGGTGAGGATCATCCCGCCCTCGCCGCTGGTGACCACCTTGGTCGGATAGAAGGAGAACGCGCCGGCCAGCCCGAAGGACCCGGCGGGCCGGCCCCGGTAGCTGCAGCCGTGCGCGTGCGCCGCGTCCTCGACCAGGGCGATGCCGCGGGCGTCGCAGAGCCGCCGCAGCTCCTCCACCCGAGGGGTGATCAGCCCGCCGATGTGCACCAGCACCACGGCGGCGGTGTCCTCGGAGAGGACCGCCTCGACGCTCTCGGGGTCGAGTGCGAAGGTCGAGGCCTCGACGTCGGCGAAGACCGGGGTGCCGCCCGCGTGCACCACGGCGGCGGCGGTCGCGTAGAAGGTGTTGGCCGGGACCACCACCTCGCGGCCGGCCACCCCGACGCAGCGCAGCACGATCTCGAGCGCGGCGGTGCCGCTGGCCACCGCGACGGCGTGCGAGGCCTCGTGGGCGGCGGCGAAGGCGGCCTCGAAGCGCGCGGTGTGCGGGCCGAGGGTGAGCGCCCCGCTGGTCAGACTCTCCGTCACCGCCTCAGCGACCGCGGCGCGATCGCTCTCACCGAACACCACCCGGGCGGGGAACACGGCCATCTCGCTACCTCCGACGCCCAGCACCGAACGGGACGAATCGCCCATAAGCCCTCAGGCTACGGCCGACCCCGCCCGATCCGCGCGACCGCTGCGCCGGTTCACCCGCTTGCGCCGCGGGGCACCCTCCGCCCGGGGATCCGTCCCGGGATCCTTCCGTGGTAGGACTGGCAGGTCACGAGTCAGCCCGGCCGCCCGTCGGCGGCGGCCACGCCGCGGAAGGGGCACCACCCATGAAGGTCGGCATCGTCGAGATCGCCGAGCGCGCGGGCGTCAGCGAGGCCACGGTCAGCCGGGTGATCAACCGCCGGCAGGGCGTGGCCGAGAAGACCCGCGACGCGGTCGAGCGGGCGATGGCCGAGCTCGGCTACGAGCGCCCCGTCCAGGGCCAGCTGGTCGCCGTGTTCACCGAGCACGTCTCCAACCCGTTCTTCACCGACGTCGCCGAGCGGATCGAGTCCGCGCTCGCCCCGCACGGGCTGAAGACCGTGCTCTGCCCCGTCTTCCCCGGCGGGGTCCAGGAGCGCGACTACATCTCGGCGATCATCGACAAGGGGATCGCCGCCGTGGTGTTCCTCTCCGCCTCCAACACCCTCGACGACGCGGACACCGAGGTCTACGAGATCCTCCGCACCCGCCGCATCCCGTACGTCGGCGTGAACGGCGAGTTCGCCGACGGCGTGCCGGCCCCGGTCTTCTCCACCGACGACCGGCAGGCGGCCGAGCTGGCCGTGGACCACCTGCACCGCCTGGGCCACCGCACCATCGGCATGGTCTCCGGCCCGACCGGCAACCGCCCCGCCGACCAGCGGGTGCGGGGCTTCGTGGACGCGATGGCCCGCCACGGCCTGCCGGAGGCCGAGCGCCTGGTGATCCGTCAGTCCTACACCGTGGAGGGCGGGCAGGCGGCGGCCGGCGTGCTGCTCGGCCTCGGCGCCACCGCGGTCGTGGCGGCCAGCGACTTCATGGCGCTCGGCGTCATCCGCGGCGTGCGGCGGCTCGGCCGGTCCGTCCCGGACGAGGTCTCGGTGGTCGGCTACGACGGCACGATGATCACCGAGTTCACCGACCCCCCGCTCACCACCGTCCGCCAGCCCACCGAACGCCTGGCCCTCGGCGTCTCGCGCAGCATCCTCGACCTGGTCGGCGGCCGCGAGGTCCCCACCGGCGAACTGCTCTTCGACCCCGAACTGGTCGTCCGCTCCACCACCGGCCCGGCACCGACGGCCTGACGGACCGTCAGCCCGGCTGGCCCCAGGCTGGTCCCAGGCCGATAGAGGCGGCCCCGGCGGGCCGGCCCGCGACCGATCGACCCTTGACGGCGGATCGCCGTCTCCGCCATCTTTGCTCACACGTGCGACGAACAAGCCCGTTCCGAGCATCATCGATCATCGCGGACCACAGCGGCGTCCCCCGTTCCGCATGACGGCGTGGCACGCCCGCGCCGAACCGGCCGACCTTGGAGACCCCGTGATCGCCTCCGCCCGCCGCCCCCTTCACCGCCGACCGAGCCACCCCGGCCACCCGGGCCGCCTCCCCGCGCGGTTCGGCTCCGCCCTGCTCGGCCTCGCCCTGCTGCCCTCGGCCCTCTCGCTCGCCGTCGCCCCGCAGAGCGCGACCGCCGCGGGCGCCCTCCCCCCGGTGGTGCCGCAGCCCGTCAGCGAGACCGCCGTGACCGGAAGCGGCTTCACCCTCACCGCCCAGACCCCGATCGCGGTAGTCTCCACCGCCCCGGACGCCCTCGGCGTCGGCGGCTACCTCTCCGCCCTGCTCGCGCCCCCCACCGGCTACACCCTCCCGGTCTCCTCCGCCGCCACCGCCCCGGCCACCGGGGCCCTGGTCCTCGACCCCACCGGCCCGGCCACCCTCGGCCAGGAGGGGTACACCCTCTCCTCCTCCGCCACCGGCGCCACCGTGACGGCGCACTCCGCCGAGGGGCTGTTCCGCGGCGTCCAGACGCTGCGTCAACTCCTGCCCGCCGCAGTCGAGTCGGCCACCGTCCGCCCCGGTCCGTGGACCGTCGCGCCGGTCCAGATATCCGACGCGCCCCGCTACTCCTACCGGGGCGTGATGCTGGACGTGGCGCGCCGCTTCTTCTCCGTCGAGGACGTCAAGCGCTACATCGACCAGTCCGCCACGTACAAGATCAACACGCTCCACCTGCACCTGACGGACGACCAGGGCTGGCGGATCGCCGTCGGCGCGCTGCCCGCCCTGACCACCACCGGCGCCTCCACCCAGAGCGGCTTCACCGGTGGCACCGGCTGGTACTACACCACCGCCCAGTACCAGGACATCGTGGCGTACGCGAAGTCCCGCTTCATGACCGTGGTCCCCGAGATCGACGGCCCCGGGCACACCACCGCCGCCCTCGCCTCCGTCCCCGGCCTGAACTGCAACGACCAGGCCAGGGCGCCCTATTCGGGCTTCGAGGTCGGCATCAGCCTGTACTGCCTCAAGGACACCCAGCACATCGCCAACGTCTCAGCCTTCCTCACCACCGTCGTCGACGCCGTCGCCCAGCTCACCCCCGGCCCCTACATCCACCTCGGCGGCGACGAGACCCCGCAGGCCACCACCGCCGAGTACGACGCCTACGCCAACGCCGCCACCCAGGCCGTCGCCGCGCGCGGCAAGACCGTGATGGGCTGGCACCAGCTCGGCCAGTCCACCCTCCCGGCCGGGAGCGTCCTGCAGTTCTGGGGCGACGCGAGCGACCGCGCCAGTGTCGGCACCGCGAGCGAGTCCGCGGGCGTCAAGCAGCTGCGCCACGCCGTCGCCCAGGGCGCCAAGTTCGTGATGTCGCCCAGCGACCACGCGTACCTCGACATGAAGTACGACAACACCGTTCCGTACGGCCTGAGTTGGTCCGGCTACGTGAACGCCCAGAAGGCCTACGACTGGGACCCGGCCACCGCCACCGCCAAGCCGGACGGCACCTCCCCCGTCGTCGCGGCCGCCGACGTCCTCGGCGTCGAGGCCGCCCTCTGGGCCGACCGCGCCTACCGCGGCTCCACCAGCCTGCCCACCTCCACCAGCCAGTTCCCGGCCCCCTCGGTCTACGCCGAGTACATGACCTTCCCCCGCCTGCCCGCCGTCGCCGAGATCGGCTGGTCCCCCAAGTCCACCCACGACTGGGCCTCCTTCCGCGACCGCCTCACCGCCCAGGGCCCGCGCTGGACCAACGCCGGGATCGGCTACTACCCCGCCCCCGACCTCAGCTGGCCCGCCACCCCCGGCACCCTGGACGGCGTCCACACCCTCACCACCGGCGGCAAGTCCCTCGACGTGCCCGGCAGTTCGACCAGCCCCGGCACCCAGCTGGTCACCTGGACCACCCACGGCGGCACCAACCAGCAGTGGCGGTTCACCCGCCAGTCCGACGGCACCTACACCCTGGTCAACCAGAACTCCCAGCTCTGCGCCGACGTCAACGCCGGCTCCACCTCCCCCGGTGCCGCCGTCATCCAGTGGACCTGCGGCGGCACCACCAACCAGCGCTGGACCGTCACCCCGGTCAGCGGCGGCTACACCATCGCCTCCGCCAAGAGCGGCCTGCTGCTCACCACCGCCTCCACCGCCGACGGCGCACTGGTCACCCAGCAGCCCAACTCGGCTTCCCCGCTCCAGACCTGGACCCTGAGCTGACGGCTACTCAGCCGGGGTGACCGCTCCGGCAAGGGCCCGCTCGATCAGCTCGCGCAGCTCCTGGTCCTTCACCACAACCTGTTTCAACTCCGGGAGCGTGATCGAGAGGTCCCCCCGCTCCAGGCCGTCCCAGTCCACTGCGTCCACCAGGCCCTGAAGCACCACGGTCTCCGACCTACTCACCCACACCTCGTCACGTCCACGGTCAACACCCCATCCTCGGACACCGTCCGCCGCCGGGTCGACCGATATTCAGTGCTACGGCCATGTCCGCGCGGTCAGGCGGCTTGGTGCGCAGGGGAGTTGGTGGCCACCTGGCGGAGGAAGTCGTTGTTGGTGGTGGTGCGCTTGATGCGCTCCAGGAGGAGTTCGGTGGCCTGCTGGGAGTCCTGGGCGCTGAGGACGCGGCGCAGGGTCCAGGCGGCGGAGGTGCGGGCCGGGCCGAGGAGGAGTTCCTCGCGGCGGGTGCCGGAGGCGCGGACGTCGACGGCGGGGAAGACGCGCTTGTCGGCGAGGCGGCGGTCGAGGCGGAGCTCCATGTTGCCGGTGCTCTTGAACTCCTCGAAGACCAGGTCGTCCAGGCGGGAGCCGGTGTCGACCAGGGCGGTGGCCAGAATGGTGAGCGAGCCGCCGTTCTCGGTGTTGCGGGCCGCGCCGAAGAGCTTCTTGGGCTGCTGGAGGGCGCCGGCGTCCAGGCCGCCGCTGAGGGTGCGGCCGTTACTGGGCGCGGCGGCGTTGTGGGCGCGGGCCAGCCGGGTGATGGAGTCGAGCAGCACCACGACGTCGTGGCCGAGTTCGACCAGCCGCTTGGCCCGCTCGACGGCGAGCTCGGCGAGGGCGATGTGCTCGCGGGCGGGCCGGTCGAAGGTGGAGGCGATGACCTCGCCGCGGACGGTCCGCCGCATCTCGGTGACCTCCTCCGGGCGTTCGTCCACCAGGACGACCATCAGGTGCGCCTCGGGGTGGTTGTGGGCGATCGCCGCCGCGATGGACTGGATGACCATGGTCTTGCCGGCCTTCGGCGGGGCGACGATCAGCCCGCGCTGGCCCTTGCCGATCGGGGCCACCAAGTCGACGACCCGGCCAGTGAGTTCGCGCGGACCGGTCTCCAGGCGCAGCTGCTCCTGCGGGTACAGCGGCGTCAACTCCTGGAAGGCGGGCCGGTGCTGGGGCCCGTCGGTGGCAGCCCGGCCGTTGACCGTGTCGATCCGGGTCAGCGGCGGACGGCGGTCACCGCCGCCGTTGGCCGGCTTGGCGCCACCGGTGAGCACGTCGCCGCGGCGCAGGCCGAGGGCCCGCACCTGATTGGGCGAGACGTGCAGGTCGGCGGGGCCGGGGAGGTAGCCGGCGGTGCGCAGGAACGCCTTGCCGTCGCGGACGTCGAGCACGCCGGAGGTGGGCAGCAGTCCGTCGGGATCGGGGGCGGGCGGCTCCGGTCGGACCGGCTCCGCCGGGCGGGCAGGTGCGGTGAGCGGCCGGGCCGCGTCGCGCTTTGCGGTGATCGCGTCGACCAGCTCGCCCTTGCGCAGCCGGGAGTTGCCCGGGATGCCCAGGGCGGAGGCGAGCTGGTGGAGGTCGGCCTTGAGCAGGCCGTCCAGGGGTTCGGTGGTGATCGGTTCGAGGGTGGCGGTGGTCATGGGTACTCCTGTGGGAAGAACGGTGGGGTGGCGGCGGCACGCCCCGGCGGGCCTGGTGGCCTCGGGCGGGGCGGATGCGGGTGCACCGGGCCGACCGGCCGACCGCGTTGAAGCGGATCATCGGGCGGGGTCGGCGGCGGTGTCGCGCCGTGTGTGCTGTGCTGTGCAGCTCTGCTGTACGAGCCGGGGGCGT
Source organism: Kitasatospora sp. NPDC088742 (assembly GCF_055584905.1). Lineage (NCBI taxonomy): Bacteria > Bacillati > Actinomycetota > Actinomycetes > Kitasatosporales > Streptomycetaceae > Kitasatospora > Kitasatospora sp. NPDC088742. The sequence continues at coordinate 23,646 of NZ_JBVJLD010000020.1, read as the reverse complement.
CCGGGCCGATCGGCCCGCGCTCCGTGGACGGCAGCTCCGGTATCCGCGCTCAGAAGGGCGGCGTCGGAGGTCTACCTGTCGGCACTGTAACCCCTCCCGGACACGTTTGCCAAGGATTTCCAGCACGGCGCCGCCGCGCGGCCGCCGGGCCAGGTCCGAAACCTGGTGCCCTGACGGGTGGTCAGGGCCGTAGCATCGCCGGATGCGGACGATCGATGACCTCCTTCCGGGCGTGGGCCGCGCGGACGCGGCAGGGCTGCGGGCGCTGGCCCCGGAGGAGCTGGCCCGGTACGCCTCCCGGGGGCAGCACGCGTGGTGGCGGCGGAAGGCCGTCGCCGAGGCACTGGCCGGCCGGGTGCCGGAGCGGTGGGTGCCCGAGCTGCTGGCCCGGATCCGCGACCCGGAGGAGACCACCGAGGTCCGGATCGCCCTGCTGGAGCTGCTCGGCGACCGCGCGGAGCTGCTTCCGTGGCTCCGCCGGGAGGACCGGCAGCGGGACCGCGCGTACGGGATGCCCGAGGCCGTGCTCAAAGCCCGGGGCCGGCTCGGAGACCTCACCGCGGCACGGGAGTTGGCGACCCTGGCCTTCTCGCCCTGGAAGCACGTCGAGGCCGCCGGGGAGGCCGGACTGGCGGGTCTGGTCGAACGGCTGGGCGCCGAGCGCGTGCTGGCCGAGCTCGGCGGGGAGCGGCCGGAGGACCGCTGGTTCGCGATCCTCACCCGGTACCGCGCCGACCAGGACGTGACCGACGCGCTGGCCGACCCGGACCACGCGGTGGCCTTCCGCTCCCACCACCTCCAGTCGGACCCGGACCGGCTGCGCGCGTTCGCGGACACGGCGCCGACCGTCGAGGCCGCGCTCTGGGCGGCTTACACACTCCACGAGCTGACCGGCGACAAGGACGAACTCCGGTCGCGCTACGAGGAGTTGGGCAGCCCCCGGGTGGAGGTGCCCGGCCTGGACGAGGAGCTGCGGCGCGCGGTCGCGCACGAGTACGCGCCGTGGTGCCAGGCGGCCGGCGATCCGCGCTGGCGGGTCGAGGCGCTGTGCACACCCGCGCCCGAACCGGTCGACCAGGAGGGGCAGTTGGCCCGGGCGGTGGCTGCTCTCACCGAGGCCGGGCTGCGCCCGCGACCGCCGGTCAGCTGCGGCGAGGACAACCAGCAGGGCGACGGCACCTACCACGTGATCCGCTTCGGCGACGGCGGCACCGACGACGGGGAGGAGGACGGGGAGGAGGTCTTCGTCAGCACCCTCGGCCGGTTCGCCACCGGCCACCAGGACGGCCCGGCCCGCCACGCCCTGGAGGCGGCGGGCCTGCGCTGGATCGACCACGAGGCCGCCTCGGTCCGGGTCACCGGCCTGCACGTGTACTACTTCGGGGCCCGCGAGCCGCTCGCCGTCGACACCCTGCTGTTCTACTGGCAGGACTGACACCACGGTGGTCCGGCACCACGGCGGTCCGGCCGATGCAGGAAGATCGACGACGTGACCGAGAACCCAGCCGACCCGGCCCCGGGCCCCGTCCACGTGCTGCGCGTGGGCGCCCGGACCCTCCCGGTGGCCAGCCGCGCCATCGCCGACGAGATCACCGCCCTCTGGAACAGCCAGGTCGGCGAGGGCGCGCCCGCCCGCGCGTACGCCCGCGTCGTGCAACGGGTCGACCGGTGGACCGGCCCCGACCGGGTCTGGGACCGCGTGCCGGACTGCCGGACGGTCTACTCCCGACGGGCCACCGTCGAGCCCGACGGCTCGCTCGGCGGCGAGTGGACGGCGCAGGCGCTGCGCTGGGAGTTCGAGCCCGGCGCGTACACCACCCAGCCCTGCCGCTACCGGGTCGAGCGCCGGCCGGGCGGCCACGTCGAGGTGGAGGCGCAGGGCACGGACGTGGTGGAGGTGGCGGCCGGCTTCGAGGCGGCGCTCACCGAGGCGCGGGGCCAACTCCCCTGACGGGGCGGCGGCTCACCCTCCGTCAGCCACCCGGGCCCGCCGGTCGAGGGTCGCCAGGACGGTGTTGACCACGACCACCACGGCGAAGGCGGTGGCCCACCCAGCCGGGATCACCACGTAGGACGCGGCGACGGCGGCGCCGAACACCACCGCCTTCACCGCCAGCACCCCCGCGAGCGGCACCGGAATGCGGGCCTTCGGCGCCGCGAACGTCCCCCACAGCACGGCCGCCGCCCCGGGCAGCAGCACCGCGAGCAGCACGCTCACCGCCACCGACGGCCCGGCACGCCAGCCCCACCACGCGAGCAGCCCGAGCGCGACCAGCTCCAGCAGGAAGGCCAGCGCCTCGTTCAGCAGGCGGATCGGAACGGGAAGCTTCATCCGGGCACCCTCTCGGCTCGTGCGGCTCGTGCGGCTCGTCGGCGGCTCGCGTCCGGCTTCATCTGCGGCCGCCCCATGAAAGCGCATGCCCGCACCGCCGCACCCACCGGGGTGGCCGTCATCGGCCCGTCATCGGCCCGTTCTCGCTCTGCTACCAGCTCGGCGGCGCCTTCGGCCCGGCCCTGGCGGCGATGCTCCTCCCCGCCTGATGCCTCGAACGCCTCGGCGTGGTCCGCCGGGGTCACAGGAGACGAGGAGGTCGGGGTCTCCGTCCCCCGGAGAGTTCCGGAGGACCGAGACCCCGACGGTGTGTCAGTTCAGCGGACGGCAGAGCAGCACGTCGGGGACTCCGCCGTGGCTCCAGCGCCAGGTGAAGCCGACCCCGGCCAGGTACTCGTCGTCGCCGCACTGGCCCTTGTAGTAGCCGGGCGCCCAGTCACTGCCGGTGGAGCCGCCGGTGGCGGGCCGGTTGTCGCCGTGGTCGAACCAGACGTTGCGGCCGGTGACCGGCAGCGCCCGTGCGGCGGGTGCGCAGAGCAGGGCGGCCATCGCGTTGCCGTTGACGGCGTACCCGGCGGCGAAGGTGTTGTCGGGGCACTGGAGCTTGTTGTAACCGGACGCCCAGTCCCCGTGGTTGACGAACCGTTCGTCGGTGACGACGGTCCACGCCGCCCCGGCTGCGGCGCCCGGCCGGCGCGCGTCCGTGCACAGGCCGCGCGAGTCGCTGCGGCCCAGGCCGGTCAGCCGGCTGCCGTCGGGGCAGCTGCCCTTGCGGTTGCCGCTGCTCCAGTCGCTGCGGGCGAGCATGGTCCGGGAGCGGTTCTGGTCGCCGAAGTCCAGGTTGAGCATGTTCCAGTGGTCGACCTGGGGGACGGCGCCGGTCCGGCCCGGGGCGTTGACCAGCTTGTTCCAGTCGGCAGCGCGCCAGTCGGCGGGGTCCTGGACGGTGGTGGTGCGGCGGCCGGTGGCGTCGTAGTTGACGAGGGCCCAGTCGTCGTTGACCTCACCGTTCGGCCTGGTCCAGCCGACCAGCGGCCACTGGGCGAAGTCGGTGTCGTTGCGGACCAGGATGTCGGTGAAGTTCTTCCACCAGGCCCGGTCCTTGGGGTCGGTGGCGCGGCTGCCGGAGCCGAACTCGCTGATCCAGACCGGGGCGGTGAAGTGCTGGCCAGCCGTGGTGACGAACAGCGCCTGGTCGTTGACGACCTGGATCAGCTGCTCGGGCGTCAGGTCGCGGTAGCGCGGGTCGTTGGTCTCGCCGTTCTGCCAACCCCCGCTCGCCCCGGTGTGGTTGGGGCCGGTGTAGGAGTAGAAGTGCGCCGAGTAGACCAGCTTGCCGGAGTCGATCAGGGTGTTGGAGAGGGTACGGACCGGGGTGAGGGTCGGACGGCCGTGGCTGAACATCCCCTGCGGGATGCCCTGCCAGTTGATGCCCTCCATCACGATCAGCATGTCCGGATCGGCCTGGAGGATCCGGTTGCCCGCCTCCTCCAGGACCTTGTAGAGATCGTGATCGTCACCCCAGCCCCAGTTGGGGTCGTCCCAGGTGTCGCGGCGGACCTCGTTGCGCAGGTCGGCGCCGACCACCCGCTTGTCGTTCTTGTACCGGTTCACCAGGAACAGCCAGTCGTCGACCCACTGCTGGGTGGACTGGCCGCTGTTCCAGCGCTCGTTGCCGTCCAGGCCGCAGCAGAAGCGGTAGCTGGTGGTGTGGTTGTTGAGGACGACCGCGAAGCCGTCCGCCGTGAGGGCGGCGACCACCGCGTCGTACACCTGGAGCGGTGTGCGGCCCCGGAGTTCGGGGTTGGCGGCGACGGCCGCGTCCGGGACGGGCGCGGTGTCGTGGAGCATCGCGTTGGCGAAGGGAAGCCGGATGCTGTTGATGCCGAGCTCGTGGAAGTCGGCCAGGATCCGGCTGACCGGGGTGCGGTCCAGGCCGAGCGGGATGTTGCTCGACTTCTGGTCGGCCTGGTGGTTGGTGACGTCGTTGACGTCGCCGCTGCCCTCGTAAGTGCCTTGGGCCCCGGCCCAGTTGCCCGACTTGAGCTTGAAGCGGTTGCCGGCGGCGTCGACCACGTACCGGCCCCGGGTGCTCAGCGGGCCGGTCCAGGAGGCGGCCAGCTGAGGGCCCGTCAGTGCGGCAGGCGTCGTTGCCGGGGCGGCTGCCGGTATGGCTGCTTGTCCGGCTGCCGATGCCGCGCCCGGGACGGCGACGAACAGGAGGGAGACGGCGGCGAGTGCGGCCGGGAGGCCTCGTGCGCCGCGGAAGGTTCTGGTGGATCGCATGGCGAATCTCCAGGAGGGTGGGGTGAGTTGGGGTGGTGCGACCCCGGGACCGCCGCCCGCGCGAGGCCCCGGGGGGAACGGGGAGGGCGTCAGCCCTTGAGATCGCTGGAGGCGCCGCACCAGCCGCCACCCGGTGGCCCGGCCTCGCCGTAGGCGTGGGACCAGAGGTTCAGGGTGCTCCCGGCGCCCTGCGCTTCGCCGCCGCCCGCGGTGGTGCCGGGGACCGCCGGGGCTGAGCTCCGCTCCGTGGGCACTCATCTCGCATCCTTGAGGGTGGGGAGAACGGGTGTACTCCGTGCCGGTGGTGCGGGGTGTGACGGTGCGTCGGCCCCGCCGCACGAGCGGGCCGGGTCGTTCGGATGGTGCGGGTCGTGCGGGTCGTGCGGGTCGTGCGGGTCGTGCCGCTTACGGGAACAGCGCCTGGATGCCCAGGACGGCGGCTCCGCGTGCCCAGTCCTCCCAGGGGAGCGGACGCAGGGTCAGGGGGCAGTTCGCCGCGGCCTTGAAGGTGTGCGCGGCGTAGGCGTCCTTTATGTGGGTGCCCAGCAGGTCGTAGGTGTCGAGCCCCTCGCCGGTCACCACGACTCGCTCGGGGCCGAACAGGTTGACCAGGACGGCGATGCCGGTGCCGATCGCCCGGCCGGCGTGGGCGAAGGCCGCGCGGGCGGCGGGGTCGCCGCGGCGGGCGAGGTCGACGGCGCCGTCGAAGTCCAGCTCCGCGAGGCCGGTGGCGTCGCGGACCCGGGCCAGGATCGCGCCGCTGGAGGCGGCCGCCTCGACGCAGCCGGTCTGGCCGCAGTGGCAGCGCGGGCCGTTCGGGTCGATGCTGATGTGGCCCAGCTCGCCGGACACGCCGTACGCCCCGGTGATCAGGCGGCCGTTGACGACCAGTCCGGAACCGACGCCCGCGCCGATCGTGACCAGCGCGAAGTGCTCGGTGCCGATACCCTCGCCGAACCAGTGCTCAGCAGCGGTGATCGCCTTGACGTCGTTCTCCACGATGACGTGGAAGCCGGTCCGTTCCGCCACCAACTCGGCGAGCGGGACGTCCTGCCAGCCCGGCAGCACGGAGTAGCGGACCCGGCCGGCGGGGCGGTCCACGTCACCGGAGACCGCGATGCCGAGGTGGCGGATGCGCTTGCGCAGGCCGGGGTCGCGGCTCAGCAGCAGCTCGACGGAGTCGCAGATCAGCGCGCAGACGGCGGCCGGGCTGCGGTCCGCGCCGAGGCGGCGGCCGGTGGTGGCCCGGACGCCGGCCCGCAGGTCGCAGACCACGGCGTAGAGCGCGTCGGCGCTGACCTTGACGCCGAGGAAGAACTCCCGGTCGACCGTGACGGCCAGGGGGTTGACCGGGCGCCCGGCCCCGGGGGCGGTGCGCTCCGGGGGGAGTTCGTGCAGGTAGCCGTCGTCGATCAGGGGGCGGGCCGCCTTGGTGATCGCGGTTCCCGACAGCCCGACGCGCCGGGCCAGCTCGACCCTGCTGAGCGGCCCTTCGGCCAACAGCAGGGCGAGGAGGGCGGTTTCGGCCGGTGCGGTGACCAACGGCTGAGTGTGGGTTGGAAACACGGGAGCAATGTAGCGACGAATAAATAACTTCGTCCAGTATTGATTTCAGGCCACCGTGCCGCCCGCCCTCTGGGCGCCTGTGGTACTTGACGGATCATCAACCCAGGTAAATAAATAACTTCTTCACGTATTGATTCACTCGGAGAGCTACCTTGCCCGCGTTGCCGTCCTCCATCTCCTTCGACCCCGCCGACGGCTTCGCCGCAGACCGCCCGCTCCCGGTCTCCCCCGCGGACAGCAGCTTCGAGTCCGACGGAGCCACCGACGAGCTCGCCCCGCAGACCAGCACCCCCGCCGCCCACGCCCGCCTGACGGGGAGCCAACCGGCCGGAGGATCTTGGGAGTTACGCGAAAGTGCGCCGCCGCCATGGCCTACCGTCAGATGCATGTCACATCTGCTGATACTTCTCCTGGGCATGGCAGGGGCACTGGCCCCGGAGGTCGTCCGCCTCTACGCGATCCGGAACGACCCGGCCCGCTTCCAGTGGTCGTGGTTCTACGTCGTGATATCCGTGCTCTTCGCCGGACTCGGCGGCCTGCTGGCCCTGGCGCTCCCCGCGACGACCTACTGGGGCGCCGTGTACGTGGGCGCCTCGACGCCCGTGCTGGTCAACTCCCTTGTGCGCAAGGGCCGCGAGGTGACCCGACCGGAGATGCGCTCGCACCCCGGCCCCGGGCCGGCGCCGAAGCTGTCCGCGGTCAACTCGTACCTCCGAGGACTGTGAGCATGCGCGGCGAAGCCCGGTCCACGGTGGGCGACACGATCGTGGTGTGCCGGCCGGACCAGTTGCGCGAGGCCGCCGTCGTCGCCTCCTGCCTGCCCGCCGGCCGGTTCACACCGGTCATCTCGATCGAACCGCCACCCGTGTCGAGGGCGGCACAGGAGCGGACCTACGAGCTCTACAAGGCGCTCGACGAACAGCTGAGGACCCGTGCGGGCACGCCCCTCGGCATCGCCGAGGTCGTCAACGGCGGCCGGGAGGGCGCGCAGCGCGCGGCGGAGCAGATCGGCGGTCTGCAGTTCCTCCGGAGCGAGCTGGCTCCCTACCGGTCGTGGGCCAGGTACAACAGGATGCTCTCGGAGCAGCTCGAACTGCTGGGCTTCCGAAGGGCCGTCTTCCTCGACGAGTTCCCGCCCGACGACCTGAGGGTCCACGACGCCGGGATCGAGGCCCGGTACGTCCGGTACCTCGCCGAGAACGGTCACGATGACGACCGGCCCGCCCAGGTGTTCGACGCCGTACCGGAGAAGCTGTACCTCACCGGGCTGGAGCTCCGTGAACTGACGGACCGCGCTTGGCAGCTGCTGCGCGGGCCCGACGAGGTTCCCGGGCCCGCCGTCGAGGTGCCCCACGACGATCCGTCCGGCTACCCGGCCGCTCTCTTCGTCGCCCTGCGCACCGGAGGTGTGCTCCGTGCGGTCGAGCACCCGGCCACCCCCGCCGATGCGCTGCTCGCCCGGGTCAACCCGGACGGAGACGAGGCAGTCCTCGTCGAGGCCACCGGGCGTGCGGACTCCCTGCTCGGCGCCCTCTACGCCCACCACCGGTCCGCACGGCTGGTGGTCACCGCGGCACCCGACATCGAACGGGTCCGGGACGCGGTGGCCACGCGCCAGCGCCGGGTCGCCGCGTCCGCAGCACGTGGCGAGGACGCGGCGAGCCGGGGCACCGGCCTCGCCGCGGCCGTGCGGGGAGTCGTGGCGAGAAGCCCGCTGAACCCCTATGCCGGCCTGGAAGCCGCAGTGACCGCGCAACTGCCGGAGACGGCCATCGCCGAGGTCGGCGACCGTCGGCTGACGGCCTTCACCGTCGGCGTCCCGTACTCCTTCGTCCGCACCCGTGCGGCGGACTGGTCGCGCAAGCCCATCGGACACGTGGCGACGGACCCGGCGCTGATCATCCTCGGTGAGCTCTCCGCGGCCACGGCAGGACCTCGTACCGAGGGTTTCAGCCTGATCTTCGATCCCGGCTTCTTCCAGGTCTCGGAGACCGAGGACGTCATGAGATCGGTCGCGGCCCACTTCGCCCACCCCATCCTGTTGTCGGGTGACGATGCCACCATGACCGCTCTGATCGAGCTGCCGCAGCGTCTGCCCGTGGACCTGCTGTTCTTCAACACGCACGGTGCGGACGACCGGATCGAACTGCACGGCGCCGCGTTGGAGAGCCACCTGATCCCGCAGTGGGTCGGGCTGGGACGCCGGCCGATCGTGTTCAACAACTCGTGCCAGTCCTGGACCGGTGTCGGACGGGAGTTCGTCCGCAGCGGTGCCGGAGGCTACCTCGGCACGCTCTGGGACATCCCCTCCCGACCGGCGTCGGACTTCGCGGGAGTCGTCATCGACCGGCTCACCACCGGTGGAGCAGCCGTCAGCGACGCCATCGTCGACACCGGTCTACGCCGCGGCATCGAGCGCGCCTACGTCTTCGTCGGCACGGCGAACAGCCGCCTGGCCCAGCAGCACGGGCACTCGAACGGTGGCGAAGCCGCGCTGGCCCAGTGCTCCCTCCTCGCCGAAGCTGCCCAGGTGTCCTCACCCACCGTGCAGCCCGTCCTGCGGCGGGAGATCACCACCCTCCGCCGGGCCGTGGAGAGCACCGAGCACCGGAACACCGCGGCGTACGCGGAGGTGCTGCTGCACGAGCTGCGTCTGCGGGCGAGGTACGGGCCGGGCAACGGCGGGCCGGGCAACGGCGAACCGGCCGAGCCGGACGCCGAGTTGATCGCTCGGCTCGACGCCACGCTCCGCGCCCTCGACCCCCTCCACCCGGATCTCGACCGCCTGTGGGCCCTTCGCCACGAGCGCACCGGGAGTCTCCTCGAAGGCCGCGGGGACTGGCCCGGAGCGCTGCGCGACTTCGACCGGAGCATCGGCTTCGGCGAGGCCTCCCCGAACCGGGCCGCGCTGATGCTGCGGCGGGGCCAGCTCCTGATGCGGCAGGGTGATCACGAGCAGGCGCTGGCCGTGGTGCGCTCCGCGCGTGACCTGTCCCGGGCCGCGGCGGACCTGGCCGGTGAGATGCGCGCGATCGGCGTGCTCGGCCAGCTGAGCAAGCGGCTCCAGCGCCACGACGAGGCGATGTCGCTCGCGAAGCAGGGTCACACCCTGGCCATCCGGCTGGAGGACCGGTACGCCCAGGGCACCTTCCTGCTGGACCAGTGCGCCCTGCACCGGCTCGCCGGCCGCCGGGAGGCCGCAACCTCCGCGGCGACCAAGGCACTTGAGACCTTCCGCCTCGACGGCAGCGCCGGCGGCGAACTCCGGGCCCTCGGCACGCTCGGTGGTTGCTTCCGTGACCAGGGCGACCTGCGGGCAGCGGGCGGCTGCGCGTTGGCGGGCCTGGAGCAGGCGCAGCAGCTGAACGATCCTCTGGAGACGGCGTCCTTCCGCGGTGACCTGGGCCAGGTGTACGTGCTCCTGGGCAAGGACGAGGAAGCGCTGCCCCACCTCCGCCGAGCTGTGTCGGAGTTCGTGGGACTCGGAGCCTGGGAGCTGGCGGCCGCCTTCCTGCACCTCCTCGCCGAATGTGCCGCCCGGCTGGGCGACATGGAGGCGCAGTGGTCCGTCGCCACCTCGGGAGGCGCTATCTGCGCCGGGAGCGCCCACCTGGCGCCCACCGTCGTGCGGACCACGGTCGAGGCGCTCAAGGAGGCGTTCGTCGGCAGTGATGCCGCGACGATCGCGGCCGGGATGCCGGGCCTGGTCCAGGCGGTCGGGCTCGGAGGCGAGGAGGACCGGGACCCCGGGGTGCATCTGGCGTTCCTCGCCGATGTGGTGCGGCTGCTGTGGATCTGGCTGATGCGCGACGACCCGGCGCACGCGAGCGAGGCGGCGCGCCGCTTGGACGCGGTGTCCGGCGGCGGGCTGGGCCTGGAGGAGTTCGTGGCGCTCAGCCATGGTCAGCGCGCGAGCGAGTGGGCGCGGAGGGGCGAGGGTCCCGCATGAGGCTCACCGGCGTGGGCCCGCGAACGCGTACAGGAGGGTGCCGGCCGCGAGGAGGGTCCAGGCCGTCCAGGTGGATGGGGAGGTGGCCGGGTCGAGGAGCATCCAGTGGAGCACCTCGCCGGCCGGGCCCGGGGTGCCCGGGACGCAGAGGGTGACGGCGAGCCAGGCGGTGGGCGGGATCCAGGCGTAGGTGGCGCCGCCGAGCACCGCGCCCAGGGCGGCCAGGCCGGCCAGGCCGGCGCAGTCGCGCAGGAGCAGCGAGGCCGGGGCGAGGTCCGCGCCCGCGGCGCGGGCCGCCAGGAGGGTGGTGGCGGCAACTGCGGCGAGCAGGAGGACGTGTGCGGCCCGACGGGGGGCCCAGCGGATGGCGGCGGTGCGGTCCAAGTCGGCGTCCTGGCCCGCCAGTCCGATGCTCGCGGCCGCCACCGCCGCAGTGGCCAGCAGGGCGGCGAGCGGCGGGTTCGACGCTCCGTCACCCCCGCGGGCGAGGGCGGCCGCCGCAGCTCCGAGGAGGAGGACGGCCGCTGACGAGAGCGGCACCTGACGGGAACGGGCGTACAGCGTCAGCCAGTTCACGATCCCGCCTCCCCCGCCGACAGCAGCGGCTGTGAACCACCGGCGCAGGAAAGGGCGTCGGCGTGCACCTTCGCCACCAGTGCCCGCTGCTCCTCGGGGCGCAGCGCCGCCAGCTTCGCCCGTCCCGCCTCGGCCCGGGCCCAGACCCGGCGTGAGTACTCGTCCGTACCGGGCTGCTCCAGCGGGACGATGCCGGTGTCGCCGAGGGCCCAGGAGGCGAGGACGCTCTGCAGGGCCACGCCGTCCTCGCCGCCGCCCTCGCGGTCGTTGTGGCCGCGGCAGTTCGGCGCCAGGGCCTGGCCGACCAGGGCGCGGGTCAGGGCCCGGCCGGTGGCACCGGCGAGCACCCGTTCGTCGAAGTCGACCAGCACCACCCCGTCCGAGAGGGCTCGTTCGTCGCCGAGCCCGTACAGGTGGGCGTCCTCGGCGACCGTCGCGGGGGCCTTGTCTCCCAGTGCCGCGCGCAGGATCTCCAGGGCCTCCCGGCCGCTGCGCGCCAGTTCGGGCAGCCGGGCGCCGTTCGCCCTGGTCACGCAGACCGGGCCGTCGCAGAGCGGTGCGGCGGCGGACCGGTCGACCACGTAGCTGTCGCGCGCCTGGGCCGGGAGCACCGCCATCGCCAGCGAAGCGCCCGTCAACACCGGTACCAGAGCGAGCAGTCGGGCCCGGCGGGAGGCCGCGGCCAGCAGGGCGAAGCCGGTGGCGAGCAGGCCGAGCAGCCAGAGCGTCTGGCCGAGGTGGACGGAGCCGGAGAGGGTGAGCAGCATCTCCCGGGGATCCACCACCGCCGGGGAGAGCAGGGAGAGCCGGTTGGGCGCGAGGCCCGACGGGAGTGCGCGGTCGCCGTTCTGCCGCAGCAGGCTCACCGCCAGCAGGGCGAGCACCGTCAGGGCGGGCGGGGTGAGGGCGGAGGGCAGCGCCCGGGAGACGCCCATCCCGAAGACGGCACCCGCCGCCAGTGCCAGCGCCCCCACCAGCGAGACCGGCACCCACCCGAGGGTGAGGTACTCCGTCCCGCCGACGGCCACCTGGACGGCACCGACCAGCACCAGCAGCCCGAAGCAGCAGACCAGGGTCAGTGCCATCGCACCGGCCGGAACCGCCGCCCGCTGTGCGGGAGTTCGGGGGGTGGTGGACAGCAGCTCGGCCATCCGGGAGCGAGAGTCGCGCAGCCCGTAGAGCGCGCCGAGGCCCACCACCAGCGGCCACCAGAAGCCCAGCAGGTACCTGGTCCACATCGCCATCGTGGTCCACTGGGCCGTCCACCCGGCGGTGCCCCGCCACCACACCCCGTCGATCAGGAGGAAGACCGCCAGGCTCCCGGCCAGCACCACCAGGCCCGCCCACGGCGCGGCCGAGCGCCGCAGCTCGATGCGCAGCATCCGCAGTATCCGCGTGTTCACCAAGTACCGTCCTTCTGGCCAGAGTTGCTGAGCAGTGCCGAGTAGCCGCGTTCCAGCGGGCTGTCGCCCGGGTGCTCCGGCCCACCGGCGGCGGCCAGTTGCTCCGGCGTGCCCTGGAAGACCAGGTGGCCGGCGGCGAACAGCACCACGTCGCTGCAGGCGGCCGCGACGTCCTCCACCAGGTGGGTGGAGACCACCACGCAGGCCTCCCGGCCCAACTCCTGGAGCAGTTCCCGGAATCGCAGCCGCTGGGCCGGGTCGAGCCCGGCCGTCGGCTCGTCCAGCAGCAGCACGTCCGGGTCGTTGACGATCGCCTGGGCGATGCCGGCCCGCCGCACCATGCCGCCGGAGAGGGTCTTCATCCGGTGGTCGGCGCGGTCCGCCAGGCCCACCCGCTCCACCGCCCGTTGGGCGGCGCCGGGGATCTCGGCCGCCGGCACCTCCTTCAACCAGGCCATGTACTCGACGAATTCACGCACCGTGAAGCGCTTGTAGTAGCCGAACTCCTGTGGCAGGTAGCCGATCCGGCGCCGCAGCGCCCGGTGGTCGGTACGCGCGCCGATGGGGCTGCCGAGCAGTTCCAGGTCGCCTCCGGCGGGGCGCAGCGCGGTGGCGAGGGCACGGATCAGGGTGGTCTTCCCGGCGCCGTTGGGGCCGAGCAGGCCGTGGGCGCCGGTGCCGAGGGAGAGGTCGAGGCCGTCGACTGCCATCTTGGTGCGGCCGGCCCGCACCTTGAGGCCGGTGGCCCGGATCTCCCAGGCGTAGGTCCGGGGCGCGATGTCGACCGCGCTCGTCGGGGGTGTCATGTGCTGAGGGCCTTTCGGGGTCGGGTTCAGGTCGGGTTCAGGTCGGGTTCAGATCGGGGGTACAGGTCGGGCTGACAAGCGGGTCTTCACCGCGTCGAGTACGCGTTCCTGCGCAGGGCGACGGCTGCCGCCCCGAGGGCCAGCACCGCTGCCCAGAGCGGGAGTTGGTCCGTTGCCGGGGCCAGGAGGGGGTGGCCGGCCGCCACGGCGGGTGCCAGGACGGCGAGCACCCAGCCGCCCGCCAGGGCGGCGGAGGCGCGGGTCACGCCGACGAAGCCGCCCAGCGCCAGGGCGGCGGAGGTGAAGGCGAGCGAGGGCAGCAGCCACTGAGCGGCCGTCATGGCGCCGGTCAGCCAGCCCTCCAGCAGGAGCAGCGGCAGCACGAAGGCCAGCACCGCCGTGGTACGGCGCAGCAGCAGGGGCAGTCCGGCCCGGGCGGTGGTGGCCGTGAGCTCGTGCGCCGGGTCGAGGGTGCCCGACCAGGAGGCGGCGACCGCGCCGAGCGGCAGCACGGGTGCGAGCAGCAGCAGCGGCGACACCCCGCCGAACAGGCCCGACGGCCCGGCCCGGTCCAGCAGCAGGGCCAGCAGGGTGACGGCGAGGGTCATCGCCAGCCAGGGGGCCATCGCCGGAGTGAGCCAGGCCGAGACCCAACTCGGCCTGCGGCGCAGTGGTGCCGGCGCCGTCACCAACTGCGGCTCCAGCTCGGCCCGTACGGTCTCCAGCAGCGCGGCGAGGTCCGGGGCCCCGGTGGCCACCGACTCCGTCAGCCGGCCCCGGCACGGCGCACACCCTTCGAGGTGCCCCTCCAGCGCCCAGACGGTGTCGGCGGGCAGCTCGGCACCGCCCCGCGCATAGGCGTCGATCAGCTGCTCCGACGCGTGCTCCACCTTCTCGTCCCTCACGTCAGTGCCTTCCGCATCGCGATCCGGGCCCGGCGGGCACGGGTCTTGACCGTGCCTTCGGGCAGTCTGAGCAGCACCGCGGTCTCCCGGACCGTCAGCCCGTCGAGCACCGTGGCCTGCAGCACCTCGCGCAGCTCCGGCGCCAGTCTCCGCAGGGCGTCTCCGACGTCGCCGCCGACCGTCCCGGCCAGCGCCTCCTCCTCCGCCCCGGGCGCCACCGCCCGCGAGGCGGCGGCCGCCGGCGGCTCGGCGTGGTGCGCCCGGCGGCGGAACGCGTCCACCAGCCGCCGCGCGGCGATGGTCCACAGCCACCCCACCGCCGACCCGCCCACCGCACTCCCGGCGAACGCCCCGGCGGCGCGCCACACCGCGAGGTAGGTCTCCTGCATCACCTCGGCGACGATCTGCTCGTCGGCACACCGCCGCCGCAGCCGCACCGCCAACCACGGTGCCGTCCGCCGGTACAGCTCGTCGAAGGCCGCGCGCTCACCGCGCGCGACCAGCCGGACGAGGCGTTCCTCGTCCAGCGTCTCCAGCGCTCCGGGCGCCCTCCTGCGTGATCTCACACCTGCCAGACGGCGGGCGCCGCCGCGAGGTTCTCGAAATCGGGTGACCTGCGTCACATCGCCCTGACGAAGCGCCAGGTCACGGACCCGCCAAGGAGGCAGCCCCTAGCCGAAGCGCCACCACTGGTCGGCGTAGTCCTGGCCGCAGGAGACCTGTTCCGCCGCGCGGCCCGGCTCTCGCTCGCGGGCCACCAGGCACTTGTGGGTGGCGGTGTTGAACAGCTGGAAGTACCCGGCGCGGTCACCGGTGCCCGGCTGGAGCTGCCACTGCCGGCCGTCGGCTCCGCCGGTGCAGTCGTCCAGCCGGACAGGGCCGACGGGAGCTGGGGCGGTGAGGCAGCGCCCGGTGGCGCCGTCGCGCAGGGTGTGGGTTTCGGCGGCCGGTGTGCCCAGCGTCCAGGTCCGGTCCGCACCGCCACCGCCGCCGCCGCCGCCCGTGCAGGCGTCCTGGACGGGGACCGGCTCGGCTTCGGGGCCGGGCGCGCGTAGGCAGAGCCCGCTGCTGCTGTTGACGAGGGGGCGGCTCGTGGGTGACCCCGCAACGGCCGCCGAACCGGCCGACGGCGCCGCGCTCGTGACGGTGCGTCCGCCACCCTCGTCGTCCCGGCCGCCGACCGCCAGGACCGCGACGACCGTCGCCACGCCCGCCAGGGCGAGTGCGCAGGCCGCGACGGCCAGGCCCGCGCGGCGGCCGGGGCCGCCGTCCGGCCGTCCGGCGTGGACGTTGATCTGCAGGTTCCCGTCGCCGTGCACCACCCCGGTCTCGCCGTGGTAGCTCGTTCCGCCGGTGCCGTCGCCCTGCTCGGGCGCGGCCCCGGTCACGACTGCGGGCCGAAGTGGTTCGTCTGGACGTTGCCGTCGCCGGACATCAGCGCGGTGGGGCCGTGGAACACGTTGCCCGTGACGCCGCCGCCGGACGGGCGGGAGGTCGGGGCCACCTGGTCGAGCAGGGACCGGAGCTCCGCCGCGAGCGCGGCCCGCTCCTGCGGCTCCAACTCCTCCAACAGGTCGACGGTGCGGGTCCGCCAGGCCGAGACCGCCTCCGACCGGAGCAGCTCCAGCTCCGCGGAGCCCTCCTGCCCGGCCTCCTCCAACTCCTCGGCGGTGCGGTCGAGTCGCTCCAGCTGCACCGTCTCCCGCCGCCGGTCGGCCCGCCCCAGCAGCCCGGCCAACCGCTGCCGGAACACCTGCCAGGCATCCGTACCGGCGGCCTGGACGACCCCCGAACCCACCGACGCGGCCAACGCCATCAGCGCGGCATCCAACACGACTACTCCCCTCGACGCCCCCGGCACCGCTCCTCCGACACCAGTACGAAGGGTGTCAGCCGCATGCCTCCGGCGCCAGACGGCCCGCACCCCGCGGCCCCGAGGTCCCGCGACCCCGAGGCCACGGGGTGGCCCCTTCGGGTGGATCCGGGCCGCCACCACCGCGTTGCGCCCGCCCGGGGGCCGTACGTGCACCTACGCTCCGCAGATGGACGACGCATGGACCGCAGAGCAGGCAGGCTGGTACCGGATCGGCCCGGAGGGCCAGGAGTTCCTCGGGCTCGAACTCCCCGACGGCGCACCGCCCTTGGAAGGCGAGGGCCTGGTCCTCGAGCTCGGCCCGGGCGACACCGCCAGCTGGCACCCGGGCCTCACCCGCTCGGTGCGGGTGGACGACGCCCCCACCCGCACGATCCCCTGGGACCACTCCTACGACAACGACTGAGAACCGCGCGGGCAGCGGACTGCGGTCAGCGGCCCGGAGCGGAGGCCGGCAGGGCGTCCAGGACGCGGAAGGTGATGCCGGCCTTGAGGAGCCGGTCGACCAGGGGGCGTCCCATCGCGACCGCCGTGGTCAACTGGCCGGAGGTGGGCGGGAGTTCGTCGTAGGCGAGGCAGAGGGCCGACTCGGCGAGCATCATGGCCGTCTCCTGGTAGCCGGGGTCGCCGCCGGAGACCTCGGTGAGCACGGCCCGGCCGTCGTCCGTCCGGGCGGCGAAGCGGACGGTGAACCAGTTCCGGGCCCGCTGGCGTTCGCTCGGGCCCTCGCCGGGCTTGCGGAGGGTTCCCAACAGGCGCCGCAGCACGGGGAGTTGGGCGGCGACGGCGAGGCCCGCCACCGCCGCGATGCCGCCCAGCGCGACGGGTAGGCGCTTGACGGCGGCGTAGTGGGTGTAGCCGAACTCCTCGCCGTACTCCTCCAGCGCCGCCGCCGACCGCGCGACCACCTGCGGGTCGATCGCGGGCATCGGCACCACCCAGGCCCGGGCCGGCACCGAGCGCCGCACCCGGCCCATCGGGGTGTGGATCCGACGCCCCTTCGGCCACGGCTCCGCCGCGCGCCGGGCCTTCGCCGCGCCCGCCATCTGCCGGGGCCGGGAGAAGGCGAGCAGCGCCGAGGCGAAGGTGCCGCCCGAGACGGTGCCGCCGACCCGGACGTAGCCCTCCACCGAGAGATGCTTCAACGGGCCGCCCCGGCGCAGCAGTTCGTCCACCGTGAAGAGCACGCCGAGGTCATGCGGGACGGAGTCGAAGCCGCAGGCGTGCACCAGCCGGGCACCGCTGGCCACCGCCCGCTGGTGGTGGCTCAGGTACATCCGGTCGACGAACTCCGGCTCGCCGGTGAGGTCCACGTAGTCGGTGCCGCTCTCCGCGCAGGCGGCCACCAGCGGCTCGCCGTGCCGCAGGTAGGGGCCGACCGTGGAGATCACCACCCGGGCGGAGGCGGCGACTTCGCGCAGCGCCTCGCGGTCCGCCGCGTCGACGACCAGCAGCGGAAGGTCGGCGCAGCGCGGGTCGATCTCGGCCAGCCGGGAGCGGACGGCGGCCAGCCTGCCGTGGTCGCGCCCGGCGAGGGCCCAGCGGCAGCCCTCGGGGACGGCGCCGGCCAGGTACTCGGCGGTGAGCCCGCCGGTGAACCCGGTGGCACCGAACAGGACGAGGTCGTACGGGCGCGGTTCGGCCATCAACGGTCCCTGCCTACCTACTCGCGGGTAATCGACTGCGCCACGCTAGGAGCCCTCCGCCGAGCTGTCAACGACCCCGCACGCGTGGCTCCGCGGTGTGCGGCGGAAACCCACCGGACGGAGCGTCAGCGCAGCAGCCGCGCGACGCACCGGTCCCAGTCGACCCAGGAGCCCTCGGACCCCGGCGGCACCACCCGGTGGGTGCGGGCCAGGAAGGCGGCCAGGTCTCTGGTGGGAGCTCGCAGCACGGCCATGCCGTCCCCGGCCGGGCCGCACAGCGCGAGCAGCGTGGTCCGCCCGTCGACCGGGCTTATGTGGACGTCGCCCTCCCCGCTCGGGCCCACCAGACCCTCCGCCAGCAGGTCCCGGCCGAAGGCCCAGAAGACCGCGACGGGCTCCTTGGGGAAGTAGCAGCGGACCGCCCAGGGATCGGCGGTGCTGTAGAAGAGCTCCACCGGCACGTCCGCGCACGGCCCGGCCTGGTGACGCATCGCCGTCCGCGCCGTGATCAAGTCCGTCATCCACCGATCTCCCCTCGTCCCCGGCTCCTCCGAGCCGGCCGCCGGGAGCGCGCCTGCCCCGTAATCGCGGGGACATGCCTACGACGGGGTCAGCCTGCTGACGGCGTGTCGGCGAACGGGGTGCCGAACGAGGCCGGCGTGAGGGTGGCGGGAAGCACGCCGAGCTGCTGCAGGACCGAGGTGCGGTCGTACGCGTCCACGCCGCGCGCGATCCGCCCGTCCTCGGCGAACTCGAGCAGGCTCATCACGTAGAGGGAGAAGGTCCTGCCCCGGCTGGACTCGGGGAGGCAGAGGAACGGCTCCCTGATGGTGGCGGTGTACTGCACGTGGGCCAGCGCGTGCCCGGGGCCGACCTGCACCTCCAGCGGGACGGCGTGGATGTCCGCGAAGAGGTCCCCGGCCCGGCGGAAGTACTCGTTCAACTCCCGGTGGCCACGGTAGGAGTGGCCGAAGGCCTTGTCCTCGATCACCGCGTCCTCGGTGTAGTACGCCATGGCGTCGTCCGGCGCCGTGGGCGAGTCCCACATCACCACCCAGCGCTCCACGAACGCCTTCCGCTCACCCTCGTCGAACTGCTGCTGCACGGACTGCCGCACGGGCCTCATCCCTTTCCACGACCGGCCTTCGTCCCGGACCGCCAGTGCCGGATCACCGCGGCGGTCACCCTCGGGTGCGCCAGGCCCGCCGGGGAGCCGCTGAGGCTGACGGCGTTCCAGACGCGCGCGGCCACCCCGGCGTCCTCGGCCGCCGCCCGCATGGTCGCCCCGAACGCCTGGCCCAGCAGGCGGGCCAGGGCCGGGTGGGTCCCGGGGACCTGGGGCATGGCCCGGTCCGCCAGGGTCGAGAACAGCCACGGCAGCCGGACCGCCCGCGCGGCCTCCCGGTAGAACCGCCGCGGCAGCCCCTCCGGGCCGTCGAACAGGCACCGCTGCAGGGCCCTCGCCTCCAGTGCCGCCACCGTCATGCCCGCCCCGTAGATCGGGTTGAGGCTGCACAGCGCGTCGCCGAACGAGACCAGGCCCTCGGGCACCCGGCGCAGCCGGTGGAACTCCCGGCGCACGCAGTCCGGGTACTTGAAGGAGGAGATGCCGCTGATCGGCTCCGCCGCCGCGAGCGCCTTCCGGGTGCCGGCGGGGAGCATGGCGCCGGCGAAGACGAGGAACTCCTCCGGCGTCTCCGGCGGGTGGTCGGCGCGGCCGAAGCCGTACAGCGAGAGCACCCAGGCGTCGTTCTCCTGCTCGGTGAGGACCAGGCCGCGCGGGCGCGCCGGGGTCGCCCCGACCAGTACGCCCTTCGCCGCGCCCAGCCCGCCCGGGGGCACATGGAAGCGGCGGCTGGCGTAGCCGACGTCGACGCGCAGGCGCTTCTCGGCGGGCGCCGGGTAGCCGAGCGACCGGAGCCAGGCCGTGCCGCGTCCGGCCCGTCCCATCGCGTCCAGCACCAGGTCGGCCCCGAGGTCCTCCGCGGCCCCGGCCACCCCGGCCCGTGCCAGCCGCACGCCGCTCACCCGGGCGGGGTCCGCGGCGATCGGCCCGACGGCCTCGAAGCCCTGCCGCAGGCTGACGTTGGGCAGCGCGGCGACCCGCTCGCGCAGCCGGTCCTCCAGGAACGGCCGGCTCACCTGGAGCACCCGCCCCAGCGGCACCTGCCGCAGGCGGGAGCCGAAGAAGACGATCTCGAGTTCGTCCAGCGCACCGGCGAACGTGCCTCCCCCGTCGACCAGTTGGGCCACGAAGCCGGGGAAGAAGGCGTCCAGCACCTCCGCTCCGGCGCCCGTCAGCGAGTGCACGTGCGCGCCCTGCGGGACGCCGCGCCGCACGGCCGGGGCGTCCGGGAGGGTGTCCCGCTCGACCAGGGTGACGCGGTCGAAGTGTCCGGCGAGCGCCCGGGCCGCGCACAGACCACCGATGCCCGCACCGAGCACCACGGCGTGCGCCGTCCCCGGACGGCCTTCGCTCCGCGCTGGATCCACCATCGGCTCCGATCGCCCGCCGCCGCCAGGAAGTCGAACCGACGCTACCGCCGCCGCGGACGCCGGGACAGCACCGACGGCAGCACCCCGCCCACCGGTCGGCGCACTCCGCCGGAGCGCGCCCACCCGGTGCGCCGACCGCGCCCCAGGCCGCCACGTCCGTCAGTTGACGCGGAGTGCCCCGACGGACCGCGTCATGACGGTGCGTCGGCTCCGACCGTCAACTGACGGATCTCGGCGGGCCGGTGGCGGGGCGAGGCTGTGGACGTCCCGAGATCCACGGCACCGCCCGAGGTGCCCCCGGAAAGGAGCAGTCCGATGACCGCCGAGAAGAACACCCGCCCCAACCGCCCGGCGGCGACCACCAAGGCCGCGCTGGTGGCGACCGCGAGTGCCGCACTGGCCACCGCCGTGGTCGGCGTCGCCGGCACCGCGAGCGCCAGCGCCCCCGTCACCGCCGTCGCCCCGGAGGCCGCCCAGGTCACGGCCGGTGCCAAGCCCACCATCGTGCTGGTGCAGGGGCGTTCGCCGACGCGTCCAGCTGGTCCGGCGTCATCAAGCGCCTCCAGGCTGACGGTTAGCCGGTGGTGGCCCCCGCCGTGCCGCTGCGCGGGCCCGACTCCGACGCGGCCTCGCTCCGTGCCGTGATCGAGCACATCCCCGGCCCCAAGGTTCTGGTGGGCCACTCCTACGGCGGCTTCGTCGCCCAGCACTTCGCCCTCCACCACCCCGAACGGCTGCACGGGCTGGTGCTGTACGAGAGCGCGCCGCTGACCGGCCCGGAGCACCAGGCCGAAGCCGCCACCCGGGTCGGGGAGTTCGTCGCACGCAACGCCGCACACCCCGGACTCCCGGCCGCGCTGGCCGGTCTGCACACGGCCGGCACGGTCACCGACGACGAGGAGATCACGGCGGCGCTGCGCGCGCTGCTGCCGGTCTACTTCGCCCACTTCTGGGACCGGGAAGGGGAGTTCGCCGATCTGCGCGGCCGGGTGCGCTGCACCTACATCTCACCGCTGGACGAGCACGGCGCACCCGACCTGATCGACGACCGGGAGGCGCCGGCCTTCCTCACCGTGCCGAAGCTGGTGGTGGTCGGACGGTACGACGTCGTCTGCGGGCCGCGGTGGGCGCGTGAGCTCCACGGCCTGGTCCCGGGTTCCCGGCTGGCGGTGCTCGCGGAGAGCGGGCACTTCGGCCACCTGGAGGAACCGGCCGTGTTCGCCGGGGCGGTGCGCGCGTTCGTCCGTTCGGTGCCCGTGCGGGCACCGCTCACACCGCGAGCACCCATGGAAGGGAGCAGGCCATGACCGGCACCTGGTTGGTCACCGGAGCGTCCAGGGGCTTCGGGCGGAGCCTCACCGAGGCGGTCCTCCAGGCGGGTGGGCAGGTGGTCGCCACCGCCCGGCGGCCGGAGGCGCTCGACGACCTGGCGGACCGTCACGGCGAACGGATCAGGGCCGTGGCCCTCGACGTCACGGACCCGGCCGCCGCCCGCGCGGCGGTGCGGGCCGGCGTCGAGTCCTTCGGGCGGCTGGACGTGGTGGTGAACAACGCCGGGTACGCCAACAGCGCCCCGATCGAGGAGATGACGGACCAGGACTTCCGGGCCCAGGTCGAGGCCAACTTCTTCGGCGTGGTGAACGTGACCCGGGCCGCCCTGCCCGTGCTGCGCGCCCAACGCGCGGGCACCTTCGTGCAGTTCTCCTCCCTCGGCGGCCGGGTCGGCGGGACGCCCGGGATGGGGGCCTACCAGAGCGCCAAGTTCGCCGTGGAGGGGTTCTCGGAGGTGCTCGCCGCCGAGGTGGCGCCCTTCGGCCTCGCGGTGGTCATCGTCGAACCGGGCGCGTTCCGCACCGACTGGCAGGGCTCCTCGATGGAGCTGCACGCCGTCGGCGAGGACTACCGGGAGACGGTCGGCGCGATGAACTCCTACCGGGCCGCCAACAACGGTACCCAGCCCGGCGATCCGGACCGCGCGGCCCGGGTGGTCCTCGACGTGGTCGGCCGGCCGGACCCGCCGCGCCGTCTGCTGCTCGGCGCCGCGGCGGTGACGGCCGCCCTGGCGGCGGGCCGGGCCCGCGAGGCCGAGACGGAACGCTGGGCCGAGGCCTCCCGCGCGGCCGACTTCCCCACCTGAACACCCCTTGATGACAACGTACTTGAAGGAGAACACGATGGCAGCCAGCTACACCGGCACGGTGACCGTCACGGGCGAGGGCCGCAACGGCGGCCAGGTCGCCTCCAGCGACGGCGCGCTCACCACCGCGCTCGCCATACCGGCGGAGTTCGGCGGGGCCGGCGGCGCCACCAACCCCGAGCAGCTCTTCGCCGCCGGCTGGGGCGCGTGCTTCCTCGGCGCGGTGCGGCGGGCCGCCGCCACCCGCAAGGTCCGGCTCACCAGCACGGCCGTCACGGTCGAGGCGACGCTGACCCACGGCGAGGACGACGCGTTCGGCCTGAGCGCCGTGCTCAAGCTCGAACTCGGCGGCGTGGAGCAGCAGATGGCCGAGGAGCTCGGTGCCGCCGCGCACCAGCTCTGCCCGTACTCGAAGGCCACCCGCGGCAACATCCCGGTCACCGTCGACGCCGTCGCGGTCTGACCCTCCGCCCCTCCCCCGGGCCGGTCCCCCACGGGCCGGCCCGGGCCCTCCCCGAAAGGCTTCCCATGATCACCAGGCGCACCTTCACCAAGGCCCTCGGCACCGGGGCCGCGGCCGCCTCCCTCACCGGCGCCGGCATCCCGGCCGCGTTCCCCTCCGGCATCGCCCCCGCCCCGGTCGTTCCCGCCGTCACCCCGGGCACCCACACCACCTTCCCCACCCTCAAGCACGTCCGGGCCGGGCTGCTCGACGTCGGCTACGCCGAACTCGGGCCCGCCGGCGGCCCGGTGGTGCTCTGCCTGCACGGCTGGCCGTACGACATCCACAGCTTCGCGGACGTCGCCCCGCTCCTCGCCGACCTCGGCTACCGGGTGATCGTCCCCTACCTCCGGGGCCACGGCACCACCCGCTTCCTCTCCTCCCGCACCTTCCGCAACGGCCAGCAGTCCGCCGTCGCCCTGGACGTGCTGGCCCTGATGGACGCCCTCGGGATCGACCGCGCCGTGCTGGCCGGCTTCGACTGGGGTTCGCGGACCGCCGGCATCCTGGCCGCCCTGTGGCCGGAGCGGGTCAAGGCCCTGGTGTCGGTCAGCGGCTACCTGATCACCGACCGGGCCGCCCAGCTCAACCCGATCGCGGCGGCGGCCGAACACACCTGGTGGTACCAGTACTACTTCGCCACCGAGCGCGGCGAGCGGGCGATGCAGGACCCGGACCGCCGCCGCGAGTTGACCCGCTTCGTCTGGCAACAGGTCTCCCCCACCTGGCAGTTCGACGAGGCCACCTTCGCCCGCACGGCGGCCGCCTTCGAGAACCCCGACTACGCCGCCGTGGTCGTCCACAACTACCGCTGGCGCCTGGGCGTCGCCGACGGCGAGCACCGCTACAACCAGTACGAGGCCCGTCTCGCCCGCCGACCCGCCATCACCGTGCCGACCGTCACCCTGGACGCCGGCCTCGACCCCTTCACCGCCCCCGGCGACGGCACGTCCTACCGCACCAAGTTCACCGGCCCCTACGACCACCGCACCCTCCCCACCACCGGCCACAACCTCCCCCAGGAGGCCCCGACCGCCTTCGCCCAGGCCGTGGTCGACGCGGACCACCTCTGAGCTAGTACTGCAACGGTGCTTACCGTGACTGCTGTTGGGTTTGCTCGTTGGACTGTTCATGGGTGGGGACATATCTGACGTCGATGCTCGTCGCTG
>NZ_JBVJLD010000019.1:119464-134518 GCF_055584905.1 Kitasatospora sp. NPDC088742 | reverse complement strand
ACCCGCGGCACCACCCCCCCCCCCCCCACGCGCCCCCGCCGCCGACCCGCCCACCCCCAGCGCCCCCCGCCGTGGTCGCAAACCCCCCCCCCCCCCCCCGGCCGGGGGGCCCCGGCGCCCCCCCGGGCCGGTGTCACGGACCGTCAGCTCACTCGGCGTCGAGCTGGGCGCCGACCTCGTCGCTGATCTCGAAGTTGGCGAAGACGTTCTGCACGTCGTCGCTGTCCTCGAGCGCGTCGATCAGCTTGAAGATCTTGCGGGCGCCGTCCACGTCCAGCGGGACCTGGAGGTCCGCGACGAAGTTGGCGTCGGCCGAGTCGTAGTCGATGCCGGCGTCCACCAGCGCGCTGCGGACGGCGACCATGTCGGTGGCCGCGCTGAGCACCTCGAAGGTGTCACCGAGGTCGTTGACCTCCTCGGCGCCGACCTCCAGGACGACCTCCAGGACCCGGTCCTCGTCGACCCCGTCCGCCTTGGGGACGATCACGACGCCCTTGCGGTTGAAGAGGTAGGAGACCGAGCCCGGGTCGGCCATGTTGCCGCCGTTGCGGGTCATCGCCACGCGCACGTCGGAGGCCGCGCGGTTGCGGTTGTCGGTGAGGCACTCGATCAGGACCGCCACGCCGTTCGGGCCGTAGCCCTCGTACATGATGGTCGAGTAGTCGGCCCCGCCGGCCTCGGCACCGTCACCGCGCTTGACGGCGCGGTTGATGTTGTCGATCGGGACGGAGTTCTTCTTCGCCTTCTGGATGGCGTCGTAGAGCGTCGGGTTACCGGCCGGGTCGCTGCCGCCGGTCTTCGCCGCCACCTCGATGTTCTTGATCATCTTGGCGAAGAGCTTCCCGCGCTTGGCGTCGATGACCGCCTTCTTGTGCTTGGTGGTAGCCCACTTAGAGTGGCCGGACATCGCCAGCTCCTTTACGTCGCCAAAGGGAAATGAACAGAAGGGATCTTACCGGTGCCGGGCGCGGGTTCAGCGCGCAGCGTCCTCCACCATGCGCACGAAGTACTCGTGCACCCGGTGGTCGCCGGTGAGCTCGGGGTGGAACGAGGTGGCCAGCAGGTTGCCCTGACGGACCGCCACGATACGGCTGTCCGGGCCGTCGGCCGCGGGCAGCTCGGCCAGCACCTGGACGCCGGCGCCGACCTCCTCGACCCAGGGGGCGCGGATGAAGACGCCGTGCACCGGCTGCTCCATGCCGTCGAAGGCGATGCCGGACTCGAAGGACTCGTTCTGCCGGCCGAAGGCGTTCCGACGGACCGTCATGTCGATCCCGCCGACGGTCTCCTGGTCGTCCCGGCCGTCCAGGATCTTGTCGGCCAGCATGATCATGCCGGCGCAGGTGCCGTAGACCGGCATGCCGGCCCGGACGCGCTCGCGCATCGGCTCCATCAGGCCGAACAGCAGGGCCAGCTTGGACATCGTGGTGGACTCCCCGCCGGGGATCACCAGCGCGTCCACCTCGGCCAGCTCCTCGGGCCGGCGGACCTCGCGGGCGATGGCGTCGGCCGAGGCCAGCGCGATCAGGTGCTCGCGGACGTCGCCCTGGAGGGCCAGGACGCCGATGACGGGGGTGCTCACGGTGCTACCTCATTCGAAGTTTGATCGGCGGACGTGCGGCGGCCCGCCGCGCGAAAAGGCTGCGCGGCGGGCCGACCGGACGTGGTTACCAGCCGCGGTTGGCGTACCGCTCGGCCTCGGGCAGGGTGTCGCAGTTGATGCCGACCATGGCCTCGCCCAGGTTGCGGGAGGCGTCCGCGATGATCTTCGGGTCGTCGAAGAAGGTGGTGGCCTTCACGATCGCGGCGGCACGCTTGGCCGGGTCGCCGGACTTGAAGATGCCCGAGCCGACGAAGACGCCCTCGGCACCGAGCTGACGCATCAGCGCGGCGTCGGCCGGGGTGGCCACACCACCGGCGGAGAACAGCACGACCGGCAGCTTGCCGAGCTCGGCGACCTCCTTGACCAGCTCGTACGGAGCGCGCAGCTCCTTCGCGGCGGCGTACAGCTCGTTGTTGTCGAAGCCGCGCAGCTTGGCGATCTCGTTCTTGATCTGGCGCAGGTGGCGGACGGCCTCGACCACGTTGCCGGTGCCGGCCTCGCCCTTGGAGCGGATCATGGCCGCGCCCTCGGCGATGCGGCGCAGGGCCTCGCCCAGGTTGGTGGCACCACAGACGAACGGGGTGGTGAAGGCGAACTTGTCGGAGTGGTTGACCTCGTCGGCCGGGGTCAGCACCTCGGACTCGTCGATGTAGTCGACGCCGAGCGACTGGAGGACCTGGGCCTCGACGAAGTGGCCGATCCGGGACTTGGCCATGACCGGGATGGAGACCGCCGCGATGATCTCCTCGATCATGTTGGGGTCGGACATCCGGGCCACGCCGCCGTCCTTGCGGATGTCGGCGGGGACGCGCTCCAGGGCCATGACGGCCACGGCACCGGCGTCCTCGGCGATCTTGGCCTGCTCGGCGTTGACCACGTCCATGATCACACCGCCCTTGAGCTGCTCGGCCATGCCGCGCTTCACGCGGGCGGTGCCGATCTGCGGCTGGTCAGCGGTGATGGGGGTGGTGGACACGTGTGACCTCACTCGAAGATGTACCAGTGCTATCGCCCTATCGTAGGCCCGAAGCAGGTGGGGACCATGCACCACCAAGGCCAGAAGGCCCCCGGACTTACGACAAAGCGGCTTAGGACAGAAGTCTGAACAACCCTCAGGATCCCAGGCTCTCAGGCCGGGGCTCCCTGCGGGGTGAGCGCGAGCGGCGGTTCGTCGTCCATCTCGAAGGCCAGCGGGAAGGGTGCCCGCCCCGCCAGGCGGAAGTACCGGACCAGGCGGTGCTCCCGCACCGCCCGGGCGGCCCGCACCGCGTCGTTGTGGAAGCGCCGGGCCATCGGCACCCGGCGGACCGCCGCCGTCAGGTCCTTGAGCGCCTCCGCCCCGCCGGGCGCCCCGGCCACCGCGGCCAGCTGCTCGGGCTCGGCGAAGACCGCCCGCAGTGCCAGGCTGAGTTCGCTCTCGGCCACCTCGCGGTGGTCGTCCTCGGCCTGGCGCGCGGCGTGCGCGGCCTCCAGCAGCAGGATCGAGGCGGCCGGGTCGAGCAGCGAGGAGGTGGCCAGCTCCATCGCCACCGAGGCCCGGCGCAGCAGCTGCGCGTCCAGCGAGGCGCGCGCCGCGTCGATCCGGGCGTGCAGCCGGTCCAGCCGCCCCGCCGTCCAACTCAGGTACATGCCGAACAGCACGACCGCCACCGCGGCCCAGATCCAGTTGCTCACGGGCAGGTACGCTACCGCGCCGGGTGGTGCTCGAACCGGTAGGTGTCCCGGTCCAGTTCGGTGACCTGCACGCCGATCGCGGCCGGCACCGTGACGTGCGCCCGCAGCAGCTCCGTCACCCGGCGGCTCAGCTCGGCCCGCTTGCCGGTGTCGCGGCCGGCCAGGACCTTCACCTCGACCAGCACCAGGGCCTCCCCTGACGCACCGTCACCGACCAGCACCCGCCCGGCCTCCCGGACCACCGTCTTGCAGGCGGCGGTGTCGGTGTCGATCACCTCCGGGATGGTCCGGTGCAGCTCCCGTGCGAGCTCCGCCCAGTCCACGTCCAGGCCCGCCGAGTGATCGATCAGCACCTGCGGCATGTCACTCCCCCATCTGTCGTTCCGTCAGTCCCGGGCCAGGCCGAGGCGCTCGCGCCAGCCGCCCCGGGTGTCCTCGGCCACCTCGGGCATGCCGTCGGTGACCGTCTCGTACACCGCGAGGATGTCCGCCCCCACGGTCGACCAGTCGAAGCGCCGCACGTGCCGGGAGGCCGCCTCGCGCAGCTCGGCCAGCCGCTCCGGATCGGCCAGCAGCCGCACCGCCGCGTCGGCCAGCGCGTCCGCGTCCTCGACCGCGAAGAGCTCCCCGGCGCCGCCGCCGTCCAGCACCTGCTTGAAGGCGTCCAGGTCGGAGGCGAGCACCGGCGCGGCCGCCGACATCGCCTCGACCAGGATGATGCCGAAGCTCTCGCCGCCGGTGTTGGGCGCCACGTAGAGGTCCACACTGCGCAGCAGCCGGGCCTTCTCCTCGTCGCTGACCATGCCGAGGAACTCCACGTGCCGGCGCACCGCGGGCGTCAGCCCCTCGGCGGCCTCCTCCTCGTCGCCCTTGCCGGCCACCAGCAGCCGTACGCCCGGGCGTTCGGCGAGGATCTTCGGCAGCGCGGCGAGCAGGGTGGGCAGGCCCTTGCGGGGCTCGTTGATCCGGCCGATGAAGCCGATGGTGGGCGCGGCCGCCGTGCCGGTCCAGCGCGGGTCCGGCTCGGCACCGGCGAAGAAGCCGACGTCCACCCCGTTCGGGATCACCACCGCGTCGCCGCCCAGGTGCTCGACCAGGGTGCGGCGGGCGTACTCGCTGACCGCGATCCGGGCGCTCATCTTCTCCAGGCCGGGCTGCAGGATCGGCGAGGCCGCGATCATCGCCCGGGAGCGCGGGTTGGAGGTGTGGAAGGTGCCGACCATCGGCCCGGAGGCGGACCACGCGGCCAGCATCGACAGGCTGGGCGAGGCCGGCTCGTGGACGTGCAGGATGTCGAAGTGACCGTCGTTCAGCCAGCGCCGGACCCGGGCGGCCGAGAGGATGCCGAAGCTCAGCCGGGCCACCGAGCCGTTGTACGGCACCGCGACGGCCCGGCCGGCCGAGACCACGTACGGCGGCAGCGCCGACTCGTCCTCGGCCGGGGCCAGCACCGAGACCTGGTGGCCGAGGGCGATCAGGTGCTCGGCCAGGTCGCGGATGTGGAACTGCACCCCGCCCGGCACGTCCCAGTCGTAGGGGCAGACGATCCCGATCCTCACCGCTTGACCTCCAGGTCGGCCAGCCAGAACCGCTGCAGCATGTGCCAGTCCTCCGGGTGCTCCCGGATGCCCTCGGCCCAGATGTCCGCCATGGTCTGGGTCATCGCCGAGGTCTTCTCCTTCTGGTCGCCCTCGGCCGGGGGCGGCACCTCGGGGTGGATCTCGCCCCGCATCACCGGGCCGTCGTACCAGAGCGTCACCGGGAACAGAGCCGCCCCGGTGCGCAGCGCCAGCGCGGCCGGGCCGGCCGGCATCCTGGTCGTCTCGCCGAAGAAGTCCACCGGCAGGCCCGCCTCGGAGAGGTCGCGGTCGCCGACCAGGCAGACCAGCTTCCCCGAGCGCAGCCGGCGCGCCAGCGTCCCGATCACCGAGACCTGACCGCCCGTCAGCGGCAGCACCTCCATGCCGAGGCTCTCCCGGTAGGCCACGAAGCGGTCGAACAGCGACTCCGGCTTGAGCCGCTCGGCGACCGTGGTGAACCGGTGCCCGCCCACCGCGGCCACCCAGGCCCCGGCCAGGTCCCAGTTCGCCATGTGCGGCAGCGCCGCCACGGCGCCGCGCCCGTCGGCCAGCGCCTCGTCCAACCGCTCCAGGCCCTTGATCTGGCAGTCCTCGGCCAGCCGCGCGGTGGAGTACACCGGCAGTCGGAAGGACTCCTTCCAGTACCGCAGGTAGGAACGCATCCCGGCCCGGGACAGCGCCCGGATCCCGGCCTCGTCCAGCTCGGGCCGGACCCGGCGCAGATTGGCCTCCAGCCGCAGCACGCCCTTGCCCCGGCGCCGCCAGGTGAAGTCCGCCAGCTGGTCGAACAGCCCGCGCGCCACCGGCTCGGGCAGGTGCTTGAGCGCCGCCCAGCCCAGCGCGTACGCCCCGTCGGTCAGCCGCTCCTTGATGTTCTTCACGCCGTCGCCTCCGCAGCCGCGTCGGCCTCACGGGCCTCCCGACGCACCGTCAGCATCCGCTGGAACACCGTCACCAGGCTGCCCACGGCCACCACCCAGAGCGCCGTCGGCAGCAGCCACTCCAGGTACGGCACCCCGAAAGTGCCCAGCCCGGTGACCCCGGCCGCGACCAGCGTGATCACCAGTCGCTCGGCCCGCTCCACCAGCCCGTTGACGTTCACCGGGAAGCCCAGGCTCTCGCCGCGCGCCTTGGTGTACGAGACCACCTGGCCGCTCGCCAGGCAGAACACCGCGACGGCGCAGAGCACGTTGCTGTCCCCGTGCCCCGAGTACCAGAGCGCCAGCCCGCCGAAGATCGCCGCGTCGGCGACCCGGTCCAACGTGGAGTCCAGGAAGGCGCCCCAGCGGCTGGAGGTGTTGGCCTGGCGGGCCATGTTCCCGTCCACCAGGTCGGAGAAGATGAAGAGGGTGATGGTGATGGTGCCCCAGAAGAACTCCCCGCGCGGGAAGAACACCAGCGCACCCGCGGCCGAACCGGCCGTCCCGATCAGCGTCACGGCGTCCGGGCTGACGCCCCAGCGGAGCAGCAGCGCGGCGAACGGCGTCAGGACACGTGTGAAGAAGGCACGTGCGTACTTGTTGAGCATG
Source organism: Kitasatospora sp. NPDC088742 (assembly GCF_055584905.1). NCBI lineage: Bacteria > Bacillati > Actinomycetota > Actinomycetes > Kitasatosporales > Streptomycetaceae > Kitasatospora > Kitasatospora sp. NPDC088742. The sequence goes on along the minus strand of NZ_JBVJLD010000019.1, from coordinate 128,132 downwards.
GCCTTCCGGACCGCCCCGATCTTCCGAAACCACCCCCGCCCAGAAGGCGGCGAGCAGCCGAGCGGATCGGCCCGCCCGGCCGGACAATGGTATCCACGCCGCTCGCACCCCTCGCCGCCCCACGCCCGCGAGCGCCATCCGGCCCAACGCGCGGCCACCCAGGGCAGTTGACGGCACACCGACCGTGATCGAAGGTGCGCCATGACCGACCGGACCACCCCTCCCCCCGTACCGGTCGAAGATCCGGCCCGGCTGCGCAACGTCGTGCTCGTCGGCGCCGCAGGGGCCGGGAAGACCACCCTCGCCGAGGCCCTCGCCCTCGCCGCCGGAGCCCTCACCCGGGCCGGCTCGGTGACCGAGGGCACCACCGCCTCGGACCACGAGGAGATCGAGCACCACCAGCAGCGCTCCGTCCAGCTCTCGCTGCTCCCCCTCCCCTGGCAGGGCCACAAGGTCAACCTGCTGGACACCCCCGGCTACGCCGACTTCACCGGCCAGCGGTACGCCGGGATGCACGCCGCCGAGGCCGCCGTCCTGGTGGTCTCCGCCACCGACCGGATCGGCCCCGCCGTGCTCGCCCTCTGGCGCGAGTGCCGCCTCGCCGGGCTGCCCACCGCCGTCGCCCTCACCCACGCCCGCGGCCCCGAGGACGTGACGGCCTGTCAGGAGGCCTTCGGCGACGGCCACCCCGAGACCGTGCTCCCGCTCTTCCAGCCCCGCTTCGCCGGCGGCCACCTCACCGGCTCCGTCGACCTGCTCACCGGCAAGACCTACGGCGAGGCCCCCGAACCCGACCCGGCCGCCCGGGGCGCCCTGGTGGAGGCCATCGCCGGCGAGGACGACGCCCTGCTGGAGCGCTGGGCCGCCGGCGAGGAGCTCGACCCGGCCTCGCTCACCGAGGCCCTGCGCCGCGAGGTCCGGGCCGACGCCGTCCACCCGCTGCTCTGCACCGCCGCCCCGCTGGGCGCCGCCGAACTGCTCGACCTGATCGTCACCGTGCTGCCCGCCCCCACCGAACGCACCGACGACCGCCCGCCCTGCGACCCGGACGCCCCCGTCACCGCCCAGGTGATCCAGACCGGCGAGGACCAGTACGTCGGCCGGCTCAGCCTGGCCCGGATCTGGTCCGGCACCCTGCGGCCCGACACGACCCTCCACCTGGACGGCGGCCCCGACGAGCGCGTCACCGCCCTGACCAGCCCCTTCGGCGCCCGCCAGCGGCCCGTCCCGCAGGCCCTGCCCGGCGACCTGGTCTGCCTCGCCAAACTCGCCCGCGCCCGCACCGGCGACACCCTCGGCGGCGACGCCCTCCCCGGCTGGCCCCGCCCCGAGGCCTTGCTCCCCACCGCCGTCCACGCCCACAGCAAGGCCGACGAGGACCGGCTCTCCCAGAGCCTCGCCAGACTCACCGCCCAGGACCCGGCCCTGCGGGTCGAACAGAACCCCCACACCCACCAACTCGTGCTCTGGTGCACCGGCGAGGCCCACCAGGCCGTGGTCCTGGACCGGCTGGGCAGCCGGCACGGAGTCACCGTGGACACCGTCCCCTACCAGGTGACACTCCGCGAGACCTTCGCCACCAGCGGCAGCGGGCACGGACGCCACGTCAAACAGTCCGGCGGCCACGGGCAGTTCGCGGTCTGCGACCTGACGGTGGACCCACTGCCGGGCGAGGAGGTCGAGTTCGTCGACCACGTGGTCGGCGGGGCCGTGCCGCGCAACTTCATCCCCTCGGTCGAGAAGGGCGTCCGGGCCCAACTCGCCCACGGCCTGCGCGGCGACCACCCGGTGGTCGGCGTCCGGGTCACCCTCACCGACGGCAAGGCGCACTCGGTCGACTCCTCCGACGCCGCCTTCCAGACCGCCGCCGCACTGGCCCTCAAGGAGGCCGCGGAGCACGGCAGCGTGCAGCTGCTGGAGCCGGTGGACGAAGTCCGCGTCCTGCTCCCCGACGAGTACCAGGGCGCGGTCCTCGGCGACCTCTCCGCCCGCCGCGGCCACGTCCTCGGCACCGAGCCCGGCGGCCCCGGCCTCAGCCTGGTCCGCGCCGAAGTCCCCGAACTGGAGCTCAGCCGCTACCCCGTGGAACTCCGCTCCCTCTCCCACGGCACCGGCACCTTCTCCCGCACCTACCTCCGCCACGCACCGATGCCACCCGCTCTGGCAGCACAGTTCGCCTAGGTGATGCCGGGGGCGCGAGGAACTGCGCGAGTACGGAAGGCGGACCAGCGCTAGATCGGGGCAGGCGAGCCAGTTGCACGTGTTGCCGTTCCCCCGCGCGCAGTTCCTCGCGCCCCCAAGCAGCTGCAACTGGGCGTCGCGTCAACGCCGCGGTAGGGCGCAGGCGGGCGTCCCGCCCGGGAGGCTGTGGCGGTTGGCCGCGACCCAGCGGTAGACCGCGGCGGCGAGCGGCCGGACCGGGGCCAGGGTCAGTGCGGCGCCGAGGTAGGCCCAGGCCCCGCCGGACCGCATCAGCAGCCGCGCGGCGGCCTGCGCCCCGCCGTACACGTCCCCCGCCGGCGTCACCCAGAGGATCTCCCGCTCGGCCCGCTCCCGGCTGACCAGCCCCCGCCCGCCCGCACGGGCGTCGAGCTCCGCCAGGTCCGCGAACTGGAACGGCACCCCGTCCCACCCCGCCGAGGAGAGACTCGCCCTCAGGTAGCGCTCGGCGAACTGCTCGCTGCTGGTGCAGAACCCGCAGTCCCCGTCGTAGACCAGTACCGGATCGGCCGTCCGCGTCTCGCTCATGCCCCCGATCCTGCACCATCCGGCCACCGGAGGATCGGCGCCGCTCGAAACTGGGCACGATCACTCCACGCCCCGTCCGCGCGACGGGAAGTGACGGCGGTTCAGACGATCAAGCACGCGGGGTGCCGGTCGCACGGTAACCTGCCGCTGACAAGGGGAGGAGGGGAGGCCGCCGTGACGAAGCTGGACATGACCCCGGGCGCGCAGATACCCCGTACGGACGTCGGACCACAGACCGCGGTCACCCAGCTGCTCTCCTCGGTGGCCTACCGGGACGGTGACGTCACCGAGCTGGAGAAGCTGCCCGGAGCCACCCTCAAGGGGGGCAAGAACCGCCTGTTCCGGCCGAGCGTCGGCGAGGCCTACGCCAAGGCCGTGATCGCCCGCACCCTCGGCGCCGGGCGGAACCCGCTGGTGCCCTCCTTCGGCACCGACACCCGGATGGTGGTCGAGCACTGCCTGGCCGCCGAGGAGCTGCGCAACGCCCGCGACCGGCAGCTCCAGATCATCACCCTGCTCACCGGCGTGCTCTTCCTGCCCGGCACCCTGATCTGGCTCGCGGTCTTCTACGGACGCGACTGGCTCAAGCGCAAGAGCCCGGCCAACCGCCAGGGCGTCTACAACGCCCTGCTGGTGCTGGCCGCCGGCGGCCTGGCCGTGCTGCTCGCGCTGCGCCCGCCGGTCGCGGGCCCGTTCGCCCTGTACTTCCGGGTGCTGATGCTGGCCCCCGTGCTCGGCTGGTACCTGGCCAAGCGCCTGGTGCTGCGCTCCACCATCGAGCTGCGCAACCGCTGGGGCGGCCTGGTCGAGGGCAGCGCGCTGGCCGCCACCGTGCCCAAGGCGGTGCCCCGGGACGACCTCGACAAGAAGGCCGCCGACCTGCGCGCCGCGCTGGAGCGGCTGACGGTGGAGCAGGAGACCAACGTCCAGCACTACGCCGGCGGCAAGGGCATCCTGGGCGCCGGGATGCGCTGGGGCGACTGGCAGGTGGTCGAGGAGCTGCGCCCGCTGGAGGGCCGGCCGGACTTCCGCGCGTTCCACCCGTGGGACCTCAGCCGGAAGATCACCTCCCGGCTGGGCAGCCTGACCCAGAGCGAGGTCGGCGGCGGCGCCATGCCGCACATGGCCGTCCAGCAGTGGCTGGTGCTGGACCTGCCCGAGGGCGCCGACGAGATCGGCCGCCCGTCCGGGCCGGACATGGACGGCTACCGGATGCGCGACTTCGCGCTCCAGACCGTCGCCAACCGGCAGAGCCTGGGCACCGACAGCCGCCACCGCACCATCGTCCAACTGGTGCTCCACAAGGGCCAGTTGGTCACCACCGTGGTGATCGGCGTGACGGTGATGAGCAACACCCTGCGGGTCTCGGTCTCCGGCCACGCGCTCGGCCCGCTGCACGGGCTGTTCGGCGCCAAGCCGAAGCCCAAGGAGGTCAAGGTCCCGAAGACCGGCAAGTTCTGGGAGGAGCGCACCGTCATCCTCCCGCTGGTCGACAACGACGAGGTGGTCCGGCAGGCCGTCCGTGCCCCCTTCGTGGGGATCCCCGGGCTGCTGGCCTGGCTGGGCGGCGGCATCGGCCTGCCGGAGCCCTTCTCGCTCCGAGGTTCCTTCGCCGAGCCGACCTGGACCAGCCGCTACAAGTCCGACGATGTGATCTTCAGCATCGCGCCGGTGGTGAACGCGGTGCTGGCCGCCACCGTCGAGTTCCTGGACGAGCACGACGTGGACTCCAGCCGGATCGCCAACCGCGGCGGCATCCTCAAGTCCGAGATGCAGGGCAGCCGTCCGTTCAAGGCGGACCGCTACGACGCGGGCTGAGCAGACACCCGAGAGGGGCCGTACCCGCCTGTCGCGGGTACGGCCCCTCTGACGTTCGCTCAGTCCTGCGGCCACACCTCGGCGAGCATCTTCCGGGTGTCGGCGAGCAGTTGGGGCAGCACCTTGGTGTGCCCCACCACCGGCATGAAGTTGGTGTCCCCGCCCCAGCGCGGCACCACGTGCTGGTGCAGGTGGGCGGCGATCCCGGCGCCGGCCGCAGCGCCCTGGTTCATCCCGATGTTGAAGCCGTGCGCACCCGAGGCGGCCCGCAGGGCCGTCATCGCGCGCTTGGTGTAGTCCGCCAGCTCGGCCGTCTCGGCGGCGTCCAGGTCGGTGTAGTCCGCCACGTGCCGGTACGGCACCACCATCAGGTGCCCGCCGTTGTACGGGTACAGGTTGAGCACCGCGAAGACCGCGCTCCCCCGGGCGATCACCAGGCCGTCCTCGTCGCTGAGCGAGGGGATCGAGCAGAACGGGCAACCGTCGTCGGGCGCGGGCCCGGTGGGCTTGTTCTCTCCCTGGATGTACGCCATCCGATGAGGCGTCCACAGGCGACGGAAACCATCCGGTTCGCCCACACCCCGCTGCAGTTCCGGCTCACTCGTCATGCTGATCAGCATATTCGCCACGACGCCCGAAGAGAGCAGTGCGGGGCGGACTCTCTCGAAGAGAACCCGCCCCGCGATCTGGCCGTGCGTCAGACCTGGACGCGGCTGCGGACCGCCTCCACGATCTCGGCCACCGCCTCGGCGACCGGGACGCCGTTCTTCTGCTCGCCGTTGCGGTAACGGAAGGAGACCGCGCCGGCCTCGACGTCGTCGTTGCCCGCGATCAGCATGAACGGGACCTTGGTCTTCTGGGCGTTGCGGATCTTCTTCTGCATCCGGTCGTCGGAGGCGTCCACCTCGACCCGGATGCCCTGCTTCTTCAGCTCGGCCGCAACCTCGCGCAGGTACGGGATGTGCTCGTCGGTGATCGGGATGCCGACCACGGTGACCGGGGCCAGCCACGGCGGCATGGCGCCGGCGTAGTGCTCCAGCAGCACCGCGAAGAAGCGCTCGATCGAGCCGAACAGCGCACGGTGGATCATGACCGGACGCTGGCGGTTGCCGTCCGAGCCCTGGAACTCCAGCTCGAACCGCTGCGGCAGCTGGAAGTCGACCTGGATGGTGGACATCTGCCAGGTGCGGCCGATCGCGTCCCGGGCCTGCACCGAGATCTTCGGACCGTAGAAGGCGGCGCCGGCCGGGTCGAGCACCAGCTCCAGGCCCTGCTTCTCGGCGGCGGCCCGCAGGGTCTCGGTGGCCTCCTCCCACTCGTCCAGCTCACCGATGAACTTCTCCGGGTCCCGGGTCGAGAGCTCCAGGTAGAAGTCGTTCAGCCCGTAGTCGCGCAGCAGGTCGAGCACGAAGGTCAGCAGCGAGTCGAGCTCGTCCGCCATCTGCTCGCGGGTGCAGTAGATGTGCGCGTCGTCCTGGGTGAAGCCGCGGGCCCGGGTCAGGCCGTGCACCACACCGGACTTCTCGTAGCGGTAGACCGTGCCGAACTCGAAGAGCCGCAGCGGCAGTTCGCGGTAGGAACGACCGCGCGAGCGGTAGATCAGGTTGTGCATCGGGCAGTTCATCGGCTTGAGGTAGTAGTCGATGTCGCCGTCGAGCTTCATGGGCGGGTACATCCCGTCCGCGTACCAGTCGAGGTGACCGGAGAGCTCGAAGAGCGAGCCCTTGGTGGCGTGCGGGGAGTAGACGAACTCGTAGTCCGCCTCCTCGTGGCGCTTGCGCGAGTAGTCCTCCATGACCCGGCGCATGATGCCGCCCTTGGGGTGGAAGACGGCCAGGCCGGAGCCGATCTCCTCCGGGATGGAGAAGAGGTCCAGCTCGGCGCCGAGCTTGCGGTGGTCGCGCTTGGCGGCCTCCTCGAGGAAGTCGAGGTGCGCCTTGAGCTCGTCCTTGGTCGGCCACGCGGTGCCGTAGATGCGCTGCAGCATCGGGTTCTTCTCGCTGCCGCGCCAGTAGGCGGCCGCGTTGCGCATCAGCTTGAAGGCCGGGATGTGACGGGTGCTCGGCAGGTGCGGGCCGCGGCAGAGGTCGCCCCAGCAGAGGTCACCGGTCTTGGCGTCGACGTTGTCGTAGATGGTCAGCTCGCTGCCGCCCACCTCGACCGAGGCGCCCTCGCCGGCGGTGGCGGCGGAGCCCTTGAGGCCGATCAGCTCGAGCTTGTACGGCTCCTTGGCCAGCTCCTCGGCGGCGGCCTCGTCGGTGACCACGCGGCGGGAGAACTTCTGCCCGCGCTTGATGATCTCCTGCATCTTCTTCTCGATGGCCTTGAGGTCATCGGGGTGGAAGGGCTTCTCGACGTCGAAGTCGTAGTAGAAGCCGTCCTTGACCGGCGGGCCGATGCCGAGCTTGGCCTCCGGGAAGAGCTGCTGCACGGCCTGCGCCATCACGTGCGCGGTGGAGTGCCGCAGGATGTCCAGGCCGTCCGGGCTGGAGATGACGACGGGCTCGACCTCGTCGCCGTCCTGCACCTGGTACGCCAGGTCCTTGAGCGCACCGGCGACCCGGGCGGCGATCACGGCACGGTCGTCGGCGAAGAGCTCGGCGGCCGTGGTGCCCGTGGTCACCACGCGCTCTTCCCGATCGGGTTCGCGGTTGATGATGATCCGGACGTCGGTCACCGGTCTCTCCTGACCTCTGTGTGCCGCAGCACGGTGCTGCGCGAGTCCGATGGTACCGAGATCACGAGCCGCGCCGCGCACTGCCGCCCCCTCCTTGTACAGGTGTACGGCCGCCACTGGATTGAGGGGCCGTCAACTGCGGTATCACTCACGCAGAACGCGGCCGTGCCCGGCGCGCCACTGGTCCTCGGTGGCGCGCCGGGCGCCGCCCGGTGGGGATCGGGGGCTCGTCATGCCGCACACCCAGCCCTGGTACCAGGGCCCGCTCGCCTCTTTCGACACCGAGACCACCGGTGTGGACGTCGAGACCGATCGCATCGTCTCGGCGGCGCTGGTGCTCCAGACCGCGCCCGGCGCGCCCGTCCGGACGCTCTCCTGGCTGGCCGACCCGGGGGTACCCATCCCCGAGGGCGCCCAGGCCGTGCACGGCATCACCGACCAACGGGCCCGCGACTTCGGCCGCCCGCCCCGGGTGGTGGTCGCCGAGATCGCCCGCGCGCTGGCCGAACAGGCCCACCGCCACGTGCCCTTGGTGGTGATGAACGCCCCCTACGACCTCACCCTGCTCGACCGCGAGCTGCGCCGGCACCGGGCCAGCACGCTCGCCGCCAGCCTGGGCGAGAACGAACTCCTGGTCCTGGACCCGCGGGTGATGGACAAGTACGCCGACCGCTACCGCAAGGGCCGGCGCACCCTCACCGACCTGTGCGCGCACTACGGGGTCACCCTCACCGGCGCCCACGACGCGGCGGCCGACGCCACCGCGGCCCTGGACCTGACCCGCGCCCTGGGCCTGCGCTTCCGGGTGCCACTGGGTTCGCTCACCCCGGCCGAACTGCACCTGCGGCAGGCGGTCTGGCACGCGGCCCAGGCCCGGGGCCTGCAGAACTGGTTCGACCGCTCGGGCTCCCCGGAGCAGGTCGACTTCTCCTGGCCGCTCCGCCCGGCCCGCTGCGCCTGCGGCGGCCGCCCGTACCCCGAGCACGACTGCGGCATCGCCGCCTGACCGGCCCCGGGAACGCCGCAGGCCCTGACCGAACTACCGGTCAGGGCCTGCGTGTTACTCGGTGGGCGATACTGGGATCGAACCAGTGACCCCTTCGGTGTGAACGAAGTGCTCTCCCGCTGAGCTAATCGCCCGGGCAACGAGATGAACAGTAGCACCCCTCCGGCCCGGCTGGCCAATTCCCTTCCAGGGAGCCCGAGTGGACGGTCCCCCAGTTCCCGCGCACGGTACGGGGACTGACGCGGAATCAGACCGCGCGGTGGAAAGCACCCGGAAACGACAGAAGACCCCGGCCAATTAATTGGCCGGGGTCTTCCCGCATTCCGGTGGGCGATACTGGGATCGAACCAGTGACCCCTTCGGTGTGAACGAAGTGCTCTCCCGCTGAGCTAATCGCCCGGGTGCAGGGAAAACATTAC
>NZ_JBVJLD010000019.1:113363-119365 GCF_055584905.1 Kitasatospora sp. NPDC088742 | reverse complement strand
TCGGTGGGCGATACTGGGATCGAACCAGTGACCCCTTCGGTGTGAACGAAGTGCTCTCCCGCTGAGCTAATCGCCCGGGTGCAGGGAAAACATTACCGCATCCGGAGGGGTGCTCCGAACACCCCTCCGTGCTCCCCCGGCTCCCCCTCGGCGGGCCCGGACCTCAGCTCAGCTTCCACGGCATGGTGAACCCGTACTTCCACAGGTACCAGCCGCCCAGCCCGGCGATGATCACCAGGCCGATGGCCGTCAGGGTGATGTTGCGGCGGCGGACCTTCGGGTCCAGCGCCTTCTGGGCGGCCTCGGTGACCTTGCGCTTGGTCCACCGCAGCACCAGCTGCGCCCAGACGAACTCGGTCGCCCAGATGCCCATGCCCAGGAAGATGACCACCCAGCCCGGCCCGGGCAGCGGCAGCATCACCACCCCGAGCACGACCACGGCGAGGCCGACCAGGAAGACCGCCACCTGCCAGCTGAGGTGGAGCGGCCGGGAGCGCCGGATGAAGTGCGGCGCCTTGGAGCCGAGGCCGGCGTCGGCCGCCGGTCCGGCCGGGGAGCCCTCGGGCTCGGGATTGTCGTTTCGTACAGCCATGCCGCGAAAACTACCGGAGCCGCCCCCCGGTTCCCGGGCCCCGTGGGCTCCGTAGCGATTCTGCAATGCGCCGGAAGGGGTACGACTCGGACCGGAATCGGGACAGACGGGTTTACACCGGGCTTTCAGGTGGGATGGTCCGTTCGCCGACGTGCGATTCCCCGAGCGCACACTGAGCGAAAGGCCCTGGCGCTTATGAACACCACGGTCAGCTGCGAGCTGCACCTGCGCCTCATCGTGTCCAGCGAGTCGTCACTGCCCGTCCCCGCGGGCCTGCGCTACGACACTGCCGACCCCTATGCCGTGCACGCGACCTTCCACACGGGTGCCGACGAGACCGTGGAGTGGGTGTTCGCCCGCGACCTCCTCGCGGAGGGGCTGCACCGACCCACCGGTACCGGCGACGTCCGGGTGTGGCCCTCGCGGAGCCACGGTCAGGGGGTGGTCTGCATCGCCCTGAGTTCTCCGGAAGGAGAAGCCCTGCTGGAAGCCCCGGCTCGAGCGCTCGAGTCCTTCCTCAAGCGCACCGACGCCGCCGTGCCACCCGGCACCGAACACCGTCACTTCGACCTCGACCGGGAGCTGTCACACATCCTCGCCGAAAGCTGACCGCTCCGGCGGGGGTACGTCCCACCACCGCGTCCGTCCTACTCGGGGGCACGGTCGCACGCTCAACCGCCCACCGGGCGGTCCGTCAGGGCCGGGCCCCGGCGCGCTCCCACCGGAGCGCGCCGGGGCCCTCGCCCTTTCCGGCCGGTCGGTCCGGGGCCCGTGGTGACGGCCCGTGCCGGTAGAGTCGCGGGAACGACCGACGCGGGGCCCACGAAGCCCCCGCCGCGCGAGGAGCCTCACGTGCTGATCACCCATGACACCGAATGCGCGCTCGGCATTCTGGTCGAGCTGCTCAACACCTCGCCCGACGCCTGCGGCAGCGAACAGCTCCCCGACCTGGCGGCGCTGCACTCCTTCGTGGCCCGCCGGGAGATCAGCGAGGTGGACTCGCTGACCGAGCATGACCTCACCGCGGTGCGGCGGCTGCGCGGCCGGCTGCGCGAGGTGTTCTCGGCCGACTCCACCGAGGAGGCCGCCGAGCAGGTCAACGCGGTGGTCGCGGCCGCCGGCACCACCCCCCGGCTGGTCAACCACGACCACCACGGCTGGCACATCCACTACTTCGCCCCGCACGCCGCGATCGGCGACCACCTGGCGGCCGAGCTCGGCATGGCGCTCGCCTTCATCGTGATGGCCGGCGAGCGCGAGCGGCTGCGCCGCTGCGAGGCGCCGGACTGCGCCCGGGTCTTCGTCGACCTCTCCCGCAACCGCTCGCGCCGCTACTGCGACAGCCGCACCTGCGGCAACCGCCTGCACGTCGCCGCCTACCGGGCCCGCCAGCGCTCCGCCGAGGCGGTCCCCGCCGGCTGACGCCGCGAAGGGTGGAAGACTGGGGCGCATGACCGACGCACCCCTCCCCCGGCTCGAGTTCTGGGCCGACCTGCAGTGCCCCGACTGCCGCACCGCCCTGACCGACCTCCACGCCCTGCGCGAGCAGTACGGCGAGGCCCTCACCGCCGAGCTCCGGCACTTCCCGCTGGAGAAGAACAAGCACGCCTACACCGCCGCCCAGGCCGCCGAGGAGGCCCTCGCCCAGGGCAGGGGGTGGGAGTTCACCGAGGCGCTGCTGGAGCGCTGCGAGGAGCTCGCCAAGGCCAAGAGCGGCGAGCAGTTCCTGGTCGCGCTCGCCGGCGAGCTCGGCCTCGACGCCGAGGAGATGGACGTCGCGCTGATCGACGGCCGGCACACCCTGGTGGTGGACGCCGACCAGGCCGAGGGCAAGGCGATCGGCATCACCGGCACGCCGACCTACCTGGTCGCCGGGCAGCGCCTGGACGGCGGCAAGAGCCAGGACGGGCTGCGCGAGCGGATCGTCGCGATCCTGGACGCGGCCAAGGCCGCCTGAGACCGACCGTCTCAGAGCAGCGGCTTGCCGAGCACCCGGCGGGTGAGCCGGTAGCCCAGCGACTCGTAGAGCCGGATGGCCACCTCGTTGGAGCTGAACACGTTGAGCCCGAGGTCGGCCACCCCGGCGGCCAGGCACTCCCGCTCGGCCAGCCGCATCAGGGTGCGGCCGTGGCCCTCGCCCCGGTGCCCCTCGCCGACCTCCACCGTCATCACCCAGGCCAGCGGAGAGCCGTCCGGCAGGGTGCTCTGACGCAGCGTCAGCCAGAGGGTGCCCAGCACGGTGCCCTGCGCGTCCAGCAGTTCGCGCAGGGCCGTGCCGGGGGTGGCGTGGCCGTGGAGCAGCAGCTGCCGGTGGTCGGTGTCGGCCTTCTCCCTGGCCTCCCGCTCGCCCAGGCCGGAGCCGGTGAGGTGGCTGACGTAGCCCTCCTTGGCCTCGGCCAGCCAGGCCTCGTAGCGGTCCGGGCCGATCGGACGGACCGTCAGGCCGGCCGGGAGCTCCGGGGCGCGGCCGAGGTGTTTGGCCATGTTCCGCATCCGCTCGGTGTACCCGAGCAGCCGGGCCAGCCCGAGGGCGGCCTCGTTCCCGGCCGGGACGGTGACGTCCACCCGGCTGCAGCCCCAGCCCCGCAGCACCTCCTCGGCGGCCAGCGAGCCGACCGTGGCGCGGCCCCGGCGCAGGCCCTCGGTGACCTCCAACTCCGAGATGGTGCCCCAGCGTTGCTCGCCGTACGGCGTGGCGGTGGTGCGCAGCGAGCCGACCGGGCGGCCGTTGACGCAGATCAGCCAGCGCCGGGTGCGGCCGCCGTCCGGACGGAGTTCCTCGGGGTGCTCGGGGCGCAGCGTGGTGGTCATGGGGAGTGCATTCCCCGCTGCGCCCCGGCTGATCCGCGCGCCCGCGTCACGGGTCGAGGTCGTCCCCGGTCCGCTCGGCGAACTGGGCCATCGCCTTGAGGGTGACGGGCCCGGGGGCGCCCAGTTCGCGGTCGTCGATCCGGGCGATGGCCTGCACGTCCCGCAGGGTGGAGGTGAGGAAGGCCTCCTCGGCCTCGGCCAGCACCTCGAAGGGGAGGTCGGCCTCCTCGGCGCCGGTCCAGTCGATGACCAGCTGCCGGGTGATCCCGGCCAGGCAGCCGGAGGCGAGCGGCGGGGTGAGCAGCCGGCCGCCGAGCACCACGAAGATGTTGGATCCGGTGCCCTCGCAGAGCCGCCCGGCGGTGTTGGCGAAGATCGCCTCGGAGGCGCCGGCCCGGTGCGCGGCGGCCAGCGCGACCACGTTCTCCCCGTAGGAGGTGGTCTTGAGGCCGGTGAGCGCGCCGTGCTCGTTGCGCCGCCACGGGACGGTCTTCACGGCGGTGGTGTCGGGTCGGGGCTTGGCGGTGCCGATCGCGATCACCAGGGTGGGCGGGGCGTCGCCGCGCTCGGAGCCGAGCGGGGCCAGACCGCCGGTGTAGGTGATCCGCAGCCGGCCGAGCTCCATCGGGTTGGCGGCCAGCACCTGGCGCACGCCCTCGCGGACCACCGCGTGGTCCGGGGCGGGCAGGCCGAGGCCCTCGGCGGAGCGGGTGAGCCGGTCGAGGTGGCGGGTGAGCGCGAAGGCCTTCCCGTCCACCGCCTTGGCGGTCTCGAACACGCCGTCGCCGACGGTCAGTCCGTGGTCGAGCACGGAGACGGTCGCGTTGTTCTCGTCGACCAGGCGGTCGTTGACCCAGATCATCAGGTGTCGCTCCTCGACTGCTACTCGGTGCCCGAGGCTATCGCGACCAGGCGGGCCGCCTTGAGCTCGGTCTCGTCCCACTCGCGCTCCGGGTCGGAGCCCCAGGTGATGCCGGCGCCGGTGCCGAAGTGCAGCAGCGGGCGGGCGGGGTCGGCCCGGTCGATCCAGAACGTCCGGATGCCGACGGCGAGTTCGGCCTCGCCCCGGTCGGCGTCCACCCAGCCGACGGCGCCGCAGTAGGGGCCTCGCGGGGCGGTCTCCAGGGCGTCGATGATCCGCAGCGCGCTGGCCTTGGGGGCGCCGGTGACGGAGCCGGGCGGGAAGGTGGCCTCGAACAGCTCGGCCCAGCCCGCCCCTTCGCGCAGCTCTCCCTCCACGGTGGAGACCAGGTGCACCAAGCCGGGGTGCTTCTCCACCACGCAGAGGTCGGGCACCGTGACGCTGCCGGTGGAGCAGACCCGGCCGAGGTCGTTGCGGACCAGGTCCACGATCATCACGTTCTCGGCGTGGTCCTTCTCCAGCAGGTCGTGCTCGGTGCGGCCGGTGCCCTTGATCGGCCCGGAGGAGACGGTGCGGCCCCGGCGGCGCAGGTAGAGCTCGGGCGAGGCGGTGGCGATCTCGACCCCGTGCCCGGGCAGGCGGATCGTTCCGGCGTGGGGGGCGGGGTTGCCGTGCGCCAGCAGCCCGGTGAGCGCGTCGATGTCGCTGCGCTCCGGGTCGGGCAGCCGCGCGGTCATCACCCGGCAGAGGTTGGCCTGGTAGACCTCGCCGGCCGCGATGTGCTCGCGGATGCGGCGGACCCCGGCGGTGTAGGCGTCCCGGTCGAGCGAGCTGCGCCAGCTCCCGGGGCCGGGCCCGAGCCAGCCCTCGGTGCGCGGCGGGGCGGGGTCGGGGCGGACGGAGTCGAAGCGGGCGCAGGTGAGGCGGCCCTCGAAGTCGTACGCCACCGCCCAGTACCCCTCGCTCTCCAGGGCGGCCGGGTCGGAGGTGACGTCGCGCAGGCCGGTCGCCAGCCGGCCGGCGAACCTCGCCATGGGGGTCGGGCTGGTGCGGGGGGTGGTGCGGCCGGACACGGTGCTCCTGCGCGGTGAGGGTGGTGCGGGGGTGCTTCGAAGTGTAGGTCGGCGGGGGTGTCCGACGTCGGGCGGCGAGGGTCCGGCGGCGGGCCCGGCGAGCTGACGAGGTGCCAGCTCGGGGGGTCTCGGGGGGCACCCCGTCGGCACGCTGCGGGAACGGAATTTGAGCTGGCCCAGGAATCCGCTAAAGTTCAACACGTCGCCGGGAAACGGAGCCGCAACACAGCGGTGAAGGGCCCCGACAGACAGGCGGACGTAGCTCAGTTGGTAGAGCATCACCTTGCCAAGGTGAGGGTCGCGAGTTCGAATCTCGTCGTCCGCTCGACGGAGAACAGGGTAAGATCGTTTTTCGTGAGTTGCCTGGTGGAGTGGCCGAGAGGCGAGGCAACGGCCTGCAAAGCCGTGTACACGGGTTCAAATCCCGTCTCCACCTCACATGAGGTGCCCCTGGTTCGCCAGGGGCCCTCCCCGCGCGATTAGCTCAGCGGGAGAGCACTTCCCTGACACGGAAGGGGTCACTGGTTCAATCCCAGTATCGCGCACTTGCAGTACCCGCAGTACGGCCTCACCAGGCGCGATTAGCTCAGCGGGAGAGCACTTCCCTGACACGGAAGGGGTCACTGGTTCAATCCCAGTATCGCGCACTTGCAGTACCCGCAGT
>NZ_JBVJLD010000019.1:0-113263 GCF_055584905.1 Kitasatospora sp. NPDC088742 | reverse complement strand
CACCAGGCGCGATTAGCTCAGCGGGAGAGCACTTCCCTGACACGGAAGGGGTCACTGGTTCAATCCCAGTATCGCGCACTTGCAGTACCCGCAGTACGGCCTCACCAGGCGCGATTAGCTCAGCGGGAGAGCACTTCCCTGACACGGAAGGGGTCACTGGTTCAATCCCAGTATCGCGCACTTGCAGTACCCGCAGTCCAGCCCCACCAGGCGCGATTAGCTCAGCGGGAGAGCACTTCCCTGACACGGAAGGGGTCACTGGTTCAATCCCAGTATCGCGCACCAGACAGCCGAGGGCCGTGATCCGAACAGGATCACGGCCCTTCGCGTTGCCCGGAGTTGACGACCCGTCAGGGCACATGCGGCAGGGGCCGGGTACGTGCCGCCCTCACCGACGACTCGTACCCGGCCCCTGCTCAGTGCGCCGGAGGTGTTGTCCGCACCGCCCCGCCCGCCCGTCCGCGTGCCCGTGGCGGTGCCGGCTCCGGCCGTGGCGCCTGCCCTCTCCCCAGAAGGTCAGCGCCCGATCAGTTCGGCGACGGCCCTGGTCTGGGTCGCCAGTTGGTCCCAGCCGCCGAAGAGCACCAGCAGGGCGACCGCGACGGGGAGCACCATGGCCACGGCCACCAGCGGGTGCCGGGTGGCCTGCTCGGAGGAGCGGGCGGAAGCCGGGCGGAGCCCGAGGCGACGACGTCCCGCCTCGTTGAGCTGGACGGCCATGGTGGGTGCTCCTGCCTTCTGCGTAAGGTCGTTGGTCTGCCGGTATGCCGGTGTGTCGGTCGCGGTGGGCGGTTCACCTCGGGGGACGAGCCGGGCCGCCCACCGCTGACTCAAAGGTATGGCGCGGCACCGACGCGGACGTCATGCCCGCGTACCGTTCGGTGGGCCTCCCGGAGGATGACGCCCCTCCCCCTCAGGTACTACTGGAGGGGGAGACGGGGGGTGGCCGAACCCCGGGGGAACCCTGAGGGGCGCCCCTGAGGAGCTCCCCGAGGGAGCGTCCGACCTGCGTCCGACCTGCGTCCGGGCGACGTACGGGGGAGATCGGACAATCCGACCGGCCCGGTGGTGTTGCGTATCAGCACACCGCAGCGCGGAGTCCGTAAGCTGTGCCGGAACAGGATTCTGACGGTGCCCCACCCGACGGGGTCTCAACCACCGGACTGACGGGAAGAACTGACGATGGCGATGATGCGGCTGAGGCGTGAGGACCCCCGCATCGTCGGCCCCTACCGTCTGCACCGTCGGCTCGGGGCCGGCGGGATGGGCGTGGTCTACCTCGGTTCGGACCGCAAGGGGCAGCGGGTCGCGCTCAAGCTGATCCGCGCCGAGCTGGCCGAGGACGCCGAGTTCCGCACCCGGTTCGCCCGGGAGATCGCGGCGGCCTCGAAGATCCGCGGCACCTGCACGGCCCGGGTGGTCGGCTCCGACATCGAGGCGGACCGGCCCTGGCTGGCGACCGCGTACGTGCCCGGGCCCTCGCTCTACAAGCGGGTCGGCGAGGAGGGGCCGCTGCCCTGGCCGGAAGCGGCCCGGATCGGGGCGGCGCTGGCCGACGGGCTGGTGAAGGTGCACGAGGCCGGGGTGGTCCACCGCGACCTCAAGCCCTCCAACATCCTGCTCTCGCCCAAGGGCCCGCGGATCATCGACTTCGGCATCGCCTGGTCGCGCGGCGCCTCCACGCTCACCCACGTCGGCACCGCCGTCGGCTCCCCCGGCTTCCTGGCACCCGAGCAGGTCCGCGGCGCGGCCGTGACGCCGGCCACCGACGTGTTCGCCTTCGGTGCCACGCTGGCCTACGCGCTCACCGGGGACTCGCCGTTCGGCTCCGGGGCCTCCTCCGAGGTGATGCTCTACCGGGTGGTGCACGAGGAGCCCGATCTCTCCGGCGTGCCACCGCAGTTGGCACCGCTGGTACGGGCCTGCCTGGCCAAGGAGCCGGCCGAGCGGCCCGGCGCGGCCGCGCTGCACGAGCGGCTCACCGAGCTGGCCGCCCGGGGCGCCGCCGCCGGCCGCCGGGCCACCGCCGCTCCCCCGCCCGGGCGGGCCCCCGCACCCCAGCGTCCCGCGGCCCCGCCGCGGCCCGCCGCGTACCAGCCCGGGGTGCACCAGCCCGCCACCCTGCCGATGCCGCCCGGCGTCACGGCCGAGGCACTGAGGGACCGTCAGGGCGAGCACGCCGCCCACCCCGGTGGCCGTCCGACGGGCTCGGCGCGCCCCGGGGAGCGGACCGCCGTGCGGCAGGGCGAGCAGCCGGGTGGGCGTCCCGCCGGTCCCCGGCCTGCCGGCGCCAGGCCCGCCCCCACCCGGGAGCGGAGCACGGTGCCCGGTGGCCGGCCGGTCCCGCCCGGGCCGCGCTCCGGCCCGCCCCGGCGTGACCGCCAGCACACCCCCGCGCCCGGCCGTCCCGGCAGCCCCGGGGAGGCCCGGCGACGGCTGCTCCGGCAGCGGCTGGTGGTCTTCGTGACCGTGACCGTCGGGGTGGCGCTGGCCATCGCCGCCGCGCAGGGCTGCGAGAACCGCTCCGACCAGGGGCTGCGCGCGCCGCACTCCTCCGCTGCCTCCCCCGCCGGCTCCGGCGCGCCGGTCTCCGTCTCCATCGACGGGGTGCAGCCCTCCGCGCCGTTCGCGGCCGTGGCCAAGAGCCCGACCGGCGACTCCGGGCTGACACCCGCGGGCGGTCCGCTGCCCGCTGCCGACTGGGCCAACCGCAGCTACGCCGACCCGTCCGGCGGGGCCGCCATCCGTCTGCGGGACGGCCGTTCGGCCGCCGAGGGCGGCCCGCAGGTCTCGCTCAGCGCCGTCGTCCCGGCCCGCTACCACGGGGCCCCGGCGGCCCTGGTGGTGCTGCGCCGCGCGGAGGGTTCCGCCCCGGCCGACTTGGTGCAGCTGTACGGCTTCAGCGCCGACACCCCCGTCCTGCTCGCCGCCCGCACCTCGGTGGCCGACCCGCAGGCCGCCGCGACCTGGCGGGTCGAGCCGGGCGCCCTGATCCGGGAGGAACGGGTCTCCGCGACGGGGGCCGGGTCGACGACCCGTTACACGGTGCGCGGCGACGGGCAGTTGGAGGAGTCCTGGCCCGGCTCCGGCGTCACCGGCCTCCCCACCGGCCCCGCCCCGGCGGCGGCCGGCGCCCCGCCCTCGGCGATCTCCCCCACCGCGACGCCCTCCGGCAGCTGACCCCGGGGCCGGCGGCGGCCGCAGCGCGGGGCGGACCACCGACGTGAGACATCGGCTCGCACGCCGCACGCGGGCTGCCCACCGACGGGTCGTCAGTCCGCGCAGCGGGCGGTGCCGTCGGTCTCCGCCCGCAGGCGCAGGTGCCCGCCCCGCAGGGTGCGGCGCAGGCGGCGGTCGTGGGTGACGACGATCAGGGTGCCGGGGTAGTGGGTCAGGGCCTCCTCCAGTTCCTCCACCAGGGCGGGGGCCAGGTGGTTGGTGGGCTCGTCCAGCAGGAGCAGGTCGGTGGGGGTGGTGAGCAGCCGGGCCAGTTCCAGGCGGCGGCGGTTGCCGACCGAGAGGTGGCGGACCGGGGTGGCCAGATCCGCCGGGCGGAACAGGCCGAGGGTGAGCAACTGTTCGGCGTGGTCCGGGAGTTCGCCGGGCCGGCCGGCCGCGTAGGCGGCCAGTACGGTGCGGTCGTCGGCGACCGGCCCCGCGTACTGGCGGAGCAGGCCGGCCCGGGCCGGACGGCGGACGGTGCCCTGATCGGGGGTCAGTTCCCCGGCCAGGAGCCGGAGCAGGGTGGACTTGCCCGCCCCGTTCGGCCCCGTGACGAGCAGCCGGGCGCCGGGCTCCAGCCGGAGCAGGTCCAGCGCGAGCCGCCCTTCGACCCGTACGCCGGTCAGCTCCACCGGCCCCGGTGCGCCGCCGTCGGCCGCGCGGGCCGCGAACCGCAGCGGCACCGGGGGCGGCGGCACCGGCCGTTCGGTGAGCCGGTGGAGCTGCTCGCGGGCGTTGCGGACGCGGCTCATCGCCCCGTGCGCCCGGGACCGGGCCCGGAAGGCGCCCGCCCCGCTGAACGCGGCGGGGGCCTTGCGCGGGACGGCCGCCAGCCGGAGCGCGCCGGTCTCGGCGAGGGCGGTGTGGCGGACCAGTTCGGCCTTCCACTCCCGGTGGTCGTGCGCCCAGCGGGCCCGGGCCGCCGCCTTGGCGGCGAGGTAGCCCCGGTAGCCGTGGCCGTGCCGGTGGAGGGTGTGGCGGGCCTCGTCCACCTCCAGCACGGTGTCGGTGATCCGCTCCAGGAAGGCGCGGTCGTGGGTGGCGGCGACCACCGTGCCGGGGTGGGCGCGCAGGTGCTCCTCCAGCCAGGCCACGGCCTCGTCGTCGAGGTCGTTGGTCGGCTCGTCGAGCAGCAGCAGTTCGGGTGCGCCGGCCAGCACTCCGGCCAGGGCCAGCCGGGAGCGCTGGCCGCCGGAGAGGGTGCCGAGCGGGCGGTCCGGGTCGAGCGGGGCCCGTTCGCCGAGGCGTCGCAGCAGCGTGGCCACGGCCCGGTCGGCGTCCGGTCCGCCCCTGGCCTCCCAGGTGGCGAGCAGTTCGCCGTAGCGGGCCAGGCCCTCGGGGCCGTCCTGAGGGAGGGTCAGTTCGGCCAGCCGGAGGTCGGCCTCGATGGCGCGCAGCCCGGCCAGGGCGAGGTCGACGGCCCGGCCCACCGTGGCGGCCGGCGGCAGGTCGAGGGTCTGGGCGAGGTGGCCGACGCCGCCGGGGACGTCGACCCGGACGGTGCCGTTGTCGGGCCGTTCCAGCCCAGCCAGCAGTCGGAGCAGGGTGGACTTGCCGGCGCCGTTCTCCCCCACCAGTCCGGTCCGTTCGCCGGGCCGGACGGTGCAGGTGACGCGGTCGAGGACGAGGCGGTCACCGTAGTGCTTGGTGACCTCGGACAGGGTGATGCGGGTATCGGCGGGAGCGGCAGAGCGCAAGCTGGGTCCTTCGTTCGACTTCCGAGCGAGACGGTCCGTCTCGTCTTGCAGAACTGTAAGCCCTACGGGCAGGCATGGCAAGACGCTTCGTCTCGCCCCAGTACTGATACTCGCGCGGACTCGGCCGCAGCTCTGCGATTTCCCGTTGCTACTGCCGATTTCAGGGTAATAATGAGCAGTAACGTGAGAAGGGTGGACGATATGACCCAGACCAGCCCGGGAGCTCCCCCGCGTGCCGGCCGCCGCAGCGATGCGGTCGACCCCCTGAAGAACAGGCCGACGACGGGCGGCAGGCAGCCTGTGGCGATGTTCGCCGACGCGTCGGCCCTTCTGGCGGTGGCCGGAGATCGGCCGGAGATACTCGCCAAGGTGATCCTCCACAACCCGGAGGCCTTCTCCCGCGTGTGGTCGACGATCTGGACGTGCTGCTCGCCGAGCAGTGGTTCTGGGCTCGACTGGTCCGATCCGCAGTCGAGTGCAGCCCTCCAAGCCAGGTACACCGACACGTTGCACGCGCTGGCGGAGCCTTCACCGCTGCCGGGCACGACCGCCAGGGCCGTTCGGGCACGCCAGCATTACGAGAGCTTCGCGCAGTCCCTCTCCGAGGTGCGGCTCTTCGGCGCCGTTCCGGAATCTCCGGCCGAGCCGTCGAAGGCTGCCAGTGGGCGTAGCGGCACGTTCTCCGCGAACCTCCTCGCGGTTGTTGCCGAGCTCGACGCTGCCCGCTCCGCCACCGACCGGGGAGACAGTTCCGCAGCCCTGGGTCACCTCAAAGCGGCAAAGGAGAGCATCCTCGAGGATGTCGCACCGATCCGGGTGTCCGTCGCCGCGACCCTGCTCGGACTCTCCCGCCGCACCGTGGATGCCTGGGTTGCCTCTGGGATCCTCACCCTGACCGAAGACCCCTCCACCTCCGTCAAGCTCGTCGACCCACGGCGCCTCTACGAGGTCAAGGTACTCGTGGACGAGCTGAGGACGGCCGGGAAGAAGCGGGGTCTCGCGGAGGCCGTGTGGCAGCGGTTGCAGGATCAGCAGGTCCTCGACGACCCGGCGCTCCAGGAGAGTCTGGAGCAGGTGCGACGCGGCGAGGGCGTGGCCCTGGAGGAGTACCTGGCCCAGAGCACGGACGATGAGGAATTCGGTGACGACGAACGTTAAGTTCACCACCCTGGGCTTAGCAGCGGCCAAGGCACTGCGCGGCGTGGAGAAGAAGACCTTCGACGGGTGGCTGCTCGAGCTGAAGAAGCACGGTTGCAAGGCTCTGGACTACCGGATGACCGGAGAAAGCCCGATTGACCGGGTGTGCGTGAAGCATCTGTACGGTCAGCTGCGCGCCGTCGTCGCGTTCGACTCGGAGATGACGGCCTGGATCGTCACAGTCGGCCTGCACGAGGAGAACACCCCTCACAACGTCTATCCCCCGCTGTGGGAAGCAGCAGGGCTCGAAGCACCACCCGAAGGAAAGCGGACGAAGCCGCCGTGCTGTGGCAGCAGTGGCGAACCGCCGGAGTTCACCGCCGAGGTGGACGATCTGGTGGCACAGTTCAACCGGACGTTCAGGCGCCGCTAGCCTTGCCGCCGCCCGGCGCTCCGGTCCATCGCCTGACGGTTGGAGCACCGAGTCGTCCCGTGTTCGGCACGGTCTGACGTCCTGTGAAGTTCAGTGTGCTCGCTCAGAGGCCACGTGCGGGCTACTGGCGGAACCGCTGTGCCGAGGTGAGGTGGGCGGCCGCCAGCAGGGAGCGGGTGTAGTCGGTGTGCGGCGCCGCGAAGAGGTGGTCGCGGGGGGACTGTTCGACCAGGCGGCCGTGGTGCATGACGGCGACGCGGTCGCAGAAGTGGCGGACCACGGCGAGGTCGTGGGAGACGAAGAGGAAGGCGACGCCGAGGCGGTCGCGGAGTTCGGCGAGGAGGTTGAGGACCTGGGCCTGGACCGAGACGTCGAGGGCGGAGACCGGTTCGTCGGCGATGATCAGGCGCGGGCCGGGGGCCAACGCCCGGGCGATGCCGATGCGTTGGCGCTGGCCGCCGGAGAACTCGTGCGGGTGGCGGTCCAGGTGGGCGGCGGGGAGGCCGACCTGTTCGAGGAGTTCGGCGGAGCGTTCGCGCCGTTCGGGGGCGCTGAGGGTGGTGTGCAGGCGGAGCGGGGTGTCCAGGGTCTGGGCCACCGTACGGCGGGGGTTGAGGGAGGCGTACGGGTCCTGGAAGACCAGTTGGACCTCGCGGGCCAGGCGGCGGCGCAGGGCCCGGTCGGGGTGGGTGGCGTCCTGGCCGTCGTAGCGGATCACGCCGCCGGTGGGCCGTTGCAGGCCGGCCAGCACCCGGGAGGTGGTGGACTTGCCGGAGCCGGACTCGCCGACCAGACCGAGGGTCTCGCCGGGGGCGATGCGCAGGCTCAACCCCTCGACGGCGCGGAAGGGTTCGGCCGCCCGGAAGGGGTGACGGCGACGGCCCGGGAAGTGCACGGAGAGTTCCTCGGCCTCCACCAGCCAGGAGGTGTCCGGGCGTTCGACCGTCCTGGGTGCGGTACCCGCCGGGGCGGGTGACGGGTCGTCGACCGTCGGCAGCACCGAGCCCGGGACGGTGTCCAGGGTGAGCGCGGCGCCGACCAGGGCGCGGGTGTACGGCTGCCGCGGGGCGGACAGCAGCTCGGCGGTCGGGGCGGTCTCCACCGGCTCGCCGTGGCGGAGCACCAGGGTGCGGTCGGTGTGCCCGGCCACCACGCCCAGATCGTGGCTGACCAGCAGGACGGCGGTGCCGTGCTCGCGCTGCAACTCCCCCAGCAGGTCCAGCACTTGGCGCTGCACCCGGGCGTCCAGCGCGGTGGTGGGCTCGTCGGCGACCAGCACGTCCGGCTCGTTCATCAGGGCCATCGCGATCATCACCCGCTGGCGCATCCCGCCGGAGAACCGGTGCGGGTGGTCACCCACCCGGGCGGCCGGGATGCCGACCCGGTCGAGCATCGCTGCCGCCCGGCGGCGGGCCTCGGTGCGGCCCGCGCCGGGGTGGTGCAGCCGGTAGGCCTCGGCGAGTTGGGCGCCGACGGGGTGGAAGGGGCTGAGCGAGGTCAGCGCGTCCTGGAAGACCAGGGCGATCCGGCCGCCGCGCACCCGGCGCAGCTCCCGCTCCCCCGCGCCGACCAGCTCCTGCCCGCCGAGGCGGGCCGAGCCGGTGACGGTGGTGGTCCGGGGGTCGTGCAGGCCGAGCAGGGCCAGCCCGGTGGCGGACTTGCCGGAGCCGGACTCGCCGACCAGGCCCAGGACTTCGCCCGGGGCGAGGTCGAAGGAGAGGCCGCGCACGGCCCGCACGGGCTCGGCGCCGTCGCGGGCGGCGAAGCTGACGGAGAGGTCGCGGACGCTCAGCACCGGATCGGTGGAGGTGTTCGGGGTCATGGTGGGAGCTCCCTGAGGCACGGTCAGCTGAGGCGGATGCGTGGGTCGAGCCAGGCCACCACCAGGTCGGCCAGGGCCACGAAGAGGACGACGAAGCAGGCGGCGAGCAGGACGGTGCCGACCACGGCGGGCAGGTCCTGGCCGGCCACCGCCTCGGCGGCGAAGGTGCCGACGCCGTTGAGGCCGAAGACGGTCTCGGTGACCACCGCGCCGCCGAGCAGTGCGCCCGCCTCCAGCCCGAGCAGCTGGACCAGCGGCCCGGCCGCACCGCGCGAGGTGTACTTCAGGTGGGCCCGCAGCCGGCTCAGGCCCTTGCCGCGCGCGGTCCGGACGTACTCCTCGTCCATGGTCTCCAGCAGCTGGGCGCGGGAGAGCCGGGCGAAGACCGCCGAGTTGACGAAGCCGAGCACCAACCAGGGCAGCAGCATCCCGCCCGCCCAGGCGGCGGGGTCGGTGGCGGGCGGGGTGTAGGCGGGCAGCGGCAGCAGGCCGGTCGTGTAGACCAGGGCCCACTGGGCGAGGTAGCCGAGGAAGTAGATCTGCACGCTGGCGCCGAGCAGGGTGAAGCCGGAGAGCAGCCGGTCGGTGCGGGTGCCGTGGCGCAGCGCGGAGACGAAGCCGGTGCCGAGGCCCAGGACGAGGAGGACGGCCAGCGCCCCCGCGGTGAGCGAGAGGGTGACCGGGAGGTGCTCGGCCAGGGCCTGGGTGACGGGCTGGTGCAGCCGGTAGGAGTAGCCGAGGCAGGGGGCGGCGCAGGCGATGACCGAACCGTCCACGTCGCTGATCGCGCGGCCGGCCACCACCCCGGCGAGGTAGTCGGTGTACTGGGCGAGCAACGGCTGGTCCAGGCCCATGCTCTGACGGACCGCCGCCACCTGGCCCGAATCGCAGCGCGGACCGCAGGCGGCCCGGGCCGGGTCGGCGGGGGCGGCGTGGAAGAGCACGAAGGCGGCGGCGGAGACCGCGGCCAGCACGGCGAGGGCCTGGAGAGCACGCCGCAGGGCGAAGGAGAGCATGGCCGGTCCGGTGGGTCGTGGGTGGGAGGGCCCCGCCCGGGTGAGGGCGGGGCCCTGACGGCTGGTCAGGCCTTGAGGTAGACCCAGGCGAGGCTGACGGACCCGTAGATCGGGTGGATGAAGGCGCCGCCGACGTTGGCGCCGCGCAGCTGGGTGGCGTTGGGGTAGGCGAAGGGCAGCACCGGGAGGTCCTTCATCACGGTCTGCTCCAGCGCGTACAGCTCCTTGGCCTTCTGCCGGGGCTCGCCGATCTGGTTGATCCGGTCGATCTCCCGGTCCACAGCCGGGTTGCGGTAGCGGGCGGAGTTGAGGTCGCTGTTGGCCCGGCCGTCGAAGGAGAACGGGACCAGCGTGGACGGCGTCGGCCAGTCCACCGAGCTGGTCTCCTCGAACAGGTCGTACGGGGAGTCAGCCCGGTGCGCCTCGTCCAGCAGCGCCTTGGCGTCCACCGGCTTGGGCACGAGGGTGATCCCCGCCTTGGCGAAGCCGTCCACCAGCACCTGGGCGACGCGCTGGCCGTTCGGGGTGTTGGCGTAGGCGTAGGTGAGGCTGGTGGGTGCCTGCTTGGCCTTGGCCAGCGCCTGCTTGGCGGCCTCCGGGTCGCCCTCGGGCCTGGCCGGGTAGAGGTCGTACTTCTGCCAGTCGAGCAGCGCCGGGGAGCTGAGCGTGGTGGCCAGTTCGCCGACCCGGGAGCCGCCGAGCACCTGGCGGGCCTGCTGGCGCGGGTAGGCCAGGTGCAGGGCCTTGCGGACCTCGGGGTCGGGGACCCGCTCGTTGTTGACCACCAGCTGGGTGACGAAGGCGCCCTGACGGCCGGTCACCACCAGCTCCTTGGCCTTGGGGTCGGTGTCGGTGGACTGGTACAGCTCGGGCGAGAGCTGGGTGGCCACGGTGGTGGCGTCGGCACCGCCGTCGCGGCCGGAGAGGATCTCCTGGTTGATGTTGAGCGCCTCCTTGCCGAAGCTGAAGACGAACTTCTCCGGGTACTGGCTGCGGATCGGGTCGGTCTCCGGCTTCCAGTGCGGGTTGCGCTCCAGCACCAGGCGGGTGTTCTGCACGTGCTCGGCGATCCGGTACGGGCCGCTGGCGAACGGCAGGCGGTCGTAGTCGGTGCCGGTGTCCTTGTCCTCGCGCACCGGCGAGGAGGAGGACTGCGCGGCCATGTACGGCACGTCGGCCTGCGGCTGCGGGAAGCGGAAGACGACCGTGCGCTCGTCCGGCGTCTCGATCGCGGCCAGGTCGCCGCTCTGCGGGCCGGCGTACTTCTTCCGGGCCCCCTCGTAGCTCGCCTCACCGGTCAGCCACTGCGCCCAGTACGGCGGGCCGACCTCGAAGCCCTTGCCGAAGGAACGCTCGATGCCGTACTTCACCTGCTGCGCGGTGATCGGCCGGCCGTCCTCCCAGGCCACCCCGGCCTTGAGCCGGTACGTCCAGGTGCGGCCGCCGTCGGTGGCGGTCCCGGTGTCGGTGGCGAGGTCGCCGACCAGCTTCGCCTTGCCGTCCACCACCTGGTACTGGGTCAGCTGACGGCCCCACAGCAGCGAGGTGTTGTAGGCGGCGCCCGCGTAGACCTTCTGCGGGTCGAGGTGGCGGAAGTCGGTGGTGTTGTAGACGTTCACCGTCCCGCCGGGGCGGGCACCGGGGACGGCGGGGGCCGGGCCCGCGCTCTCCTTCTCGCTGCCGAGGGCGGCGGTGAGCGGCGAGGTGTCCTTCGCGGCGGGGGCGGTGCCGCCCGTACCGGCGCCGGCTCCCGCCGAGCAGGCGGTGGCGAGCAGCGCGGTGGCCAGGACGGCGAGGGTCGGTTTGGTCAGGCGCATGGCGGAGTGACTCCTTGCCCCGTGCGGTGGGGCGGTAGAGGGGTTTCTGGACTGACGGAGATTCAGGAGGTTCAGCGGGCGGAGCGCGGGTCCAGCGCGTCGCGGACGGCGTCACCGAGCAGGTTGAAGGCGAGCACGAAGACCAGCAGTGCCACACCGGGGAAGACCATGTACGTCGGATCGGCCTGGAAGACCTCGGAACCGCGCGAGATCATCCGGCCCCAGTCCGGGACGGGCTCGGTGATGCCGACCCCGAGGAAGGACAGCACCGCCTCGGAGGCCACGAAGCCCGGCACCGCCATCGTCGCGTGCACCAGCAGCTGGGCCCGGACGTTCGGCAGCAGTTCACGGAAGACGATGTGGAATCCGCCCGCTCCTTGCGCCTTCGCGGACTGCACGAAATCCCTTTCCCGGAGCGAACGCACCGAGGAGCGGAGGGAGAGCGCGAGCGGAATCCAACCGAATGCGGAGAACACCAGGATCAGCACCAGGAATTGCATCCACTCCGGCTCGGCCCGGGACGGGTCGACCAGGCGGGACTGGACCACGGGGCTGAGCGCGAGCAGCAGGAGCAGGGTCGGGAAGGCGAGGAGAGTGTTGGCGAGGAACCCGAAGAGACGGTCCGTCAGCCCGCCGAGGTAGCCGACCGCGACGCCCGCCAGGACCCCGAGGAGGGTGGTGACGCCGGCGGCCGCGAAGGCGATCAGGAGGGACGTGCGGATGCCGTGGAGCAACTGCGTGAACACGTCCCGGCCGAGGCCGGGCTCCAGGCCGAACCAGAAGTCGGCCGAGATCCCGCCGTTGGGGAGCATGGGGAGTCCCGAGTCGCTGAGCAGGCCGGGCGTGTTCTGGCCGTAGTGCTCGGCGGGGTTCTTGCCGTAGGCGGCGGCGATCAGCGGGGCGGCGAGGGCGAGCAGGAGGAAGACCGTGACCACCGCGAGGGCGGTGGCGCCGGTGCGGTCGCGGAGCAGTCGGGAGAGTGGTGTGCTGCGTGGTGCTGCCATGAGAGGCGTACTCCCCGAAATTCTCCGCCGCCCCGTGGGTGAGGGTGCGCTGATGTGCATGGTCGGACGGCCTGCCCGGGGGTTTCCCGGCGGCCCTTCGAATGCCATCAGATCGGATGCGATGCGCCTTTCGCAAATCATTCGCGGGGCACTTTTCGTGCATTGTTTCGTGAATTGCAACGGCTTCATTTCGCCGCAATGTTGCCGTCATGCGAAATCGGACAAATGCTGAGGTAGTGCTCGACCCGAGGCCGGTGAGACCTCCACCACATCTAGGGTGGAGTCATGTCTTCGCTGCTCTTCCTCGATGTCGACGGCCCGCTCATCCCCTTCGGCGGGGCGCCCGAGGAGTACCCGGACCACGGGGCGGCCGGCGACGCGAACCCGCTCCTGGGCAGGATCGACCCCGCGCACGGGCCCCGGCTGGCGGCGCTGCCGTGCGAACTCGTGTGGGCGACGACCTGGTTGGAGGACGCGAACGAGTGCGTCGCCCCACGGCTCGGCCTTCCCCCGCTCCCGGTGGTGGCCTGGCCGGACCCGGCCGGGGCGGACGAGGAGGAGGACCAGCGGCGCGGGCTGCACTGGAAGACCCGCACCCTGGCGGCCTGGGCCGCCGGCCGCCCGTTCGTCTGGGTCGACGACGAGGTCACCGCCGCCGACCGGGCGTGGGCCGCCGCTCACCACCCGGGCCCTGCCCTGACCCACCGTGTCGACGCCCGCAGGGGTCTGACGGATGGTGACTTCGCGGTCCTCGACGCATGGTTGCGCGGGAAATCCAGGTGACCCCGGGGCGGCCGGGGCCGCAGAATCAGGGCACCGGCCGCGAGGCCGACAGCCCGTAGCCCAGTCGGTCAGAGCATCGCCCTGATAAGGCGGGGGTCGCTGGTTCAACTCCAGCCGGGCTGAGCGGGTGTAGCTCAATTGGCCAGAGCAGCCGTCTCCAAAACGGCAGGCTGGGGGTTCGAGTCCCTCCACCCGTGCAGAGTGAACGGCGTCGTGGGATCCCGGTACCGGCGGCTGCCGGAGGGATCGTTCGTGTCGCGATGGCCCTGCGTAATGGGCTGACAGTGGGTCAGGTGTCATTCTTGGGACACTTCGACACATTTAGGGCGGTCTGCTTCATGGTGGCGATGTATCGGTTCGCGCGCGTGGGTGTGGTCCTTCTGCTGGGTGCCGCCGCCGTGGCCTGCGGCGGGAGTGGTTCCAAGGACGCCGGTGGTGGCGGGCAGGTGAGCTCGCCGGCCGGGGTCGGCGAGAGCAGCGGAGCTGCGGCCCCCGGCGGAGGTGGCGGGGTGACCGGTGGTGGGAGTGGTGGGGGTGTCGCGCCGGGGGCGCCGCTGAGGATTCCGGCCTTTGAGCAGAGCGGGCAGTACTTCTACGAGGGCAGCGATGCCTGGCACGACCTGAAGAAGAAGTTCGAGGAGGAGTGCGGCGGAACGCTGTGCGTGACGCTCGAGCGCAGCTACACCAGCCCGGTGGGGGTTCCCTGTGGCTATGTGCGGATGAACCCGCCCAGTGGCGGCGCGTTCCGTCGCGGCGATGTCGTCCTCGTCATCGGCGCCGTGCCCTGTCCTTCGTCCGGCTCGCCCAGTGCGGTGCCCGATGACTACGCGACGCCCGGTGTTCCCGGCGGTGGGACGACGAGCGTCCCCGGCCGCGGGACGACCGGCCCTGACGAGGGTGGTTCGACGACATCGGCTCCTGCGCCCTCGGTGTCATGACGGCGAGTCCGCCTCCGGTCCGGCGGTTGGGGGCGTTGCTGGGCGCCGTCGTCGCGCCGACCACTCTCGTCACCGCACTGCTCTACTACTTCGGCTGGCACCACGCGTACTGGTTCTTCGACTACTTCGGGCTCAACGCCACCGTTCTCGGCCTGGGCACCACCGACTACCTGATGCGCAGTCTCGACGCCCTGTTCGTGCCGATGGCGGTGACGGCGGCGGTCGGTCTCGTCGCGTTCTGGGGGCATGACCTGGTGCGCGTCCGGCTGGCCGCCGGGGACCGGCCCCGGGTTCTGCGGGTGCTGCTGCCCGTCCTGGCGGGGGTGGGGCTCCTGCTGACGGTGGGTGGGCTGTGGAGCGTCCTGGCTCCGACGTTCCTGTCCGGCCATCTGGTGGCGGCGCCGCTCAGCCTGGCCTCCGGGGTGGTCCTGTTGGCGTACGTGCTGCATCTGCACCGCACGACCGCGGTGCGGGAAGGGCCGGCCCGCACGGACCCGCCCCCCGCCCCTCGTGCCGAATGGGCCGTCGTCGCCGAGTGGGCCGTGGTCTTCCTGCTCGTGGGACTCAGCCTCTTCTGGGCCGCCAACGACTACGCCGCCGCTGTCGGCCGTGGCCGGGCCCGGGAGTTCGTGACGCAGATGCCGGGCTACGCCACCGCCGTGGTTCTCAGCGAGCGCAGCCTGAGCATCGGCGAGCCCGGGGTGCGCGAGATCCGGTGCAGCAGCCCCGGGTCGGCCTTCGGGTACCGCTACGAGGGCCTCGTCCTCGTGCTCCAGTCCGCGAACAGCTACGTGCTGCTGCCGCGGACCTGGACCGAGAGGGCCGGTGTCGCCCTCGTCCTTCCGCGCACCGATGCCGTCCGCCTGGAGTTCGTCCCCTACTCCGCCCGGGGAACCCTCGGGCGCGCCACCTGCTGACCCCCGACGGAAAGTGCCCCGTCAGATCCCGGTGTTGACGGCGTAGAAGGTGACGGCCGCGGCGGCTCCGACGTTGAGGGAGTCGACGCCGTGGGACATCGGGATGCGCACCCGGCGGGTGGCGGCGGCGAGGGCCTTCGGGGTGAGGCCGTCGCCCTCGGCGCCGAGCATGACGGCGGCCTTGGGGAGGGTGTGCGGGGCGGTGGCGTTGAGGTCGTCGGCGCCGGACGGGGTGAGGGCGAGCAGTTCGAAGCCGGCCTCGCGGACGGTGACCAGGGCGGCGGGCCAGGGGTCGAGACGGGCGTAGGGGACGGAGAAGACCGCGCCCATCGAGACCTTGACGGCCCGTCGGTAGAGCGGGTCGGCGCAGTCCGGGGAGAGCAGGACGGCGTCCATGCCGAGGGCGGCGGCGCTGCGGAAGATGGCGCCGATGTTGGTGTGGTCGACCAGGCCTTCCAGGACGGCCACCCGGCGGGCGCCGGTGAGGAGTTCGGCGGCCTCGGGGAGCGGCTTGCGTTCCATCGAGGCGAGCGCGCCGCGGTGCACGTGGTAGCCGGTGACCTCCTCGGCGAGCGCGGGCTCGACCACGTGGACGGGCGCCGGGGTCTCGGCGATCACGTCGGCCATCACGTCCAGCCACTTCGGGGTGAGCAGCATCGACCGCATCCGGAACCCGGCCGCAACCGCCCGGCGGATCACCTTCTCGCCCTCGGCGATGAAGAGGCCCTCCTCGGGCTCGCGCCGGCGGCGCAGTTCGACGTCGGTCAGGCCGGTGTAGTCGGCCAGGCGCGGGTCGGTCGGGTCGGTGATGGTGCTCGGTTCTGCCACCCGTCGATCTTGGCACAGGTGGGGAGGGGCGGCGTTCGGCGATCGGTGATGATGGGCGGATGGCCGTCGAACCGATCGAACCCCGCCCGTTGAACGCCGCGGAGCGGGCCGTACTGGAGCACCTGCTCGCGGCCGACTTCCCCGGCGCCCCGCAGCTGCGCGCCCGACTCGACCGGGTCGAGGTGGTGGCCGCCTGGTCCGCCGGGTCGGTCAGTGTCGACCTGCGGGTGCGCGGGGCGGCGGACTCCGGCCGGAGGTCGGTGCTGCTCCCGGTGGGCGCCGAGGTGTACGACGAGGCCGGCGAGTACATCGGTGAACTGCTGCTGTGGGCCGAGGGCGGGGAGCTCCTGTCCGCGCTGGAGTACGCCTGGGTGACGGATGAGATGCCGACCGTGCTGCCGGCCGTGGAGCGGCTCCGCCTCAGCGTCTGACGGCCGGGGACTGCGCCCATCGGGTGGCGGCGGACGGTGCGTCAGCCCTGCTTCCCGGCGGGAGGGGTGGGCGTGCCGAGACTGGGCGGGTCGGTACGTACCCGTCCAGAGAGTGGAGTCCGCCCGTGCGGCGATCGTCCGGGGTGGCCGTGGCGGCCGGGTTGCTGGTGCTCGGGACGGCTCCGCCGGTCGGGGCTGCGCTGCCGGTCGGGATGGCGCTGCCCGTCGGGGTGGCTCCGTCGGCCGGGGCGGCGCAGCCCCGGGCCGGTACGCCGTACACGGTGGCGGCCTGTGATCCGAACACCACGCTGCCCGGGGACCCGAGGAAGGTGGACGTGGACCCGGCCTGGTTCGAGGGCGGCCGGATGGTCGCGGTGATGAACAACCCGGGCGGGGTCAACCCCGGGCTGGCGGCCGATCCGCCCGCCGGGGCGGCGTTCGGCGGGACACCGCTGTGCGTGGTGGGCACGCTGACGGACGGGCTGCTTGAGCTGCCGGACGGAGCCGGCGGGACCCGGCTGTGCGTACGGCGGGCGGCGGCCGGTTCGGGGGAGGTGCGGGCGGAGGCGGCGGAACCGGTGACGGACCCTCAGTTCCTGGTCACCGCCTCGGCCCGGGAGGACTGCCAGGGCTTCCTGGACAGCCGGACCACGAGCCGCACCCTGGCTGCCTCGGACACCGCGAACTGGCGGCCCGTCACGGTGGCCGCCTCGCCGCAGGCGCCGGCTCCGGCGAGCCCGGTGGGGGCCGCGCCGGAGGCGCCCGTGTCGGTGCCGGTGCCGGTGCCGTCCGAGCGACCGTCCACGGCTCCGGAAGTCACGCCGCCCGTCCCGCCCGCCGACGCCTGGTCCCCGGAGGTCGGGGCCCCCGTCGCCGAGGGCAGCCTGCCGGAGACCGGGGCCGGGGACGCGCCCGTACTGCTCACCGTCGCCGGGGGTCTGTCCGTCCTGGGAGGGCTGCTGCTCGCCGGGGCCGGGCGGCGACGGCGCTGACGGACGGTCAGGCGGTGGTGCCGGTGCCGGTGGTGTTGCCGGTGGTGTTGCCGGTGCCGGTGTCGGCCAGGGCGGTGAGCAGCTCGTGCTCCCGGGCCGGGGTCAGGCCGGCGGCGAGGTCCGGGGCGTCGGTGCGGACCCAGTGGAGCAGGTCGGCGAGGACCTCGGTGCGGGGACGGTGGGTCATCCCGGTCGCGAGGGCGGCCGCGCCCGGGCGGGTGGAGTGGCTCTGCAGCTCGGGATCGGCCAGCCACATGGGGAGGGAGTCCGGGCCCATCCACTGGTTGACGCCCTGCTCCTGCAGCCAGGCGGAGGGGGCCGGGACGACGGGGCCGGTGTGGCCGCCGACGGTGCGGGAGAGCTCCACCCACTCGGCGAACGGGAGCACCGGGCCGACCGCGTCGAAGGTGCCGGTCGTGCCCTTCTGCGCGCAGTGGAGCAGCCAGGCGGCGAGGTCGCGGACGTCGATCGCCTGGGTGGGGAGGGCCGGGGTGTCGGGGACGAGGAGCGGTGCCTCGGGGTCGCGGGCGGCGCGGGCCACCCAGTACGGGGTACGGCCGCTGCGGTCGCCGGGGCCGCCGATCAGCCCGGCGCGGGCGATCAGCAGGCGGTCGCCGAGGGCCTTCGCGGAGGCCAGCTCGCAGGCCACCTTGGCTTCGCCGTACGTCTCGCGGGTGGCCTCGCGGCCCTCAATCGGCGGGAGCAGCGGGGTGGACTCGTCGGCGCCGAAGGGCGCCTCGGCGTACGCGCTCACCGAGGAGACGTAGCTCCAGTGCCGGGCCCGCGGTGCGAGGGCGTCCAGCGCGTCCCGGACGAACCCGGGCTGCCAGCTCACCTCCACCACGGCGTCCCAGTCACGCCCCGTCAGTTCCCGGTACGCACCGGGCTGCGAGCGGTCGGCGGCGACCAGCGCGGCACCCTCCGCCACCTGCCCGCTCTCGCCCCGGGCCAGACAGGTCACGCGGTGTCCTAGGGCGAGCGCCTGCCGTGAGACTTCCCGCCCGAGCCAGGCGGTCCCACCGAGTACGAGAAGATCCATGCCACCCACCCAAGCACTCCCCCGCTCCCCTCGCCAGGCCCTTCGCTGACGGCGGATCAGGAGGCAGAGGGATCAGTGCCCCAGTGAGGCACGGAAGAACAGCGATGCGAACCGTGGCGGGTGCGAGGAGGTCGGCATGGCCGACCACCGCGTCCCCGAGCGTCGCACCCAACTCCTCGCGTACGCGCAGAGCCTGACCCCGCCGGCGGGCTGGAAGATCGAGGTCTCGGGTGATGAGATCATCGTGACGGCCGGGCCGTCGGTGATCCACCAGCGGAACCTGCTGATCGTCCGGGAGCAGTTCGACGCCCACCGGCCCGTCGGCCTGATGCCGAGTGAGAACACCGATCTGGCATCGCCGAACGTCGGCAAGCTCCTCAATCCCGACCTGACCTACATCCCCGTCTCCGTGGTCGAGCTGGGCGGGAACGACGTCCCGGCCGAACTGGCGGCGATCGCGGTGGAGATCGTCTCACCGTCCAACCCCGAGAACGACCTGGTGGGCAAGGTCCGTGACTATCCCTTGATGGACATTCCGGTCTACCTGCTGATCGACCCGCTGGAAGGGGTGGTGACGCTGCACTCCGAGCCGGGAGCCGGGGCGTATCACCGGCGATGGAGCGGGAAGTTCGGCGACACGGTGCCGATCCCGGAGCCGTTCGCCTTCGACCTGGCCACCGACGGCCTGATCCGCTACCCGGCCTGAGAGCGGTACAGGAGGCGGGCGCCGGGGGCACAGGTCACGAGGACGCGGCCAGGGCACCCCGGAGGCAACGATCCTGCGGCGACCGGCCGTTGGGTCCGCAAGCGCTGGCCGGATGATCTTCTCTCCTGTCCACCCGCGACCGGCCCGCTGGGCGGCTTCTTCTCCCATCATGTCCTCCCCCGCCCGGCGGGGCAGTTGATGGCCGAGCTCTTCCCCGAGGGCCCCACCGGGTTCCATGACGGTGCGTCGGTTCCGCTCACCACCGGGCTCGCGCTGCTGCGGAACATGCTGGCGCCGGAGGGTCTCTGCTGCCGGCTGTCGGGCAGCGGCGGGTTCTTCGTGCACTGCGGCGAACAAGACGACCCCTACGTGGGCGGCGGCGGGCCACTGCCCACCGTCCTGCCGCCGGGCGTGTACGCGGAAGCGGTCGCCGGCTCGCCCTACCGGCCCGAGCTCGACGAACCGTCGGCCGAGCCACCCGCGGACGGTGCGTTCTGGGAGCGGCTCGGGGGCCTGGTCGCGGAGGCCGGGGCCGTCCTGACCGAGCCCACCGTGTCCGTCGACGAACGCGGCCCGGTTCGATAGCGCCTTTCGGTCCGGGCTGGGCGGATGTCGCCATGACCGAGCTGCGCAACCCGGACCTGACCTGCGTCCGGGTCTCCGTCGTCGAGCCGGGCAACCTGGTGGGCCCGGCGCGGTCAGGCGTGCCAGAGGGCGTCATGGCGGTGGCGCACCGGGGGGATGTCGGCGCCGTCGAGGGGGTGGCCGGCGCGGTGGAGGGCGCGGAGGCGTTGGGTGGCGAGGCGTGCGCGGAGGCGGCCTCGGCGTTCGGTCGTGGCAACCTGACGGCGAAGCCGCCCGTCCACGCGTCGAGTTGGACCCGCGCTGGCAGCGGAGCCGGTGCAGGGTCCGGGATCCCGACGGTCACGCCCCCGCCCGGCGAGGGGCGGGGGCGTGACGGGGGGTCAGGTCAGGAGTGGCCGAGGACGTTGACGACGTCGCCGATGACGATGACGGCCGGGGGCTTGATGCCCTCGGCCGTGACGGTGTCGGCGACGGTGGCCAGGGTGGCGTCGACGCGGCGCTGGGCGGCGGTGGTGCCCTCCTGGACGACGGCGACGGGGGTGGTGGCGGGGCGGCCGGCGGAGATGAGTTTGGCGGCGATGGCGCCGATCTTGTCGACGGCCATCAGGAGGACCAGGGTGCCGGTCATCCGGGCGGCTGCGTCCCAGTTGGTGAGGGAGCGCTCGTCGGGGCCGACGTGGCCGGAGATGACGGTGAACTCGTGGGTCATGCCGCGGTGGGTGACCGGGATGCCGACCGCCGCCGGGACGGAGATGGAGCTGGAGATGCCGGGGACCACGGTGACCGGGATGCCGGCTTCCACGCAGGCCAGCAGCTCCTCGCCGCCGCGCCCGAAGACGTACGGGTCGCCGCCCTTGAGGCGGACCACGAACTTGCCGGCCTTGGCGTGGTCGATCAGGGTCTGGTTGATCGCCTCCTGGGCCATGTAGCGGCCGTAGGGGATCTTGGAGGCGTCGATCACCTCGACGTGCGGCGGCAGTTCGGCGAGCAGCTCGCGCGGGGCGAGCCGGTCGGCCACCACCACGTCGGCGTCGGCCAGCAGGCGGCGGCCGCGCACGGTGATCAGGTCCGGATCGCCGGGGCCGCCGCCGACCAGGGCCACGCCCGCGCCGCGGGTGCGGAACTGACGGGCCGCCAGGGAGCCGTCCCGCAGGCCGTCCACGATGGCGTTGCGCAGCGCGGCGGAGTGGCGCGGGTCACCGGTGAGGACCGAGACGGTGGCTCCGGAGTCGCGACCGGAGGCCGGGGTCCAGGCGGTGGCGGCGGCGGCGTCGTCGCTGCGGGCGCAGAACACCCGCAGGCGCTCGGCCTCGGCGGAGACTGCGCTGTTCACGGCCGGGTCGTCGGTGGCGACCAGGGCGTACCAGGAGTCGGCGAGGTCTCCCTCGGCGTAGCCGCGCCGGTGCCAGGTGAGCTCGCCCGCGTCGGCCATCGCCTGGACGGCGGGGGTGGTGGAGGGCGATATCAGGTGCACGTCCGCCCCGGCGGCGAGCAGCGCCGGGAGGCGGCGCTGGGCGACCTGGCCGCCTCCGACCACGACGACGCGGCGGCCGGTGAGCAGCAGCCCGACGGGGTAGGGGGTGCGGCCCTCGGTGCTGGGGTGGGGGTTGGGCGCGGGGGTGGTCATCGGCGGTGCTCCTGGGGCTGTGGGAGAGGGTCTTACGTAGTACGGCAGCACTCCTCCGCACCGGCGCGCCCTCGGGCCGGTGCGGAGGAGTGCTGGTGGAACGTCAGTTCTTCTCGGTGACGCCGGCGGAGTCGAAGGTGGCTACATCGTGCATCGCGCGGGCCGCACTCTGCACCAGCGGGAGGGCCAGCAGGGCGCCGGTCCCCTCGCCGAGGCGCAGGTCGAGCTCGATCAGCGGGCGCAGTCCGAGCTTGTCCAGCGCGGCCTTGTGGCCGGGCTCGGCGGAGCGGTGGCCGGCGATGCAGGCGGCCAGCACCTCGGGGGCGATGGCCTTGGCGACCAGTGCGGCCGAACCGGCGATGACGCCGTCCAGGATCACCGGGGTGCGCAGCGAGGCGGCGCCGAGCAGGAAGCCGGCGATGGCCGCGTGCTCCAGACCGCCGACGGCGGCCAGTACGCCGATCGGGTCAGCCGGGTCGGGCTGGTGGAGGGCCAGCGCTGTCCGGATGACCTCGATCTTGCGGGCGTGGGTCTGGTCGTCGATGCCGGTGCCGCGCCCGGTCACCTCGGCCGGGTCGAGGCCGGCGAAGACGGCGATCAGGGCGGCCGAGGCGGTGGTGTTGGCGATGCCCATGTCGCCGGTGATCAGCACCTTGTTGCCGGCCGAGACCAGGTCGCGGGCGGTCTCGATGCCGACCTCGATCGCCTTGAGCGCCTCCTCCCGGCTCATCGCCGGGCCCTGGGTCATGTCGTCCGTGCCGGCCTTGACCTTGCGCGGGAGCAGGCCGGTGGTGCGGCCGTTCTGGACCGGGCCCGGCAGCTCGGAGGCCACGCCGACGTCGACCACGCAGACCTCGGCGCCGACCTGGGCGGCGAAGGCGTTGACCACCGCTCCCCCGGCCAGGAAGTTGGCCACCATCTGCGCGGTGACCTCCTGCGGCCAGGGGGTGACGCCCTGGGCGTGCACGCCGTGGTCACCGGCGAAGACCGCGACGCAGCCGGGCTCCGGGATCGGCGGCGGGCACTTGCGGGAGAGGCCGCTGAGCTGCGCGCCGATGATCTCCAGCACACCCAGCGAACCGGCCGGCTTGGTCATCCGCTTCTGCCGGTCCCAGGCCTCGCCGAGCGCCTTGGCGTCCAGCGGGCGGATGCCGCGCAGGGTCTCGGCCAGCAGGTCGGACGGCTCCTCGCCCGGCAGGGCCCGGTTGCCGTACTGCTCCTCGTGCACCACCCAGGAGAGCGGGCGCTTCTTGGCCCAGCCCTGCTGCTGGAGCTCGGGCTCGTCCGGGAAGGAGTCCACGTAGCCGACGCAGAGGTACGCGACGACGTCGAGGTGGTCCGGCAGGCCGAGCTCGCGGACCATCTCCTCCTCGTCGAAGAAGCTCACCCAGCCGACGCCCAGGCCCTCGGCGCGGGCGGCCAGCCAGAGGTTCTCGACGGCCAGGGCGGCCGAGTACGGGGCCATCTGCGGCTGGGTGTGGCGGCCCAGGGTGTGGCGGCCGCCACGGGTGCGGTCGGCGGTGACCACGATGTTCACCGGGGTGTCGAGGATGGCCTCGATCTTGATTTCCTTGAACTGCTTGGCCCGGGCCTTGGGCAGCGAGTCGGCGTACGCCTCGCGCTGACGCTCCGCCAGTTCGTGCATCTTGCGGCGGGTCTTGGCGGAGCGGATCACCACGAAGTCCCAGGGCTGCGAGTAGCCGACGCTGGGCGCGGTGTGGGCGGCCTCCAGGACCCGGATCAGCACCTCGTGCGGGATCGGGTCGGGACGGAAGCCGTTGCGGATGTCGCGGCGCTCCCGGATCACCTGGTGGACGGCCTCGCGGGCGGCCTCGTCGAAACCGGGGGCGGCGGGCGGACGCTCCTCCTCGGCGACGGCCTCGGCCTCGGCCTGCTCCGGGTCCTGGTGCTCGGGCTCGGTGGCGGCGGCCTCGGCGGACGGCTCCTCGGCGGGGGCGGCGGCCGGCTCGGGCTGAGCGGCCGTCAGCTCCGCGCCGTCCAGGGCCTGCTCGGGCACCTCGGGCAGCGCGACCGGCGCCGGCTCGGCGGGGGCGGGGACCGGCTCGGGGGTGGCGTCGCCCGGGACGGCGGCCTGGCCCGGCTGCGGCTCGGCCTCAACGGTCGGCAGACCGTTCGGGGCCGGGGCGGCCAGGAAGGCGGAGATCCGGCCGGGCTGACGGGCCGGGGCGGCGGCCTGCGCCGGGATGGCGACGGTCTCCGGCTGCTCGACGGCGAGCTCGGCCGCGGCGGGCTCTGCGGCCTCGACGGACGGGGCGTCAGCGGACGTGACCTCGGCCACGACCTCGACGTCGGCAGGGGCCTGCTCCGGCGGCGCGGTCGGCTCGCTGACGGTCTGTTCGGCCGGCTCGACGGTGGCGGGGACGGCCACGGCCACGGCCTCGGCCGGCTCTGCGGCGGACTGCTCGACCGGCTCCGTGACGGCCTCCGGGGCCGCCTCGGGCTGGGCGGCGGGGACGGCCACCGGCTCCACGAAGACCGGCTCCAGCGAGATCGGGACGGCCTCGGCCACCGGCTCCACAGCCGGCTGCTCGGACTGCTGCCCGGCCTCGACCGGGGCCTCCAGCGGCTCCACGGCCGCCACGGCCGCCTCGGCCGGAGCCTGCGGCAGCTGCTGGGTCTCGGCGGCGGGTGCCGCGGTCTCGACGGGCACGGTGACCGGAGCCTCGTTGGCCACGGTCTCCACGACGGCCGGCTCGGCCTCGAGCACCATGACGGACTCCACCGCCACCGACTGCACGGCCACCGGCTCGACCGCGAAGACCTCCGCAACGACCTCCACCGCGACGGGCTCGGCCGGCTCGACGGCCACCGGCTCCGTCGGGACGGGCTCGACCACCGGCGCGGGCCCGGGCTCGGGCCGGACCGGGGCGACGGGCTCCGGCTGGAGCTGCGCGGGCACCGGGACGGCCTGCACCTGCACCGCGGCGGCCTGCAGGGGCGGCGCCACGGGGGCGGCCGCCGGCACGATCGGTACGCCGTACGCGGGGGTGCCCCCGGACGGGCCGCGGTCGGCCAGCGAGCGGACCGGGACGTGACCGGTCATCAGGGACGGGTCCGGGATGGGCGGCCCGGCGTGCAGCGGGCGGCGCTGCGGCTGAGGGGCCGTCACCGGGGCAGTCTGCACAACCGGTTCTGCGGGCACCGGCGGCGCGGCGGCCGGGACGGTGTTCGCCAGCGCTTCCGGCACCACGCCGGGCGGGGTGAACTGGACCGCGCCGGGGCCGGCCACCGGGGCACCCGGGTAGGACGCGGCGGCGAGCGGGTCGGTGAGCGGATCGACGAACGGGACGGCGGCGGCGGGGTCGGCCGACGCCGGCGGGGCCAGCGGCGGCCAGGACGGCTCGACCGGGGTGCCGTGGGCGGGAGTGCCCTGGACCACCGGGGCGCCGTGAACCGGGTCGGCCTGGAGCGGGGTGCCGTGGGCCGGGGTCCCCTGGACGGGGGTGCCGTGGGCCGGGGTGCCGCCGAGCTCGTCGACCGGACGGAGCGTCACGGTGTCGACCAGCGGCGACCCGAGGCCGGGCGCGGCGGCGGTGACCGGAGCGACGACAGGGGCCGGGACCGGAGCCTGGACCGGGGTCTCGCCGACCATCACGGTCTCGACCGCGCCGTGCACCGGGACGTCGCCCCAGGAGGCCTGCGGGCCGGGCATCAGCAGCAGGTCCTCCTCCTCGTCGTCGAGGAAGGTGTACGCGGCGTGCCGGGCCGGGGCCTGCCCCGGCAGCGGGACGCCCTCCGGGCGGCCGAGCGGGTCGGCGCCGCCGAGCAGGTGCTCGGGCAGGCCCTCGCTGGGAACGTGGCCGCCATCGGTCATGTCAAAGCTCCTTCCGGGCGCTGCCGCACCCTTGGCGCGACGGTCGCCGACCACCGCGCCCAACTCCGCTCGGGGCGGGCCGTGCTCCCGCCCGTCCATCCGTTCGTCCAGCTGCCCGGCGTCCGCCGTGCCGTGCTTCCGGACCGGGCGCCTCCCGTGGGAGGGGTGGCGCACCATCAGAAACAACGACAGCTCGGGACAACCGGCACGACCGCACCGGGCCCAACGGCATTCTTCCGGCCCGACCCGCGCCGCGTCGAATGTCCACGGCCCCTCCGGGCTGTAAGTTCCGCCACGTCAGAAAGGTGGCAAACAGGCCGAACTGGACACGAACCGACGACCGCCGCGCAGGCGGGAGGCTTCACCCTACCGGCCTGTCCCGAACGGATACCGAATCCCTGTCCGAATCCTGATCACACCACCGCAGTTTGGCCGACGGCCGTTGACGGAGCCCCGACAGCCGCAGGTCCGGGGCCCGGACGGTCCGTCAGGCGGCCAGCTCTCCCCAGAGCACCAGGCTCTGCTGCCCCGCGCCGAGGGTCAGCCCGGGGCCGCCGCCCGCCGCCGGGGCCAGCGGCGCGGCCTGGAGCAGCGCGCCGTCCGCGCGGTAGCCGGCGGCGGTGATCGCGGCCCGGACCGCCTCCGCCTCGGCCAGCGTGTGGGCGATCGCGACCAGCCGCTCCGGCCGCCGCGCGAGCACCGCGCCGACCACCTCGGCGCCGCCCGCCTCCACCACCACGGCGTCCGGTTCGGGCAGGCCGCCGAGCACCTCGGGGCCGACGCCGTGCACCACTTCGACCTCCACGCCGTAGCGGCGGGCGTTCACGGTGATCTGGGCGCAGGCCGAGCGGGAGGCCTCCACCGCGACCACCGCCGCGCCGAAGCGTCCGATCTCCACCGCCAGCGCCCCGCTACCCGCGCCGACCGCCCAGACCAGCTCGCCCGGCACCGGACCGAGCCGGGCCAGCGCCAGCGCGCGGACGTGTGGCGGCAGCGCTGCCCCGGCGCCGCCCGCCGTTCCGGCGAGTTGCTCCGCGCCCGCGTACGCCCGGCCGTCCAGGGCCCAGCCCCGGTCCGGGCCGGGGAAGCCGAGGGGCCGTCCGGCCAGCCAGCCGGAGGTCTCGCCGGGGGCGTGGTTGGGCCCGGCGCCGCCGATCACCAGGACCACGGCCGGATCGCGCCAGTCATGGTCCGGCACCCGCTCGGAGGTGAGGACGGTGACGTCCTCCTCCGGGGTGCCGAGCGCCTCGCAGACCACGAAGGTCCGGTGCACCCCGCGGAGCATCAGGGCGAGTTCGCTGGGCCCGGCGCCCGCAGTGGTGAGGACGGCGACCTTGGGGTGGGCGCGGCAGACGTTGGCCGCCCGGCGCAGCCGCCCGCCGTGGGCGCTGACCACCTGGGCGTCCTCCCAGGGCATCCCGGCCCGGGCGAAGGCGGCGGCCACCGAGGAGACGGCGGGCAGCACCTCGAGTTCGAGTCCGTACTCGGGGCGGCGCAGTTCGCGCACCACCCCGAAGAAGCCGGGGTCGCCTTCGGCCACCACCACGGCCGCGCCCCGGTGGGCGGCGATCCGGCGGGCCGCCTGCTGGACGCTGCCGAGGGCCAGCCGCTCGGCACCGGCCGGCACCGGCAGCGCGGACAACTGGTACGGGGCTCCCGCCACCAGGGTCGCGCCCGCGAGCGCCGAGGCGGCCGCCTCGGTCAGCGGAGTACCGTCCCACCCGATGACCGTGATCCGGTCCGCCATCTACCGCTGCTCTCCTTCGGCTCCGTGACGGTCCGTCCGCCCGCGCGGTCCGAGGCTACCCGGTGCGACCGGCACGGCGCGGGAAAGCCGGGCGGGAAACTCGCACAGCAGTGCGCCGGATTCCGATGATCCGTCAGCGGTGCCCGGCGCGAGTTGTCAGACAGGCCCCATATCCTCGGGGAGCAGGCTCCACAGGATCAGGTCGCTGCGGCTCTCCTCGGCGGTGCCGTCCCCCTCACCGCCGCGGACTATCCAGGCGCTGCGCAGCACTCCCTCGCTGATGCAGCCGATCTTCTGGGCGACCTGCTGGCCGGCGGTGTTCCCGGCCGCGGTGCGCAGCTCCAGGCGGAGGAAGCCGCGGTCCTCGAAGAGCCACTGGGCCACCCCGTTGACCGCCTCGGGCGCGTAGCCCTCGCCCCGGGCCCAGGAGGCGGTGACGAAGACGACCTCGGTGGAGAGCAGCCGCCAGTCGGTGGAGCGGAGTTCGACCACGCCGACCATCCGCCGGGTGAGGTGCTCGGTGACCGCGAAAACGATTCCGCGCCCCTCGATGCGCCGGGCGGGCGCGAACATCCGGATCCACTCCCGCGCGTGCTCCTCGGTGAAGGGCTGCAGGACGTCGGTCCAGGCGTGCACCAGCTCGTCGTCCATCATCGCGACCAGACCGGGGACGTCCTCGCCCGCGAGGGGTCGCAGCAGCAGCCGCTCGGTGCTGATCGCGGTCTCGGGGAAGCTCGCAGGCATGCCGTCTCTCTCCTCGCCGGGTCGTGGACACACGGTACGCCCCGCCCTGCCCGGGCCGTGACACGGTACCTGGTGGAACGCCGACGGCACCCCCACCACGCGGGCGGGGGTGCCGTTCTGAGCGGCCGTCAGCGGCCGGGCCCGGCGGTTCAGAAGGCCGGGACGACCGAGCCCTTGAAGGTCTCGTCGATGTACTGCTTGACCTTGTCGGAGTGGAGCAGCTCGGCGAGCTTCTTCACCCGCGGGTCGTTCTCCTTGCCCTTCTTGACGGCCAGGATGTTGGCGTACGGGTTGCCCGCGGCCTTCTCCAGCAGGATCGCGTCGGAGGAGGGCTTGAGGCCGGCCTCGATCGCGTAGTTGCCGTTGATCACGGCGGCGTCCAGGTCGGGCAGCGAGCGGGGCAGCTGGGCGGCCTCCAGCTCCTTCCACTTCAGGTGCTTCGGGTTGCCCGTGACGTCGGCCGGGGTGGCGGCGGTGCCGGCGCCCGCCTTGAGGGTGATGACGTTGTTGTCGGCGAGCAGCTTGAGCGCCCGGCCCTCGTTGGTGGTGTCGTTGGGCAGGCCCACGGTGGCGCCGTCGGCCAGGTCGGCGGCCGACTTCACCTTCTTGGAGTACAGGCCGAGGGGCTCCAGGTGCACCGTCTCGACGGAGACGATGTCGGTGCCCTTCTTCTTGTTGAAGTCCTCCAGGTACGGCACGTGCTGGAAGTAGTTGGCGTCCGCCGAGCCGTCCTGGACGGAGGTGTTCGGGGTCACGTAGTCGGTGACCACCTTGACGTCGAGCTTGAGCCCGGCCGCGTCGGCCAGGTTCTTCTTGACGAAGTCCAGGATCTGGGCGTGCGGGGTCGGGCTGGCGACGACGACCAGCGGCGCGTCCGGGCCGGAGCCCGAGGACGAGGAGTCGCTGCCGCAGGCGGTCAGGGACAGGGCGAGCCCGGCGGTGGCGAGGATGCTGACGGACTTCAGGACGTTACGCACGAAAAGTGCCTTTCTCCATGGGTGGTGCGGGTGGGACGGGGTGTGGTCAGTGCGGGAGGACGAGTTCTTCGTCCTTCTCCGAGGTGGTGGTGCGGGAGCGC
The DNA here is from genome assembly GCF_055584905.1 of Kitasatospora sp. NPDC088742. Taxonomy (NCBI): domain Bacteria; kingdom Bacillati; phylum Actinomycetota; class Actinomycetes; order Kitasatosporales; family Streptomycetaceae; genus Kitasatospora; species Kitasatospora sp. NPDC088742. Next base: position 84,865 of record NZ_JBVJLD010000019.1, on the reverse strand, counting down.
AGCAGCCGGGTGGTGCCGCCGGAGGAGCCGCGGTTGGTCAGCCGACGGACGATCAGGTCACCGGCGAGCTGGATGACGGTCACGATGACGGCCAGCTCGGCGACGATGACCCACATGAAGCCGGTCTCGAAGCGCAGGTAGCCGTAGTTGATGGCGAGGAAGCCGAGGCCGCCGCCGCCGACCGTGCCGGCCATCGCGGAGAAGCCGATCAGCGCGATGACCGTGGTGACCACGGAGGAGACCAGTGAGGGCAGCGACTCGGGGAGCAGCACCTTGCGGACGGTGGTCCAGGTGCCGCCGCCCATCGCGTGGGACGCCTCCAGCAGTCCGCCGTCGACCTCGCGGACGGAGGTCTCCACCAGCCGGGCGAAGAAGGGGATGGCACCGACCGTCAGCGGCACGGTGGCCGCCTCCCAGCCGATGGTGGTCCCGGCGATGGCCCGGGTGAAGGTCTGCAGCGCGACCATGATGATGATGAACGGCATCGAGCGGCCGAGGTTGACGACGGCTCCGGTCACCCGGTTCACCGGGGCGTTCTGCAGCGAGCCGCCCTTGTCGGTGAGCACCAGCAGCAGACCGAGCGGCAGCCCGAGCAGCACGGTGATGACGGTGGAGACGCCGACCATCTGGAAGGTCTCCCAGGTGGCGGGCCACATCAGCTCCTGCATCTGGTCCCAGGTCATGCCGCGGCTCCGTCCGTCTGCTCCAGCACGTCCACCTGCAGGCCCTGCTCGCGCAGGAAGCCGATCGGCACCACGTTGTCCTGGTGGCCGCCGGGCAGTTCGACCCGCATCCGGCCGACCATCCGGCCGGAGACGGTCTCGACCGCGGCGCCCAGGATGTTGATGTCGATCTGGTAGGTCCGGGCCAGCTGGGAGACGAACGGCCGGGCCGAGCTGTCGCCCTGGAAGGTGATCTCCAGCACGGTGTTGCCGGGGTGCCCCTGGCCGAACTCGCCGAGCGGGAACAGCTCGCGGGCCACCTCGGACCCCTCGGTGGCGAGCAGCTCGGTGAGCTTCCCGGACTCCACCACCCGGCCGCCGCGCATCAGGGCGGCGGAGTCGCAGACGGACTTGATGACGTCCATCTCGTGGGTGATCAGCAGCACGGTGAGGCCGAGCTGCCGGTTGAGGTCGCGCAGCAGGGCCAGGATCGAGCGGGTGGTCTCCGGGTCGAGCGCCGAGGTGGCCTCGTCGGAGAGCAGCACCTTGGGGTCTCCGGCCAGCGCGCGGGCGATGCCCACCCGCTGCTTCTGTCCGCCGGAGAGCTGGCCCGGGTAGTTGCGGGCCTTGTCGGCGAGGCCGACCAGCTCCAGCAGCTCGGCCGCCTTGCGGCGGCGCTGGGTGCGGTCCAGGCCGATGATCTCCAGCGGGAGTTCGACGTTCTCCTGCACGGTGCGGGAGGAGAGCAGGTTGAAGTGCTGGAAGACCATGCCGATCTTCTGCCGGGCGGCGCGCAGCTCGCGGCCGGCCCGGTGCTCGGTGCCGGGCAGCGCGGTCAGGTCCACGCCGTCCACGGTGACCGTGCCCGAGCTGGGGCGCTCCAGCATGTTGACGCAGCGGATCAGGGTGGACTTCCCGGCGCCGCTGGTGCCGACGACCCCGTACACCTCGCCCTCGCGGACGTGCAGGTCGACTCCGGCGAGCGCGGTGGTCTCGCGGCCCCGGCTTCGGTAGACCTTGGTCAGGCCCTTGGTGGTGATCACGGCTGCTTCCGTTGTTCGGGGGCGGACGAGGGCGTGCGGGAGCACACCTCTGAGGGTGGGTCAGGTCCGGCCATGCTTCGATCGTGGCCGCTGTGCGGCGGAGGCGCGCGTGGGCGTGACCCTTACGTGTCAGGGCTCGCGGCGCGGGAGAAGAGGGAGTTGAGAGACCCTCAGATGCGACACATTCGACAGCGACACATGCAGCTCTCACCCGTCGGCATGGTGCCGATGGCGGTGCGCGTCGTCGTCGTGGTCATGGGTGAAAGTAAATCAGACATATGGACACGGTCCCAATTATCAGGACCTGATGTCCGAACTTCGGACACGACACTGTCACCTCAAGGGTGACGGCGCCCCGACCGATGGTTCGGTCGGAGCGCCGTGGGTGTAGCGCGAGGTGGTTCAGGCCGCGACGGCGACCGGCGGGTGCTTCTCCAGGGTGACCACGCTCAGCCGGCCGGAGACCTCGCGGACGGTGGTCTGCCGGTAGCCGTGGCGGGCGTAGAGGCGGAGGTTGCCGAGGCTGCGGTGGCCGGTGAAGAGCTGGTACGCCCCGACCTCGTGCTCCTCGCCGAGGCGGCGCTCGACCGCCTCCAGCAGCCGGCCGCCCAGGCCGTGCCGCTGCATGCGGGGGTGCACGACCAGACGGCCGATGTGTGCGGTGCCGTCCTCGTCCACCGAGCCGCGGACGGTGCCGACGATCTCGTCGCCGAGCCGGGCGACGAGCACGTGGCGCTCCGTCAGTTCGGCGCGCAGACTCTCCAGGGTCTGGGTCAGCGGTTCGATCGCCCAGTCTCCGTACAGTTCGGCCTCGGACTGGTAGCCGAGGTACTGGAGCTTGAGGATCTGCTCCGCGTCCTCGACGCTCGCCACCGAGATGTTCACGCTCATGCCCATGTGCGGGGGCCTCCCCATCAGTTGGTTCCGGTGCGCGCGGTGAGGGTCCCGCACCGGTCGCCCTGCCGAAGGTCTCCCGGCCGGGGATCCGCCCAGGCCGGGGGTCGCGCAGACGCGTCCCGGCTGTCCTCCGGAACCCGGCTCTGCGCGCACGCCCAGTATCGGGCCGGGTGAGGAGGCGTCAAGGACGCGTTCGCCACCGCTCTACCCACCGGCCCGCCTGCGGCAACCCTCCTGTGGCCGGGACGTGGTGAGGGTCACTCCGGCCGTTCGTTGTGCAGGAGGGCGCGCAGACAGGCCAGGCAGCGTGAGCGGGTGGGTCCGATACTGCCGCGCGGAAGGCCCAGGCGCTCGGCGAGTTGGTGATACGTCAGTTCGGGGGATTCGAAGAGTGCGGTCATCAGTTCGGGGCAGCGCCCGGGCAGGACGGCCAGCGCGCGGCGCACCGCGCGCGCCCTGGCGGCGGTCAGCGCCTGGTCCTCGGCGGAGGGCACGGTCCACTCCGTCCGGGTGACGGCGGGGTGGGCCTGCGGGTCGAGTTCGGCGTAGCGGATCACACCGGGGAAACGACACAGGGGCACCCCGAGGGGTGCCCCTGTGTGAGTGAACGTCAGCCCTGGGCGGTCAGCCCTGGACCCACTCCTGCTGGGTGGCCAGGTCCGCCTTGAGCTCGCCCAGCTGCACCGCCACCGCCGACGGGGCGGTGCCGCCCCGGCCGCTGCGAGAGGCGATCGCGCCGTGCACGCTGAGCACCGAGCGGACCTCCGGCGTCAGGTGCGCGCTGATCTCGGCGAACTGCTGGTCCGTCAGGTCCGAGAGCTCGATGCCCAGGCCCTCGCAGACCTTGACGCAGGCGCCCGCGACCTCGTGCGCCACCCGGAACGGCACGCCCTGCTTGACCAGCCACTCGGCGATGTCGGTGGCCAGCGAGAAGCCGGCCGGGGCCAGCTCCTCCAGCCGCTCCCGGTGCACCGTCAGGGTGGCCATCATGCCGGTGAAGGCGGGCAGCAGGACCTCGAGCGTGTCGCAGGAGTCGAAGACCGGCTCCTTGTCCTCCTGGAGGTCCCGGTTGTAGGCCAGCGGCAGCGCCTTGAGGGTGGCCAGCAGGCCGGTCAGGTTGCCGATCAGGCGGCCGGACTTGCCCCGGGCCAGCTCGGCGATGTCCGGGTTCTTCTTCTGCGGCATGATCGAGGAGCCGGTGGAGAAGGCGTCGTGCAGCGTGATGAAGCCGAACTCCTTGGTGTTCCAGATGATCACCTCCTCGGCGATCCGGGAGAGGTTGATCCCGATCATCGCCGTCACGAAGGCGAACTCGGCGACGAAGTCCCGCGAGGCCGTCCCGTCGATCGAGTTGCCCACCGAACCGCGCTCGAAGCCGAGCTCGGCCGCCACCTGCTCCGGGTCCAGCCCGAGCGAGGACCCGGCCAGGGCGCCGGAGCCGTACGGCGAGACGGCGGTGCGGACGTCCCACTGGCGCAGCCGCTCGGCGTCCCGGCCGAGGGCCTGCACGTGCGCGAGGACGTGGTGGGCGAAGAGCACCGGCTGCGCGTGCTGCAGGTGGGTGCGGCCCGGCATCGCGGTGGTGGGGTGCGCCTCGGCCAGGCCGACCAGGGCGTGCTGCAGGTCCAGCAGCAGACCACCGATGATCTTCGCGTGGTCCCGCAGGTACATCCGGAACAGGGTGGCGATCTGGTCGTTCCGGGACCGGCCCGCACGGAGCTTGCCACCGAGGTCCGGGCCGAGGCGCTCCAGCAGGCCGCGCTCCAGGGCGGTGTGCACGTCCTCGTCGGCGACGGTGCCGGTGAAGGCACCCGACTGGACGTCGGCGAGCAGCTGGTCGAGGCCGGCGAGCATGCCGCTCAGCTCCTCCTCGGTCAGCAGGCCCGCCTTGTGCAGCACCCGGGCGTGGGCCTTCGAGCCGGCGATGTCACAGGGGGCGAGCCGCCAGTCGAAGTGCACCGAGGCGGACAGCTTGGCCAGCGCCTCCGAGGGGCCGTCGGCGAAGCGGGCGCCCCAGAGGCGGACGTCGGCGTTCTGGTCGGCGGTCATCGCTTGGGCTCCTTCGGGTAACTGTACGAGGATTGGCATAAGTATGCACTGCATCGCATGAAACACAAAATGCGGGTCGCCTGCGGCGGGCTTATGGGGGGGTGGCGGAGCAGACGCGAGGTCGCCTGCAGCGGGCTTGCGGGGGGCGGCGGAGCAGACGCGAGGTCGCCTGCGGCGGGCTTGTGGGTGTGACGACGCCCGCCGGGCCGGGGGCGGGGGCGGGGCGGGCGGTCGGGGTGGGGCGGGTGCTACTGGGCCTTGGCCTGGGCTAGTTGCATCAGGTGGTCGGCGAGGGCCTGGCCGCCGGCGGGGTCGCGGCTGATGAGGAGGACGGTGTCGTCGCCGGCGATGGTGCCGATGATCTCGAAGACCTCGGCCTGGTCGATGGCGGAGGCGAGGAACTGGGCGGCGCCCGGCGGGGTGCGCAGGACGACCAGGTTGCCGGAGGCGGTGGCGGAGACCATGAGTTCGCCGGCCAGGCGGGCCATCCGGCCCTCGGTGGCGGATTCGCCCATGGGGGCGCGGGGGGTGCGGTCCCCGCCCTCGGCGGGGACCGCGTAGATCAGGGCACCGTCGCGGTTGCGGATCTTCACCGCACCCAGCTCGTCCAGGTCCCGGGAGAGCGTCGCCTGGGTGACCACCAGACCGTCGTCGGCGAGCAGCTTGGCCAACTGGCTCTGCGAGCGGACGGGCTGACGGGTCAACAGGTCGACGATCCGCCGGTGCCGGGCCGTGCGGGTCTGCGGGACCTGCGACGTCGGCCCGGTGGCGGACTGGTCGGAGCTGGATGCGGTCATGGCGAAGATTCTCCCGGAGTCCGCTCAGACGTTCGCGTCAGGGGTGGCGCTGTTCAGGATCTCCGGCAGTGCGGCCAGGAAGGAGGCGGCCTCCGCCTCGGTGATCACGAGCGGCGGCACCAGCCGCACCGCGTCCGGAACGGCCGCGTTCACCAGGAACCCGGCCTCCTGGGCGGCGGCCTGGATCTTCGCCGACACCGGCTCGTTGAGCACGATGCCGAGCAGCAGCCCGGCGCCCCGGACGTGGCTCACCAGCGGGTGGCCGAGCGCCTCGACGCCGGTGCGCAGCTGCTCGCCGACCTTCTGGACGTGCTCCAGCAGGCCCTGCGAGGCGATGGTGTCGAGCACCGCGAGCCCGGCGGCGGCGACCACCGGGTTCCCACCGAAGGTGGTGCCGTGGTGGCCCGGGTGGAGCAGCTCGGCGGCCTCACCGAAGGCCAGCACGGCGCCGATCGGCAGCCCGCCGCCAAGGCCCTTGGCCAGGGTGACCACGTCCGGCTCGACGCCCTCGTACTCCTGGTGGGCGAACCAGCGGCCGGTCCGGCCGATGCCGGTCTGCACCTCGTCGAGCACCAGCAGGGTGCCGGTGGCCCGGGTGATCGCCCGAGCCTCCGTCAGATAGCCCTCGGGGAGCGGGATCGCGCCGTTCTCGCCCTGGATCGGCTCCAGGAAGACGGCGGCGGTCTCCTCCGTGACGGCGGCCCGCAGCGCCTCGATGTCGCCGAACGGGACGTAGGTGACGTCACCGGGCAGCGGCAGGAAGGGGGTCTGCTTGGCGGGCTGGGCGGTGAGCGCCAGGGCGCCCATGGTCCGGCCGTGGAAGGCGCCCTGGAGCGAGACCACGTGGGTCCGCCCGGTGAGGCGGCCGATCTTGAAAGCGGCCTCGTTGGCCTCGGCGCCGGAGTTGCAGAAGAAGACCCGGCCGGGGCGGCCGTCCAGCTCCAGCAGCCGCTCGGCCAGGGCGATGGTGGGCTCGGCCATGAAGAGGTTGGAGACGTGGCCGAGCTTGGAGACCTGCCCGGTGACGGCCTCGACGATGGCGGGGTGGGCGGTGCCCAGCGCGTTCACCGCGATGCCGCCGACCAAGTCCAGGTAGGCCTTGCCGTCGGCGTCCCAGAAGGTCGAGCCCTCGCCCCGGACCAGCGGGAGCCGGGGGGTGCCGTAGTTGTCCATCAGCGAGTGCTGCCACCGCTGGGTGAGCTGATCGTTCGTCATGCCAGGCCCCCCAGGACCGTCTCGTCTTCGTCCGGCACCACCATGGTGCCGATGCCCTCGTCGGTGAAGATCTCCAGCAGCAGGCTGTGCTGCACGCGGCCGTCCAGCACGCGCGCGGTGCCCACGCCGGAGCGGACGGCGCGCAGGCAGCCCTCCATCTTCGGCAGCATGCCGCTGGCCAGGGTCGGCAGCAGCTTCTCCAGCTCGCCGACGCCGAGCTGGCTGATCACGTCGTCCGAGTCGGGCCAGTTGGCGTACAGGCCCTCGACGTCGGTGAGCACCACCAGCATCTCGGCACCGAGCGCGACGGCCATCGCGGAGGCGGCGGTGTCGGCGTTGATGTTGTAGACGTGGCCGTCGGTGCCGCGGGCGATCGAGGAGATCACCGGGATCCGGCCGTCGGCGATGAGCGCCTTCACCGCGCCCGCCTCGACGTTGACGATGTCTCCGACCAGGCCGATGTCGACCTGCTCGCCGTCCACCACGGCGTACCGCTTCACGGCGGTCATGGTGTGGGCGTCCTCGCCGGTCATGCCGACCGCGAACGGGCCGTGCTCGTTGAGCAGCCCGACCAGCTCGCGCTGGACCTGGCCGGCCAGCACCATCCGGACCACGTCCATGGTCTCGGGGGTGGTGACCCGCAGGCCGGCGGTGAAGCTGGACTTCAGGCCCAGCTTCTCCAGCTGGGAGCTGATCTGCGGGCCGCCGCCGTGCACCACGACCGGGTGCAGCCCGGCGTAGCGCAGGAAGACCACGTCCTGGGCGAAGGCCGCCTTCAACGACTCGTCGACCATGGCGTTGCCGCCGAACTTGATGACCACGGTCTTGCCGTGGAAGCGCTCCAGCCAGGGCAGCGCCTCGATCAGGGTCACCGCCTTGGGCAGCGCGGTGTTGTTCCGGGCCTGTTCGCCCTTGGGTGCGATCTTCACGGTGTCCCCCGGCTCAGGTGGAGTAGGCGCTGTTCTCGTGGACGTAGTCGGCGGTGAGGTCGTTGGTCCACACGCTGGCCTTCGCCTCCCCGGCCCGCAGGTCGGCGGTGATGACGATCTCACGGCCCGTCATGTCGACCAGGTCGCGGTCCTCCCCCACGCCGCCGTCCTGGCAGACCCAGACGCCGTTGATCGCGACGTTCAGCTCGTTCGGGTCGAAGGCGGCGGTGGTGGTGCCGATCGCGGCCAGCACCCGGCCCCAGTTCGGGTCCTCGCCGTGCAGGGCGCACTTGAGCAGGTTGTTCCGGGAGATGGTGCGGGCCACCTCGACGGCCTCGGCCTCGGTGGCCGCGTTCACCACGTCGATCCGGATGTCCTTGGACGCGCCCTCGGCGTCGCCGATCAGCTGGCGGGCCAGGTCGGCGCTGACGGTGGCCACCGCGGCGGCGAACTCGGCCGCGTCCGGGGTGACGCCGGAGGCGCCGGAGGCCAGCAGCAGCACGGTGTCGTTGGTCGACATGCAGCCGTCGGAGTCGATCCGGTCGAAGGTGACGTTGGTGGCCGAGCGCAGCGCGGCGTCCAGGCCGGGGGCATCCACCACGGCGTCGGTGGTGATGACGACCAGCATGGTGGCCAGGCTCGGGGCGAGCATGCCGGCGCCCTTGGCCATCCCGCCGACCGTCCAGCCGCCCTGGGTGACCTGGGAGGTCTTGTGCACGGTGTCGGTGGTCTTGATGGCGATCGCGGCGGCCTCGCCGCCGCCGTCGCTGAGCGCCTTGGCGGCCTGCTCCACGCCGGGCAGCAGGATGTCCATCGGCAGCCGGACGCCGATCAGACCGGTGGAGGCGACGGCCACCTCGCCCGCGTTCAGCCCCAGCTCGGCGGCGACCTTCTCGGCGGTGGCGTGGGTGTCCTGGAAGCCGGCCGGGCCGGTGCAGGCGTTGGCGCCACCGGAGTTGAGGACGACCGCGGAGATCTGACCGCCCTTCACCACCTGCTCGCTCCAGAGCACGGGGGCGGCCTTGACCCGGTTCGAGGTGAAGACGCCGGCTGCGGCCAGCTGCGGGCCGTCGTTGACCACCAGGGCGAGGTCGGGGGTGCCGCTGGCCTTGATGCCGGCGGTGATCCCGGCGGCGCGGAAGCCCTTGGCCGCCGTGACGCCGAGGTTCTGACTGGTGGTCACGGTGCGACTCCGATCAAGGGGAGGCCGAGCTCCTCGGGGAGGCCGAGGGCGATGTTCATGCTCTGCACCGCGCCGCCGGCGGTGCCCTTCACCAGGTTGTCGATCGCGCTGATCGCGATGACCCGCCCGGCGTGCTCGTCCAGGGCGACCTGGACCAGCGCGGCGTTGGAGCCGTAGACCGAACTGGTCTGCGGCCACTGCCCCTCGGGCAGCAGGCGGACGAAGGGCTCGCCCGCGAAGGCCTCGGCGTACGCGCGGCGCAGGCCCTCCGCGGTGGTGCCCGGCTTCGCCTTGGCGCTGCAGGTGGCCAGGATGCCGCGGGGCATCGGGGCCAGGGTCGGGGTGAAGGAGACGATCACGTCCTCCCCGGCGACCGGGCCGAGGTTCTGCGCCATCTCCGGGGTGTGCCGGTGGCCGCCGCCCACGCCGTACGGGCTCATCGAGCCCATCACCTCGCTGCCCAGCAGGTGCGGCTTGGCCGCCTTGCCGGCGCCGGAGGTGCCCGAGGCGGCGGTGATCACCGCCTCCGGCTCGGCGAGGCGGGCGGCGTAGGCCGGGAACAGCGCCAGGGTGACGGCGGTCGGGTAGCAGCCCGGCACGGCGATCCGCTTGGTGTCCTTCAACGCGGCCCGGTGGCCGGGGAGTTCGGGCAGGCCGTAGGGCCAGGTGCCGGCGTGCGGGGAGCCGTAGAACTTCTCCCAGACCGCGGCGTCCTTGAGCCGGAAGTCCGCCCCGCAGTCCACCACCAGCACGTCCTCGCCGAGCGCCTCGGCGACGGCGGCGGACTGGCCGTGCGGCAGCCCGAGGAAGACCACGTCGTGCCCGGCCAGCGTCTCGGGGGTGGTCGGCTCCAGCACCCGGTCGGCCAGCGGCAGCAGGTGCGGCTGCAACTCCCCGAACCGCGCCCCGGCGTTGGACCCACCGGTCAGCGCGCCGATCTCGACCTCCGGGTGGCCGAGCAGCAGGCGCAGCGCCTCGCCGCCCGCATACCCGCTCGCTCCGGCGACGGCCACTCGCAATGCCATGACGATTCCTCTCTAGGGCTAGGCATGAATATACGCAGTACGGAACATTCATGCAAGGAGCTTGGCGACAGCATCGAACTTAGGCTTACCTAAGTTTCCCACGGCGCGGCGCCCTGGGCGCACACAGGGAAGGGCCCCGGCGGGACTGCTCCCACCGGGGCCCAACGACCGTGCCGCGCACGGACGGTGACGGTCAGTCGGTGCCGGACTCCATGGCCGCGCGGTCGAGGGCGGCCTCCTCGGCGGTGGGCTCGACGGTGGAGGCGATGGCCTTGGCGCCACCCTGGTCCATCGCGCCGATCAGGCCGGTCGAGGCCGCCTGGGCTGCGCCGATCGAGCTCTGGCCGCCGGGGGCCTCGCCGACCAGGCCGAGGGCGGCGTACTGCTCCAGGCGGGAGCGGGAGTCGGCGATGTCGAGGTTGCGCATGGTCAGCTGGCCGATCCGGTCGACCGGGCCGAAGGCGGCGTCCTCGGTGCGCTCCATGGAGAGCTTGTCCGGGTGGTAGCTGAGGGCCGGGCCCTTGGTGTCGAGGATCGAGTAGTCCTCGCCGCGGCGCAGCCGCAGGGTGACCTCGCCGGTGACCGCGGCGCCGACCCAGCGCTGGAGCGACTCACGGACCATCAGGGCCTGCGGGTCCAGCCAGCGGCCCTCGTAGAGCAGCCGGCCGAGGCGGCGGCCCTCGTTGTGGTAGGCGGCGATGGTGTCCTCGTTGTGGATCGCGTTGACGAGGCGCTCGTAGACGATGTGCAGCAGCGCGAGGCCGGGGGCCTCGTAGATGCCGCGGCTCTTCGCCTCGATGATCCGGTTCTCGATCTGGTCGGACATGCCGAGGCCGTGCCGGCCGCCGATCGCGTTGGCCTCCATGACCAGGTCGACCGGGGTGGCGAAGGTCTTGCCGTTGATCGAGACCGGCCGGCCCTGCTCGAAGGCGATGGTGACGTCCTCGGTGGCGATCTCCACCGACGGGTCCCAGAACCGGACGCCCATGATCGGGTCGACGGTCTCGATGCCGGTGTCGAGGTGCTCCAGGGTCTTGGCCTCGTGGGTGGCGCCCCAGATGTTGGCGTCGGTGGAGTACGCCTTCTCGGTGGAGTCCCGGTACGGCAGGTCGTGCGCGACCAGCCACTCGGACATCTCCTTGCGGCCGCCCAGCTCGGTCACGAAGTCCGCGTCCAGCCAGGGCTTGTAGATCCGCAGGTGCGGGTTGGCCAGCAGGCCGTAGCGGTAGAACCGCTCGATGTCGTTGCCCTTGTAGGTGGAGCCGTCGCCCCAGATCTGCACGCCGTCCTCGAGCATCGCCCGGACCAGCAGGGTGCCGGTGACGGCCCGGCCCAGCGGCGTGGTGTTGAAGTACGCCCGGCCGCCGGAGCGGATGTGGAACGCGCCGCAGGCCAGCGCCGCCAGCCCCTCCTCGACCAGGGCGGCCTTGCAGTCCACCAGGCGCGCGATCTCCGCCCCGTAGGCGGCGGCGCGGCCGGGCACCGAGGCGATGTCGGGCTCGTCGTACTGGCCGATGTCGGCCGTGTACGTGCAGGGCACGGCGCCCTTGTCACGCATCCAGGCGACGGCCACCGAGGTGTCGAGGCCGCCGGAGAAGGCGATACCGACGCGCTCGCCGGTGGGGAGGGAGGTGAGGACCTTGGACATGGGAAGAGTATGCATCAGAACGCATGGCCATGCAAAGCGGTTCCGAGCGCGCTCGCGCGGCCATCCTGCCAGCCGGGCCGCCGCCCCGACAGGCTCCGGCCGCCGATCCCGGCGCGCCGTTCCTGACGAGGGGTCAACTCCCCCGCCGGGGTGGGGAATGCCCCACCCCGGACCGGCCCGCTGGCCGGATGGGGCGGCGGGGGCCGGAGGAGAAGACTTCGGGGCATGACGACGCACCGAATCGCCGCCCTCGCCGCCGCCACCGCCGTGGCCGCCTCGCTCCTGGGGCTCGCCGTCCCGACCGCCGACGCGAGCCCGCACCGCCCGGGTTGGACCAGCTGCCCCGGCAAGGACCTCGACCCGCGCCAGCGGTGCGCCACCGTGGAGGTGCCGCTGGACCACGCCGCGCCCGGCGGCCCGCGGATCACCCTGGCCGTCTCCCGGATCCCGGCCGAGCGGCCGGAGCGGCGGCGGGGCGTCCTGCTGATGGTGCCCGGCGGCCCGGGCGGCGGGGCGGTGGACTGGCCGACCAAGGCGGCGAAGCAACTGCCGCGCGAGGTCCGGGAGATGTACGACCTGGTCGGCTTCGACCCGCGCGGGGTGGGCCGGAGCACTCCGGTGAGCTGCGGGCTGGCGCACGAGGACCTGTCGATGACGAAGCTGCGCCCCTGGCCGGCCGCCGACGGCTCGACCACCGCCAACACCGAGACCGCCCGCCGGGTCGCCGAGGCCTGCCTGCGCAACGGCGGCCCGGTGCTGCGTACCCTCTCCACCGCCAACGAGGCCCGCGACATCGACGCGGTCCGGCAGGCGCTCGGGGAGCGGAAGCTCTCGCTCTGGGGCGTCTCCTACGGCACCTACGCCGGGGCGGTGTACAGCACGATGTTCCCGGACCGCACCGACCGGGTCGTGCTCGACAGCAACGACGACCCGGACCCGGCGAAGGTGGGCCGGGGCTGGCTGGCCGCGTTCGGGCCGGGCGCCGAGGACCGGTTCCCGGACTTCGCCCGCTGGGCCGCCGCGCCGGACAACCCGCTGCGGCTGGCCGAGCGCCCGGAGCTGGTCCGGCCGCTCTTCCTGGAGCTGGCCGCCGCGCTGGACCGCGAGCCGCTGGCCTGGCCGGGTGCCAACCCGGAGGCGCTGGACGGGAACGCGCTCCGCGAGGCACTGCTCACCTCGCTCTACGACGACGAGCGCTTCCCCGCCCTGGCCCGCCTGGTCCGCGCCGGACTGGACCGCCGCACCCCGCCGGCGCCGCAGCTGCCCCCGGACGCGGCGCTGCAGAACACGGTGGCGGTCTCGGCCGCGGTGCTCTGCAACGACGTGGCCTGGCCGCGCGACCCGGCTGCGTACACCGAGGCCGTCGCGGAATCCCGCGCGCGGCACCCGCTCACGGCGGGCATGCCCGTCAACGTGATGCCCTGCGCCTTCTGGCCCGCCCCCGCCGAGCCCCCCGTCCGGATCACCCCGGCCGGCCCGCCGAACGTGCTGCTGGCGCAGAACCTGCGCGACCCCGCCACCCCGTACGCCGGCGCCCTGAAGCTCCGTCAGGCCTTGGGCCAGCGAGCCCGGATGGTCACGGTCGACTCCGGCGGCCACGACGTCTACGCGGCCAACGGGAACGCCTGCGGCGACCGGCTGGTGACCGCCTTCCTGACCACCGGCAGCCGTCCGGCGGGCGACGCGTTCTGCCCCGCCGAGTAGATGTCAACCCGGGGTTGACACCCCAGGAGTGTCAACTTAAGGTTGACACATGACGACTCCGGTACGGCTCGACGACCTGATCGAGTCCATCAAGAAGGTCCACCCCACCGACGCCCTGGTGCAGCTCGAAGGGGCGGTCATCGCGGCCGACCACCTCGGCGAGCTGGCCGACCACCTGATCGGGCACTTCGTCGACCAGGCCCGGCGCTCCGGCGCCTCCTGGACCGACATCGGGCGCCACATGGGCGTCACCCGCCAGGCGGCCCAGAAGCGCTTCGTGCCCAAGGACCCGGGCGAGCCCGGCAGCCTGGACCCGAGCCAGGGCTTCAAGAAGTTCGACGACGCGGCCCGCACGGCCGTGGTCGCCTCCCAGGAGGAGGCCCGGTCGGCGGGCGGTGACGAGATCCGCACCGCTCACCTGCTGCTCGGCCTGACCACCACTCAGGACTCGCTCGGCTTCCGGGCGCTGGCCGCGCAGGGGGTGACGCCGCAGCAGCTGCGCGCGGCCGCCACCGCCACCCTGCCCGCGCCGGCCGAGCACCAGCCGGCCCTGATCCCGTACGACACGGCCTGCAAGAAGCTGCTGGAGCTGACCTTCCGCGAGGCGATCCGGCTCGGCCACCAGCACGTGGGCACCGAGCACATCGTGCTGGCCGCCCTGGAGCTGGAGGACGGGGCCGGACTGCTGACCGACCTCGGCGTCGGCAAGGCGGAGACGGAACGATTCGTCACCGAACAAGGCTGACACCCCAAGGCCTGCACCGGGGCGGCTCCCCCGTACGGCGGTATCGCACGCGCGCTCGGCTCACTACCATGCGTAGTCAGAAGACCGCAGTCCGCTGCCGAGGGAGCCGCCATGCCCCAGTCCTCCTCCCCCTCCACCTCCAGAGCCGGCGACGGGCCCGGGGGCCGGGCCGTCTGGTCCGACTTCTGCGCCGTGGCACCCAGCCCCGAGCTGCGCGAGCGGCTCGAGCAGGAGCTGGCCCGCCTGCGCTCCGGCCCGGACGCGCTGGCCGGCCAGCTCTCGGTGGGGCGCACGCCGCACCGGCTCGGCTTCGACGACGGCGCCATCTTCCCGCCCGAGGAGTTCCCGCTCGGCACCCCGTACACCACGATCAAGCAGGCGGCCGCCGAGCGGGCCCCGCTGCGCGGCGCGGTGCGGGTCGTGGTGGTGCTGGCGGACTTCTCCGACAAGACCCTGACGGCCGATCAGGCGCACTTCGAGAAGCTGTTCTTCTCGCTCGGCGAGCTGGAGCACGGTTCCGTCCGGGAGTACTACCGCGAGGTGACGCACGGTCTGGTGGACATCGTCGGCGAGGTGGTCGGCCCGCTCCGGCTGCCGCAGACGCTGGCCTGGTACGCCAACGGGAACTTCGGCATCGGCCGCCCCACCGGGGAGCCCCGCGCCCACCTGATGGCCCGTGACGCGCTGGCGGCCGCCGACCCGACGGTGGACTTCACCCCGTACGACAACGACGGCAACGGCTTCGTGGACGCCTTCATCGTGGTCCACGCCGGCTCCGGCGGCGAGGCCACCGGCCACCCGGGCGACATCTGGTCGCACAAGTGGACCCTGCCCGAGGTGCAGAACGTGGACGGCACCAAGGTGTTCGCCTACCTCACCATCCCCGAGGACGCGAAGATCGGCGTCTGCGCGCACGAGCTGGGCCACCTGCTGTTCGGCTTCCCCGACCTCTACGACACCGACGGCACCTCCGAGGGCGTCGGCAACTGGTGCCTGATGGGCGGCGGTTCCTGGGGCGGCGGGGGCGACGTGCCGACCCACCCGTCCGCCTGGTGCAAGGTGAACCAGGGCTGGGCGAGCGCCACCGTGGTCACCTCCGGCGGCCCGGTCACCTTCGAGGACGTCAAGTCCAGCCACACCGTCCACCGGCTCTGGAAGAACGGCGCCGGCGGCAGCGAGTACTTCCTGGTGGAGAACCGCCAGCAGAGTGGCTACGACGTCTCGCTGCCCGGCCCCGGCCTGCTGGTCTGGCACGTGGACGAGACCAAGCCGGGGAACACCGACGAGAACCACTACAAGGTCGGCCTGGTCCAGGCCGACGACCGCCGCGACCTGGAGCTGGCCCGCAACCGCGGCGACGGCGGCGACCCGTTCCCGGGCAGCGCGGGGCGGACGGAGTTCAGCTCCAGCAGCACGCCGAACTCCAAGTCCTACGCGGGCGCCGACACCTGTGTCTCCGTCACCGGCATCCCCGCCCCGGCGGTGAGCATGACCGCCACCGTCTCGGTCTCCTGCGGCAAGCCGCTGACCAAGGAGCTGAAGGACGGCGGCAAGGAGCTCAAGGACGCCCGCAAGGAGCTGAAGGACGGGCTCAAGGACCTCAAGGAGCCGTTCAAGGAGCGCAAGGACGCCCGGAAGGAGGTCAAGGAGCCCTTCAAGGAGCGCAAGGACATCAAGGACCGGGTCGAGAACAAGCGGCCCGAGCGGCCCAAGCTCCCCTTCGAGCACAGCGCCGCCGACACCGACCCGCTGACCGAGGCCGTGCTCGACCTCCAGGCCCGGCTGGCCGCCGTGGAGCAGGCCCTGACGGGCGGTCAGGACGGCGGTGGCCAGGGCGGCGGACAGGACGGGACGGGTTACGAGGACGGGGGCGGGGCCGGGGTCGGGGCCGGCGAGCCGTTCATCGGCTCCGCACTGCGCCCCGACCTCCAGGGCGGGCCGGTCTACGACCCGGAGGCCGAAGGGCTCCGGCAGGCCATGGCCGCGGGCGACCCGGCGGCCAAGCGGTCCTTCGACAACCTGCCCCCGCAGTGACGGCGGCCCCTGCGGCGCCCCGCACGGTGCTCGTCCTGGCCGACCGCACCGACCTGGGCGCGGCCTCGGTGGCCCGCGCGCTGGCCGGCCGGGCGGGCAGCGGCCGGGTGCTGCTGCTCGGCCCCGGAGAACTGCTCCGGGCCCGGTGGACGCACCGGGTGGACGCCGCCGGGGCCGCACGCACCGTGCTAACCCTGCCCGGCGGCGAGCGGCTCGCCGACGACGGGGTGGGCGCGGTGCTGCACCGTCTGACGCACCTTCCGCTGGTCCGGGCGGCCGGCGCCTCGGCCAAGGACCACGACTACGCCCGGGCCGAGCGGTACGCGCTGCTCGCCAGCTGGCTGCTCGGCCTCGGGCCCCGGGTGCTCGGCCCACGCCACTCCTGCGGCACCTCCCCGGGCGTGCTCTCCGCCACCACCGCCCTCGCGCTGGCCGGGCGCCTCGGCCTCCCGGTGACCCGCACCGGCCGGGCCACCCGGAGCGGCCTGCTCACCCCCGGGCCGGGCGAGCGGCTCGTCCCCGAGCTGGAGTGGCCCGGCGGCCCCGGCGCGCCCGTCCCGGCCGAGCTCCACCCGGCCCCGGCCACCGGCCCCCGCCTCCTGCTCTGCGGCCACCACCTCCTCGGCCCGGCCGCCGCCCGCTACGGCCCGCAGGCCAGACTCCTCGCCGACCGCCTCGGCACCTCCCTCCTGGAGCTCTGCTTCACCCTCACCGGACGGCTCACCGAGATCGACCTCCACCCGCCCCTGACCCCCACCGCCCACCGCACCGCCGTCACCGACTGGCTCCACCGGACGGCCGCCGGCGGCGAGCCGAACGGCCGAGACGCGGAAGCCCCGTCCACCGGAGCCCGGGAGGCGACGGCCGTGCACGGCGCCGCCCCCGGCCGGCTGACGCCGCGTCAGGAGGGCGGGGCCCTCGCACGCCCGCAGGCCGGGCAGCCGGAGCCCCCGGCCCGCGCCGCCGCCCCGGACGGGCCGCCGCCCTGCCCGGCGGCCGAGCGCGCGGCCGCGGCCGGCGACCGGCGATCCCCGCCCCACCCCGGCGCGTCGGCCCCACCCCACGCCCCCGCTGCGCCGTCCCCCGCCGCGCAGTCCCCCGCCCGGCCCGGCGCAGCCGCCCCGCACGGCCAGGCCCGGGAGGTGGCGCGGTGATCCTGTTCTACGGGCTGCTCGACGATCCGCCGCTGACGCGCGCCGTGGAGGCCGCCCGGGCCGCCGAGTACGAGCACCTGGTGGTCGATCAGGCCCGGCTGGCCCGGCACGACTTCGTCTGCGGGGCCGGCCTGCCCGGGCTGGTGTCCGTCGACGGGCGGCAGGTGCCGCTCACCGAGGTCTCGGCCGTCTACGCCCGCCCGCTGGAGCTGCCCGCCGCCCCGGGCGACGACCTGGCGGCGCGGGCCCGGGCGGCCGCCTTCCACCGCTGGTTCACCGACTGGCTGGACTGGGCCGACGCCTTGGTGGTGAACCGCCCGCTCGCCATGGAGTCCAACGCGTCCAAGCCGTACCAGGCCCAGCTGATCGCCAGGTCCGGCTTCCCTGTGCCGGAGACCCTGGTGACGGACGACCCGGACGAGGTCCGCGAGTTCCGCGCCGAGCACGGCCGGGTGGTCTACAAGTCGGTCAGCGGCATCCGCTCGATCGTGCGGGAGCTGACTCCTGACGACGAGTCACGCCTGCACCTGGTGAGCGGCCTGCCGACCCAGTTCCAGGCGTACGTGCCGGGCCGGGACGTACGGGTCCACGTGGTCGGCCGGGAGGTGTTCGCGGCCGGGGTGGAGAGCGCCGCCGTGGACTACCGCTACGCCCACCGGGACGGCCTGCGGGCCGAGCTGACGGTGTGCGAGCTGCCGGAGGCGGTGGCGGAGCGGTCGGTGGCACTGGCCGCCGCGCTGGGCCTGCCGCTGGCCGGGATCGACCTGCGGCAGCGGCCGGACGGTGCTTGGGTGTGCTTCGAGGTGAATCCGATGCCCGCCTACAGCTACTACGAATCGCACACCGGCCTGCCGATCGCCGCCGCCCTGGCCGCGCTGCTGGCCGGGGCCCGCACCCCCGTGGAGGCATGAGCCGATGGTCGCGTCGATGGAGAACCTGACCGTGCTGCGGGTCCGGCTGGTGAGCGCCGCCCCGCACCCCAGGCTGCCGGGGTGGCAGCTCGCCCAGGTGGAGCTGCTCTCCGCCACGCCCGTGCCGGGCTTCGGCGACCTGCTCTCGCCCCGGGTGGGCCAGACGCTCGGCCTGGCGATCCGTCCGGCCCAGCTGACGGGGGTGGCGCCCGGCTCGGTGCTGCGGCTGCGGGCCCGGCTGACCGCCGGGGAGGTGTTCGCCGAGCAGCAGCCGGCCCCCGGCGACTTCGCCGTGGAGAAGGACGCGCCCACCCTCTGACCCGCCGTCCTCTGACCCGCCGTCCTCTGACCCGCGGTCAGTTCACGTCCACGTCGTCGAAGAGCTCCAGCATCCGGCCGAGCACCCGGACGGTGGTGTCGACGTCCGCCGCCGTGACGTCCGCGCCGATCTGGCGCAGCAGCCCGTGCTCACGGTCGAGCACGGCGGCGATGGCGGCCCGGCCGCCGTCGGTCAGCCGGATCAGCGAGGAGCGCTGGTGGGCGGGGTTGGGCATGGCCTCGACCAGCCCCTCGGCGAGTGCGTCGTTGACCATCCGCTGGACGAACTGGCGGCTGAGCGCCTGGGCCCGGCCCATCTGCGGGACGGTCATCGGCCCGTGCTCGCGGAGCAGCTCCAGCACGCCGCGGACGCCGACGGACAGGCCCTGCTGCGGGGCGTCCGTCTCTACCTTTCGCTGGACCCGCCGGTAGAGCGGGCCGACCAAGGCGAAGACCTCCATCAGCCGGGGGGCGAGGTCGGGGTCACTGGGGGTGTCGTTGTCGGTCACCCGTCCATCATGACACCCGGGGTGCCAATTTTCCGAGATTGATGACAACTGGGTTGTCATCTCACCTCAAACATGGCACCTTAGGTGTCATGACGAACACCACCGAGCAGTCCTACGCCGGCACCATCCACACCTTCGAGTCCGAGGACGGCCTCCTCGCCTACCGCGACGCGGGCTCCGGCCGCCCCGTCGTGCTGCTGCACGGCGGTTTCATGGACTTCACCATGTGGGACGCCCAGGTCGAGGCGCTCTCCGCCGACTACCGGGTGATCGCCCCGGACGCACGGGGCCACGGCGCCTCGGCCAACGCCGGCCGGCCCTTCCGCCAGTGCGACGACCTGGCCGCCCTGCTGCGCCACCTCGACCTGGGCCCGGCCGTGCTGGTCGGCCTCTCGATGGGCGGCACGATCGCGGTGGAGACCGCCCTCGAGCACCCCGAGCTGGTCGCCGGGATCCTGATCAGCGGCGGCGGCACCCACGAGCCCACCGTCACCGACCCGTGGAACGACGAGGCCCAGACCGTCCACAACACCGCACTGATGTCCGGGAACATCGAGGGCTGGCTCGACTCGCTCGCCCTCTCGATCGCCGGCCCGCACCGCCAGGTCGCCGACCTCGACCCCGAACTGGTGCGCCGCCGCCGGGACATGGCCCTGCGCACGATCATGAAGCACACCCCGGACGAGCCCAACCACCACCTCCAGGTGCCCGCCACCCTCGGCCGGGCCGGCGAGGTGACCGTCCCGGTGCTGGCCGCCAGCGGCGCGCTGGACTCCCCCGCCCTGGTCTCGCTGGCCACCCCGTTCGCCCAGGCCGCGCCGCACGGCCGGGTCGCCGACATCCCGGACACCGCCCACATCCCCGCGATGGAGCGCCCCGAGGTCTTCACCCGGGTGGTCGAGGACTTCCTGGCCGAGGTGTACGGCGTCTGAGCGGCCGTCAGGTCCGGCGCCGCCACGGGGGTGTGGCGTCGGACCCGGCCCGTAGCCTCCGGGGGCAGACTCGTACCGTCCGCACCACCCGGTGCGGACCACGACTTCCCCGGAGGGCACATGGCCGAGCAACTGCTGAGGGTCCAGAACTTCAACGTCTCCGCCGACGGGATCGGGGCCGGTGAGGACCAGACCCTGGAGCGCCCGTTCGGCCACGTCGATCCCGGTCGGCTGTTCGCCTGGGCCGGAGCCACCGCCAGCTGGCCGATGCGCACCGACCCCGGCGGCAGCCGGGGCCTGGACGACGTCTTCACCCGGGACTACGCGCGCAACATCGGCGCCGAGATCATGGGGCGGAACAAGTTCGGCCCCCTGCGCGGCCCCTGGCAGGACGAGGAGTGGCGCGGCTGGTGGGGCGAGGAGCCGCCGTTCCGCACCCCGGTGTTCGTCCTGACCCACCACGAGCGCCCGTCCTTCACCCTCTCGGACACCACGTTCCACTTCGTCTCCGGCGAGCCGGCCGACGTCCTGGCAATGGCCCGGGAGGCGGCCGACGGCCAGGACGTCCGGCTCGGCGGAGGCGTCTCCACCATCCGGCAGTTCCTCGACGCCGACCTGGTCGACACCCTGCACGTGGTGGTCTCGCCGGTCGAGCTCGGCACCGGCCTGCGCCTGTGGAGCTCGCCCGACGAGCTGCTCGACCGCTTCCACCTGGACGTGGTCCCGAGCCCGAGCGGCGTCACCCACCACCTGTTCTGGCGGAGGTGACCCGGCCGGCCGCTACCGGTTGACGGCCCGCAGCAGGACGAACTTGCGGTCGCTGGCGACCAGTTGGCAGTTGCCGAAGAGCTTCTTCAGCTTGACGTGGTAGCCCAGGTGCCGGTTGCCGACCACCCAGAGCTCGCCGCCGCGGCGCAGCGAGCGGCGGGCGCTGGTGAACATCGCCCAGGCGGTGGCGTCGGTGGTGGCCTGGTGGCTGTGGAAGGGCGGGTTGTTCAGGACCACGTCCACCGACCCGGGCTCGACGTCGGCCAGGGCGTCGCCCACCGTGAACACGGCCTTCGCGGCCGGGCCCAGGGCGTCCCGGAAGGTGGCCTCGGCGGAGGCCATCGCCTGGTGCGACTCGTCCACGAAGAGGATCTCGGCCTCGGGGTTGGCCAGCGCGGCGGCGGTGCCGACCACGCCGTTGCCGCAGCCGAGGTCGGCGATCCGCAGCGGGCCGGTGGTCGGCCGCAGGTGGGACAGCAGGAAGCGGGTGCCGATGTCGAGGCGGTCCGCGCAGAAGACGCCGGCGTGGTTGGTGACGGTCCGTCCGGAGACCACCCCGATGTCGTCGGGGAGCTCGTACCGCAGCGGCCAGGGGCTGGCGGTGCGGGGCAGCGCGGGATCGGGGGTGCAGAAGATCAGCCGGGCCTTGCGGACGGCCAGCGAGGTCCTGGTCGGGCCGAGGATCCGCTCGAACAGCCGGAGGGTGGAGGTGTGGATGTCGGGCACCATGCCGGTGCCCACCACCACCGTCCCGGCGTGCACGGCCGGGGCCAGCCGGTGCAGCTGGTCCTCCAGCAGCGCCAGGCTCTTGGGCACCCGCACCAGCAGCACGTCGATCCGCTCCGGCGGCGCGTCCTGGGTGGTGAGCAGCTCCACCGCCCCGTCCGCCACCCCGGCCCGGGCGAGGTTGTCCCGGGTGGCCCGGCCGCTCAGGTAGGAGTCCGAGATCTGCACCGGCCGGTGCTCCGCCAGCGCGGTGACCAGCGCGCCCCAGCGGTCGCCGACCACCACCGGACGGCCCGTCAGGTCGACCGGCGGTGCGCCGTCGATCCCGGCCAGGTGGCGCAGCAGGTAGTCGTCGGCCGCGTCCCAGGCCCGCAGGAGGTCCCGGTTGTCCTCCGGGAAGCGGTTGAGCTCGAACTCACCAAAAGGCGTCGTGAAGCTTTGCATCGTGCCCTCAGGCTATCCGAGCCGACCGGCCTCGCCCGACCACCCGGCCGACCAGCAGGACAGCCCCTATGGTCGGAGCCATGGCCACCATCCTGCACGGCGACGCCGTGACGCTGCGCCCCGCCACCCCCGACGACGTGCCCCGGCTGGCCGCGATCCGGGACACCCCCGAGGTGCGGGCCCGCTGGCGCGGGGAGGCCGACCTGGTCGCCGAGGTGGCGGAGGACCTGGCCGATCCGGAGACCGAGGTGTTCGCGGTCGAGGCCGGGGGCCGGGTGGTCGGCGCGGTGCAGTGGTACGCCGAGAACGACCCGGAGTACCGGCACGCGGGCATCGACGTCTTCCTGGACCCGGCCGTGCACGGCCGCGGCCTCGGCACGGACGCCGTCCGCACCCTGGCCCGCCACCTGGTCACCGCCCTCGGCCACCACCGGCTGGTGATCGACCCGGCGGCCGACAACGAGGCCGCGATCCGCTGCTACACCAAGGTGGGCTTCCGTCCGGTCGGCGTGATGCGCCGGTACGAGCGCGGGGCGGACGGGACCTGGCACGACGGCCTGCTGATGGACCTGCTGGCCGACGAGCTGACCTGAGCCGCCCGAAGCTCCGTCAGGCCGGACAAATGGGCTGCGCGGAGCAGGGGTCGTGGGCGATCATCTGCGCCATGGACGATCCCATCGCAGTGGCGCAGCAGTTGGTCAGGTCGGCGTTCCCGGAGGCGGTGGCCGCCTACCTCGGTGGCTCGACCGCCCGGGGAGAGGCGACGGCCGGCTCCGACCTCGACCTGGTCGTGGTCCGCCCCGAGGGGTACGAGGTCTACCGGGAGACGACCCGTCACCAGGGTTGGCCGGTCGAGCTGTTCGTCCAGACCCCGTCCTCGACCAGGGCCTTCTTCGACTGGGACCGGGTCAACGCGGTGCCCTCGCTGATCTCGATGTGCGCCACCGGCCTGACCCTGCTGGACGCCGACGGCACCGCCTCCGAGCTGCGCGCCGAGGCCGCCCGGCTGCTGGCCGCCGGGCCCGCCCCGGCCTCGGCCGAGGCGCTGGAGACCAGGCGGTACATGCTGACCGACCTGTACGACGACCTGCTGGACGAGCGCCCGGCGGACGAGCGGGCCGTGGTCGCCGCCCAGGTCCTGGAGCGCGCCGCCGAGCTGCTGCTCTCCTCGGGCGGCCACTGGCAGGGCAAGGGCAAGTGGATGCCCCGGATGCTGCGCGCGGCCCACCCCGAGCTGGGCGGGCGGCTGCTCGACGGCTGCCGCGGGCTGCTCGCGGGCGGGGACGGCAAGGAGTTCACGGCGGCGGTGGCCGAGGTGCTGGAGCTGAGCGGCGGCCCGCTGCGCGAGGGGTACCGGCGGGTGGCCGACGCCGCCGCGCTGGCCGGGCCGAACCCGCCCGCGAAGGAGGCGCCCCGGCCCGAGCCCGCCACCCTGCCCGAGCGGCTGGTCGCCGACTACCTGGCGCACCTCGGCGTCGAGCGCCCGAGCCACCCGACCGTGGCCGCGCTGTTCGCCCTGCACCGGGCCCACGTCGAGCGGGTCCCGTACGAGACCCTGGACATCCAGATCAACCGCCCGAACAGCATCGACCCCACCGACTCGGCCCGCCGGATAGCCGCCGGCCGGGGCGGCTACTGCTTCCACCTCAACGGCGCCTTCGGCGCGCTGCTGGCCTCGCTCGGCTACGACGTCCGCCGGCACGTGGGCGGCGTGCAGAACAGCCCGCAGGACCCGGCCGGGGCGAACGCCAACCACCTGGTGCTGACCGTGCGCTGCGAGGGCCGGGAGTTCATGGTGGACGTCGGCCTCGGCGACGCGCTGCACGAGCCGCTGCCGCTGCGCGAGGGGACGTACCGTCAGACCCCGCTGGCCCTGGTCCTGGAGCCCTCGGCGGCCGAGCCCGGCGGCTGGCGGCTGGCGCACGACCCGCTCGGTTCCTTCGCCGGCATGGACTTCCGCCCGGAGGCGGCCGTGACGGCGGACTTCCTGGTCAAGCACGAGTGGCTCTCCACCTCGCCCGACTCGCCGTTCGTCCCGGTGTCCACGGTGCTGCGCCGGGAGGCCGAGGCGCTGGTGGCGCTGCGCGGCTGCGTGCTGGTCCGCACCGAAGCGGACGGCCGGACGGTCACCGAGGTTGCCGACCGGGACGCCTGGTTCGCCCTGCTGGCCGGCCTGTTCGGCCTGGTGCTGGACGGCCCGGCGGGTCTGGACGCGGCGGACCGGGACCGCCTCTGGGCCAAGGTGCACGGCGACCACCTGGCCTGGAAGGAGTCCACCGGCTGGACGGCGCCCGCCTCCTGACGGCGCGTCACCGAAGCCGCGCGCCGCAGGCCCTCAGGCCATCGGGTCGTCCTCGCCGTACGGGCGCAGCCGCAGGGTCCGGGCGTCGGCCTCGCCGATCTGCTCGGCCCGGGCGCAGAGCAGCTCCAGGTTGTCCCGTCCGGCGTGGATGAACCGCCCGTGCAGGGCGTCGAACCGGCCCCGGGCGGCGTCCACCGTGACGGCCACCATGTACGGGATCGAGCCCCAGGCCTTCATGTCCCGGAACATCGGCATCCCGGCCGTCATCTCGGTGGCGACCGCCCCGGGGCTGATGTCCAGCACCACCACGTGCCGCTCGGCCAGCGAGTCGGCGATGTTGTCGGAGAGCCTGAGCAGCGCGCCCTTGGAGGTGGCGTAGGCGGTGTAGTGGCCGTCGGGGCGGAGCGCGAAACCGGAGTTGAGGTTGACCACCCGGCCGCGCCGGCGCTCGACCATGCCGGGCAGCACGGTGCGCAGCAGGTTGTACGGGCCGCGCAGGTTGGTCTCCACCACCTGCCACCACTGGTTCGGGTCGGTCTCCCAGAGCGGGACCTCCTCCCGGTCCACCTGCCCGGCGTTGTTGACCAGGAAGTCCACCGGCCCGAGGTCGCGCTCCACGGCGCGCACGGCCTCCCGCACCGAGCCGTGCCGGGTGACGTCCGCCGTCACCGCGACCCCGCGCGCCCCGTGTCTGACGCACTCCCGCAGGGTCTCGGTCAGGGTGCCGTGGTTGCGGCCGAGCAGCCCGACCGCCATCCCCTCGGCGGCCAGCCCGACGGCCAGCTCCCGCCCGATGCCCCGCCCGGCCCCGGTGATCAGCGCGACCTGCCCTACGAGCGATCCGGTCGGCATGGTGACGTGCTCCCTCCTCGACTGCACCCTGGCGTGCTCCCTGTCCTGCGGCCGATTCTTCGGGCCCGCCGGGGGGCCGGAGCGGATCACCGGGCCGATTGTCATCCGATCGGCCCAAACCCCGCCCGCGCGGCGGCCCCGGGCCGACGAGGGCGGGATCACATGACGGACCGAGATGTACTCGCTGGTAGCCGGGTAGTACGGTCGTCCGGGCGGCGCGTACGGCCACGACACCGGCGCACCACCCGCCAGAGCACGCTGGGCCACCCCCAGCTCCACCGTGAAGGGCAACTGAGTGAGTGACATCGCGCGCGTCGGGGTAGTCGGCTGCGGACTGATGGGTTCGGGCATCGCGGAGGTCTTCGCCCGCGCCGGGCTGGAGGTGCTGGTCTCCGAGGCCACCGGCGAGGCCCTGGAGTTCGGCCGCACCCGGCTGACCAACTCGCTGGAGACCGCCGTCCGGCGGGGCAAGCTGACCGAGGAGCAGCGGGACGAGACCCTGGCGCGGATCTCCTTCACCACCGACCTGGCCGACTTCGCCGACCGCGACCTGGTGGTCGAGGCGGTGGCCGAGCAGGCGGAGGTCAAGACCAAGATCTTCCAGACCCTCGACCAGGTGGTCGTGCGCCGGGACGCCATCCTGGCCTCCAACACCTCCTCGATCCCGATCGTGAAGCTGGCCGCCGCCACCTCCCGCCCGGAGCAGGTCATCGGCCTGCACTTCTTCAACCCCGCCCCGGTGCAGAAGCTGGTCGAGGTCATCCCGACCCTGACCACCTCCGCCGAGACCACCTCCCGGGTCGAGGAGTTCGCCGTCCAGGTGCTCGGCAAGGAGCCGGTCCGGGCCCGCGACCGGGCCGGCTTCGTGGTCAACGCCCTGCTGGTGCCCTACCTGCTCTCCGCGGTCCGGATGTTCGAGTCCGGCGTCGCCACCGCCGCCGACATCGACAAGGGCATGGAGGCCGGCTGCGCCCACCCGATGGGCCCGCTGCGCCTGTGCGACCTGATCGGCCTGGACACCATCGTCTCGATCGCCGAGTCGATGTACGACGAGTACAAGGAGCCGCTGTACGCCGCTCCGCCGCTGCTCTCCCGGATGGTCGACGCGGGCCTGCTCGGCCGCAAGTCCGGCCGGGGCTTCTACGACTACACCGCCGCCTGACGCACCACCGCGAGGAGGCCGTAGCCCGTCACGGGCTACGGCCTCCTCCGTCGTTCGCGGTCACGGCTGGCTGGGCGGCTCCTGGGTGCCGAGCTGTTCGTTGATCTTCTGCTGGGCGGTGTCGACCTGGCCGGCGTACTTGCCACCGGTCTTCTCGTCCATCGCGTCGCCCGCCTTGTCCACACCGCTGCGGACGGTGTCCTCGTGGCCGTGGAGCATCTGCTTGAGCTTGTCGAGCATCGACATGGCCCGGGTCCTTTCTGCCGGATTCCTTCATGGTCACCGTCAGCCCCCGGTCACGCATCCGCTGTGAAGACCGGGCGAAAGAAATTCACCTCCGGGGTCTACCCGCGTAAACAGGGCCTGCCCGATGATGGCGGAGCTCCGCCGCCCGAATCCTTCGGGCCGTCAACTCCCCCTCACCGTGCTGGAGTTCGCCATGTCCCGATTCCGCATGCCCCGATTCCGCCGGGCCCTCGCCGCCGCCGGCTCCGCACTGCTGGCCGCCGCCGCCCTGCTGACCTCCGCCGCACCGGCCCAGGCCGCCCTGCCCACCCCCGTCCCGGCGGCCACCGCACGGGGCTACCTGGCCGCGCTGACCGTCGCCGCCCCGTCCCACGAGTCCACCTACGACCGGGCGCTCTTCCCGCACTGGATCACCATCTCGGGCACCTGCAACACCCGCGAGACGGTGCTCAAGCGGGACGGCTCCAACGTGGTGACCGACTCCGCCTGCGCCTCCGTCTCCGGCAGCTGGTACAGCCAGTACGACGCGGTGACCTTCACCGCCTCCGGCAGCCTGGACATCGACCACATGGTGCCGCTGGCCGAGGCCTGGCGCTCCGGCGCCTGGGCCTGGAGCACCGCCCAGCGCCAGGCCTTCGCCAACGACCTGACCCGCCCCCAGCTGATCGCCGTCAGCGCGAGCAGCAACCGCAGCAAGGGCGACCAGGACCCGTCCACCTGGCTGCCGCGCGCCGCCTACCAGTGCACCTACACCCGGGCCTGGGTGCAGGTGAAGTACTACTACGGCCTCTCGGTGGACAGCGCCGAGAAGTCCGCGCTGAGCGCGGTGCTCAACGGCTGCTGACACGACGGAGCCCCGGGGCGGCGTCTCCACCACCCCGGGGCTCCGGTCCGGTCCTCCGTCAGCCCTGCGGCTGCACCGGCGGCTGGCCGTACGGCTGGGCCGGCCAGTAAGCCTGCTGCGGCGGGAGCTGCCTCGCGGTGGCGTCCTGAGTCGCCGTCAGGCGGCGCACCACCAGGATCGCCAGCACCGCCGCGGCCAGGTCCACCAGGTCGCTGCCGGCCGTGACGAAGTAGCTGACGGCGAACTCCTCGTCGGTCTGCGCCGAGGCGAACACCTTCCCGTCGATCCGCCCCATCAGGAGCGCACCGATCCAGAGGCCCCACCAGGCGCCGACCAGCCCCTCGCCCTTGCGCGGAGCGCCGTACGGGGTGCTGGCCCGCAGGGCGTCCTGGGTCATGTGGAACGGGAACCAGAGCGAGACCACCGGGACGACCCAGCCCCAGATCGCCCAGGCCCGGCCGCGGCGCTGCGGGGCGTGCGGCGCGAGCGCCTCGGCGTTCTTGCGGATCCGCCAGAACCAGCAGATGAAGACCACGCCGGAGGCGATCAGCCCCAGGATCTGGAGCATCGCGGTCAGCGCCGTGAAGTCCTCCCGCTGGGTCAGACCGTCCCGGGCGAGCGACGGGTCGTCCGCCAGCGACCGGTACTCACCGGCCGCGGACAGCGAGGCCACCACGTCCAGCAGGTCGAGCAGGATCACCAGGACGAGCATCACCGTGGCGGCCACGGCCAGGTTCTTGGCCGAGCGGTACGCCCCGGCCGGGGCGGGCATCACCGGCGGGGCCGGGTACGCCGCCCCGGCCGGGGCGACCGGCGGAGCCTGCCAAGGGGAAGGCTGCGCCGTTTCGTGCTGTTCGGAATTCATTGGTCGGACATGTCCATCTCGCTGCGCCCCCACCGTCCCGGGGGATCGGGACACTCATATGACCACAGCGGCCGACCGGATTTCCAAACGTTATTTTCAGCTGTTGATGCTGAAGCTGTCGCCGTAGACCTTCCACTTCAGCGGGGGGTTCAGGTCGAAGTTCTTGGCCTTGAGGAAGACCCGCTGGGCGGTGTCCACCCGGCTGGTGTCGCTGTGCGCCTCCTCCTGCTTCATCGCCCAGACCCGGGCGTCCAGGAAGGCGTTCAGGTAGGTGGTCTCGTCGCCGCCCTGGGCCGGGGTCTTGGCCTTGCCGAGGGCACGCTTGCGGATGCTGGAGAAGCTGGTGGAGTCGCCACCGTTGCCGTGCATCACGATGGCGTCGTAGTACGCGAACTGGCCGAGCGCGCGCAGGCCGTCGGCCTTGGCCTGCTTGACCGCCGGGTTGAAGTAGACACGGTCGCGCTCGTCGTTCTGGGCCTGCAGGAAGACCGAGTCCTTGGCGGCGGTGGCCCAGTCCTTCTCGAAGGCGGAGCCGAGGCCGGAGTGCGACTCGGTGCCGTTCACCTTGCGCAGGGCCGGGAGGTACTTGGCCAGGATGTTGCCGGGCTTGAGGTCGGTGTAGTGCTCGACCAGGTCGAGCATGTCGCCGGTGCCGGAACAGAAACCTATGATCCCGGCGGTGTAGCCCCGGCCGTCCTTGATGTCCTCGATGTACTTGTACTGGGCCTTCCAGTCCAGGGAGGAGTTCTCGGCGCTGGAGACCAGCTTCATGGCGATCTCCTTCTTCGCCGGGTCGTCCAGCCCCGCTCCGGCGGCCTGGGCGGTGGTGCCACCGACCAGGGTCAGGGAGACGGCGGCGGCCAGCAGGCCGGTGATCGCGGTACGGCGGCGCACGACAGACATGGCACTCTCCGTGGGGGGAAGCGGCGATTAGGAAACTTTCCTAACGGAGACCGATTGAACCGTGCCGCCGCCCCGCCCGCAAGAGCAAGGGCACCACAACTCACTCAAACCTTCGGGCAGTTGCCCGGCACCTCCGAGGGCACCGCCACGCAGTAGGCCCCGCCGTCACCTGGCACCGCCCCCTCCGGAAGCGCGAACACCGCGACCCGCGAGACCGGCATCACCACCTCCCCCACCCGGCTCACCAGCTCCGCCCGCTCCCCGCCCTCGCTCCGCCGGTACAGACCGACCGGCACCAGCTCACCGGGGTGGTAGCCCGAGACCACCAGCCGTCGCGGGGCACCGGCCGTGGCGGCGCCGGCCGGGTGGTCCGGCAGGGCCACGCCCTGGCCGTGAGTGGCCGTCAAGGCGCCCTGCTGGGCCGTGAGTTGGAAGGAACCGGCCTTGGCAAGGGCCTCCCGGGGCACGTTCGGCGGCACCAGCAGCCACGTCCGGCTGCCCTGCACACCGCCGTCCTCCCCGTAGACCGGTAGCCCCGCCCCGTCGAACAGCGCCTCGGCGGCCTCCTCGCCCTCCGGCCGCACCGCCTCCTCGGGGCGGACGGCGGTACGGAAGCCGCGGCCCCCGACGGAGAGCGTGACCACCACCTCCTCGCCGGTCCGGAACCCGTGCAGACAGAGCGCCACCGGCTCGGTCAGCCGCAGCTCCACCGGCCCGTTGGCGGCACTGCTGAGCCAGACCGCCGGGCCCTCGCCGTACGCCGCCGGGAGCTGATCCCGGCTCAGGTCCCTGACGCAGTCCGGGCGCTGGGCCTCCGCCGCCGGGGCCAGAGCGAACTGCGCGGCCAGCGGAGCGACGTCGGACTCCCCCGGCCCGGGGCTCGGGGTGGGCTCCGGCGAGGGGCTCGGGGCGACGCTCACGGAAGGCTCCGGGGCGCTCAGGGAGGAACGTTCCGCCTGGACCCCACACGCCGTCAACAGCAGCACACAGCCGCCCACCACCCATACCCGCATGCCGCCTCCTCGCTACGCCCCACCCCGAGGCTAGGCACGACCCACCGCACACGACCCACCACGACGCGGCGGCGTCCGGGTGACGCGTGCCCGCAGGCGGCCCGAAGGGCCGTCAGGGGCGCGGGGCTCTGCTGATTTGCGGCTCCGCCGCGTGGGCGCGAGTACGGAAGGCGGACCAGCGCTGGTGCCGTGCCCGGCGGCGTGACGGGGCAGACCTTGCCGGGCACGGCACTAGATCGGGGCACGCGAGCCAGTTGCACGTACTGCCGTTCCCCCGCGCGCAGTTCCCCGCGCCCCCAGCGGTAGCCACCCTCGCAAAAAAGGGCCCGGCCTCCGCCTCAGGGGCGAAGACCGGGCCCTGTGGGCCGGCGGTGCGTCAGGCGCCGCGCAGGACCGCGCCCGTGCGGGCGGCGGCGGCCGCGACGGCCGCGCCGCGGGCGGCGGTGGCCTCGTCGGCCGTCAGCGTGCGGTCGGCCGCGCGGAAGCGGAGCGAGTACGCCAGCGACTTCTTGCCCTCGCCGGCCTGCTCACCGGTGAAGACGTCGAAGAGCCGGATGGCCTCCAGCAGCTCGCCGGCGCCCTCCCGGAGGGCGGCCTCGACCTCGGCGGCCGGGACGGCGGTGTCCACGATCAGGGCGACGTCCTGGGTGGCGACCGGGTACGAGGAGACCGGCGGGCCGGAGACCCGGTCGGCGTTCTCGGCACCCAGCAGGTCCAGGTCGAGCTCCATCACGCAGGTGCGCTCGGGCAGGTGCAGCGCCTTGATGACGCGCGGGTGCAGCTCACCGGCGTGGCCGACGACCCGGCCGTCGACCGAGAGCTCGGCGCAGCGGCCCGGGTGCCAGGGCGCGTACTGCGCCTGGCGGACCGTCAGCTCCACGCCGGCCGCGCGGGCCACCGTGCGGGCCGCCTCGACGGCGTCCGCCCAGGAGGCGCCGGCGCCCTTGCCCCACCAGCCCGACGGCAGCCGCTCGCCGGCCAGCGCGACGGCGACCCGGCGCGGCTGGTGCGGGAGGGCGGCGTCCAGCTCGGCGAGCTGCTCGGGGGTCGGACGGCGGTCGACCGGCAGGCGCGGGGCGACCTTGAGCTCGGCCTTCGGCAGGAAGACGGTGCCCTGCTCGAAGACGGCGAGGTCGGTGTTGCCCCGGCCGATGTTGCGCCGCAGCGCGCCGAGCAGGCCCGGCAGCAGCGTGGTGCGCAGCGCCGGCTCCTCGTCGTTGAGCGGGTTGACCAGCTTGACGGTCCGTCGGCGGGCGTCGCCCGCGTCCAGGCCGAGCGCGTCGAAGGCCGCGTCACCGAGGAACGGGTAGTTGTTGACCTCGACGAAGCCGGCCCCGGCCAGCGCCACGCCGGTGCGGCGGTGGAAGCGCTGGGCCTCCGTCAGACCCTTGCCCGGGGGCACCGAGGGCAGCCGGGCGGGGACGTTGTCGTAGCCCTCCAGCCGGATGACCTCCTCGGCGAGGTCGTACGGGTCGGTCAGGTCGGGGCGCCAGCTCGGCGGAGTGACCTCCAGGACGTCGGCGCCGACCACGGTGGCGCCGATCTCCTGGAGCCGCCGGGTGACGGTCTCGCGGCCGTACTGGGTGCCCGCGACACGGTCCGGCAGGTCGGCGTCGATGGCGATGGTGCGCACCGGGTGCGGGGCGGCGATGTCGGTGACACCGGCCTCGGCGGTGCCGCCGGCGATCAGGACCAGCAGGTCGACCGCGCGCTGGGCGGCGGCCCGGGCCGCCTCCGGGTCCACGCCGCGCTCGAAGCGCTTGGAGGCCTCGGAAGGCAGCTTGTGCCGCTTGGCGGTGCGGGCGATGGTGACCGGGTCGAAGTGCGCGGCCTCGATGATGATCTCGGTGGAGCCGGTGGTGATGCCGGTCTCCGGGTCGGTCACCGGGTCGAGGATCTCGGTGGAGGCGCCGCCCATGACACCCGCCAGCCCGATCGGGCCGGAGTTGTCGCAGATCAGCAGGTCCTCGGCGGAGAGCTTGCGCTTGCTGCCGTCCAGGGTGGTGAGCAGCTCGCCCTCGGTCGCGCGGCGGACCTGGATCGGGCCGTCCACCCGGTCGCGGTCGTAGGCGTGCAGCGGCTGGCCGACCTCGAGCATCACGTAGTTGGTGATGTCGACGGTCAACGAGATCGGGCGGATGCCCGACTTCTGCAGCCGGCGCTGGAGCCAGATCGGGGACTGCGCGGACGGGTCCACGCCGGTCACCGTGCGGGCCACGAAGCGGTCGCAGCCGGCCGGGTCGGCGACCTTGACCAGGTAGCCGTAGGAGTTGGCCGGCGGCACGTCGAGCAGCGCCGGGTCGGCCAGCGGCAGCCCGTACGCGGCGGCGGCCTCGCGGGCCACCCCGCGCATCGAGAGGCAGTAGCCGCGGTCCGGGGTGACGGCGATGTCCAGCACCTCGTCGACCAGCTGGAGCAGCTCGATCGCGTCGGTGCCGGGCTCGTACTCCGGCGGCAGCACGATGATGCCGTCGTGGTCGTCGCCCATGCCGAGCTCGCGGGCCGAGCAGATCATGCCGGCCGAGGTGTGGCCGTAGGTCTGCCGGGCGGCGATCGGGAACGGGCCGGGCAGCACGGCGCCCGGGAGCACCACGACCACCTTGTCGCCGACCGCGAAGTTGCGGGCACCGCAGACGATCTCCTGCGGCTCGCCGGTGCCGTTGGCGTCGCCGACGTTCACGTAGCAGTGCCGGATCGGCTTCTTGAACCCGGTGAGCTCCTCGATGGAGAGCACCTGGCCGACCACCAGCGGGCCCTTGAGGTCACCGCCGAGCTGCTCGACGGTCTCGACCTCCAGGCCGGCCCGGACCAGGCGGGCCGCGACGTCGCGGCCGGTCTCACCCGCCGGAAGGTCGACGTACTCGCGCAGCCAGGAAAGCGGGACGCGCATCAGATCTCCATTCCGAACGGGAGGGTGAAGCGGACGTCGCCCTCGACCATGTCGCGCATGTCGGCGACGTTGTGACGGTTCATCAGGATCCGCTCCAGGCCGAGGCCGAAGGCGAAACCGCTGTAGCGCTGCGGGTCCACGCCGCAGGCGACCAGCACGCGCGGGTTGACCACGCCGCAGCCGCCGAGCTCGATCCAGCCCTCGGAGGAGCAGGTCCGGCAGGGGCGGTCCGGGTTGCCGACGCTCTCGCCCCGGCAGACGAAGCACTGGAGGTCGATCTCCGCGCTCGGCTCGGTGAACGGGAAGTACGAGGGGCGCCAGCGCAGTTCGAGCCCGGTGCCGATCAGCTTCTCGACCAGCACCTCGATGGTGCCCTTGAGGTCGGCGAAGGTGATGCCCTCGTCCACCGCGATGGCCTCGACCTGGCGGAACACCGGGGTGTGGGTGGCGTCCAGCTCGTCGGTCCGGTAGACCCGGCCCGGGCTCACCGCGTACAGCGGCGGCTGACGGTCCAGCATGGTGCGGATCTGCACCGGCGAGGTCTGGGTGCGCAGCACCACGCCGGAGTCGGCGGAGCCGTCCGGGGCCTGCACGAAGAAGGTGTCCTGCATCGAGCGGGCCGGGTGGTCCTCGTGCAGGTTGAGGGCGTCGAAGTTGAGCCACTCCGCCTCGACCTCGGGGCCGGAGGCCACCTCGTAGCCCATGGCCACGAAGGTGTCCTCGATCCGCTCGGCCAGCGTGGTGAGCGGGTGGCGGGCGCCGCGCGGGGTGCGGTCGTAGGGCAGCGTGACGTCCACCGCCTCCTCGACCAGCACGCGGGCGTCCCGCTCCGCCTCCAGCTCGACCTGACGCTTCGCCAGGGCCTGGTTCACCGCGCCGCGGGCCTGGCCGATGAGCTTGCCCGCCGCGGCCTTGGCCTGCGGGGGCAGTGCGCCGATCTCGCGGTTGGCGAGCGAGAGGGGCGAGCGGTCGCCGGTGTGGGCCACCTTCGCCTGCTTGAGCTCGTCCAGCGAGGCCGCCGCGGCGAAGGCCGCGAGGGCCTCGTCCCGGGCCTGCTCGACCGCTTCGGGCTTGAGTGCCTCGACCTCGACCGGGTCGTAGTCCTTGTTGGGTGCCGACATCGCTATCTTTCCCGTGCTCCTGCTCGTGAAGGGGTGCCTCGCCCATTGCATTACGCACTGCGTGGTCGGGGCACGGGCAGCAGCTCCCGTACGAGTCGAGAGGGGTGTCCGCGGCACAACCGCGCAGGGCGTCACACAACGCAATGGTCGAGTGTAGTCGCAGCCTGCGAACCGCCCGCCGGGCCTGGACTTCCTACAGCATGAAGTCGGGCACTCCGGCGGGCAGGATAAATCGGAAGCGGGCGCCGCCGGAGGGCGCGCGGCTGATCCGGATGATGCCGCCGTGGGCCTCGACGATGCCCTTGACGATGTAGAGGCCGAGGCCGGTGCCGCCCCGCTTGGAGCCGCGCCAGAAGCGGGTGAAGACGCGCGGCATGGACTCCTCGGGGATCCCGCTGCCCTCGTCGCTCACCGTCACCGCCGTCCCTTCCAGGACCCATTCGCGCCCGGCGCTCTCCACCAGTTCCTTGGCGGGCGCCACCTCGATCGTGACAGTCCCCTCGCCGTGGCGCACCGCATTTTCCAGCAGGTTGGCCAGCACCTGGTCCAGTTTGTCCGGGTCGGCCCAGAGCTGGGTGAGCGGCTGCTCGATCCGGATGTCGAAGCGGTCCTCCGGGATCCCGGCGGCCACCTTGCCCTCCACGTGCCGGCGCACCGCGGCCGGGAGGTCGACCACCTGCTTGCAGAGCTCCAGGCGGCCGGCGTCGATCCGGGAGATGTCCAGCAGCTCGGCGATCAAGCGGGTGACCCGGTCGGCGTCGGCGTCGACGGTCTCCAGCATCACCCGCTTCTGGCCGTCGGTGAACCGCTCCCACTTGGCCAGCAAGGTCCGGGTGAAGCCCTTGACGCTGGTGAGCGGCGAGCGCAGCTCGTGCGCCACGGTGGCGATCAGCTCGGCGTGGCTGCGCTCGGTGCGGCGGCGCGCCTCGGTGCCGCGCAGCGCCACCACCACCCGCTGGACGGCTCCGCCCCGGTGTTCGCGCACGTAGCGGGCGGAGACCAGCAGCTCGCTGCTGCCGGGCAGCAGCAGGTACCGCTCGGGCTGCCCCGTACGGATCGTCAGACCGCCGTACGGGTCGGTGAGTTGCCACCAGCGGCGCCCGTCCAGGTCCTCCAGCGGGAGCGCCTGCGCCAGCGGCAGCCCGAGCGCCGCCTCCGGCCGGATGCCGGTCAACCGGGCGGCCGCCCGGTTGAACCGCACCACCGCGCCGGACGCGTCGGCGACCACGAGGCCGTCCGGCAGCTCGTCCAGATCAAGCTCGGAGCCGTCACCGGCCATCTGGGTCGCCCTCCCCGCGAAGATCCTCCGGTAGCCCGGGTGATCTCACCCACCGTGTCCGTTCCCCCACTGTCCGACCCTAGCGCCCCTACCCCTTCGCGCGACAGCCTCCCGGGGACCGCTGGGCGCGCGCGGAGGCGTACAGGCACACGGCGGCGGCCGTGGCCAGGTTGAGGCTCTCGGCGTGCCCGTGGATGGGCACGCGCACCACCTCGTCGGCGAGTGCGCGGGTCTCCTCCGGCAGGCCCCAGGCCTCGTTGCCGAAGACCCACGCGCCGGGCGCGCCCAGGGTGCCCTCGTCCAGCTCCTGGTCCAGGTCCCGGTCACCGGCCCCGTCCGCGGCCAGCACCCGCACCCCGGCCTCGCGCAGCCGCGCCACCGCCTCCTCCACCGGCACCCCGACCGCGAACGGCAGGTGGAACAGGCTGCCCACCGAGGCCCGGACGGCCTTCGGGTTGTACGGGTCCACCGAGGCGTCGGTGAGGATCACCGCGTCCGCCCCGGCCGCGTCGGCGGTGCGCAGCACGGTCCCGGCGTTCCCGGGGTCACGGACGTGCGCCAGCACGGCGACCAGCTGCGGGCGCGCCTTCAGAACCTCCTCGAAGGGGGTGTCCAGGAAGCGGCAGAGCGCCACGATGCCCTGGGGGGTGACGGTGTCACAGATCTCCGCGATCACCTCGTCGGTGGCGGTGAGCACCGGCAGGCCGGCCGCCTCGGCGGCGGCCACGATCTCCGCGTGCCGCTCCGCCGCCTCCTGGGTGACGTACACCTCGACCACCACGTGCTGGTCCGACCCGGCCGGGCGGCCGTACGCCACCGCCTCGCGGACCGCCTGCGGGCCCTCGGCCAGGAAGCGCCGCTCCTTGCTCCGCTGGTTGCGCCGGGCGAGCTTGCGCGCGGCGATCACCCGCGGCGACCGCAGGGAGGTGAGCAGGGGGGTCTCGGTGCTCTGCATGGTCTCGTCTCTGTGACACGGTGTCAGGGCCTGTCTCATCATTCCCGTCGGATCAGGCCGGGTCGTTCGGTGCGTGCGATCGGCGTGCGGCCGGGGCGCCCTCGTAGCGGAGCTACTCGGGCCCCGCGGCGGAGCCGCACGCCGTCGCTTCGGCCGTGCGGCGAGCGTGCGTGCCGGGCGGGCCGGCCCCGGGCGGGAATGAATGAGACAGGCCCTGCGATTCCCGGGCGGGGCCCGGAAGCACACAGACCCGCAGGCGAACCTGCGGGTCTGGGTGGATCAGCTACACGGCTGAAGGATCCTCTGGGGATCGGCCTCAGGCGGCGACGCGCGGGGCGTTGACGTCCTCGGGCAGCGCCTTCTGGGCAACCTCGACGAGGGTGGCGAAGGCACCCGGGTCGTTCACGGCGAGCTCGGCCAGCATCTTGCGGTCGATCTCGACGTTCGCGATCTTCAGGCCCTGCACGAAGCGGTTGTAGGTGATGCCGTTGGCACGGGCCGCAGCGTTGATGCGCTGGATCCAGAGCTGGCGGAAGTCACCCTTGCGCTTCTTGCGGTCGTTGTAGTTGTAAACGAGCGAGTGGGTGACCTGCTCCTTGGCCTTGCGGTACAGGCGCGACCGCTGGCCGCGGTAACCCTTTGCCCGCTCGAGGATGACCCGGCGCTTCTTGTGGGCGTTCACTGCCCGCTTGACGCGTGCCACTTCATTACTCCTTGGATTGGACCACGGACTACTTCACGCGGTCCGTTAACGATGGGGACGGAAGGATCAGCCGGACTCCCGCGGCTACTGCCGCGGGCGGGCGATCACTTACCGAGAAGCTTCTTGATCTTCTTCGCGTCGGCGGGGGCGACCACGACGGTGCCGGCCAGCTTGCGGGTCAGCGTCGAGGGCTTGTGCTCCAGCAGGTGGCGACGGCCGGCACGCTCGCGCAGCACCTTCCCGGAGCCGCTGATCTTGAAGCGCTTGCTGGCGCCGCTGTGCGTCTTTTGCTTCGGCATATCGCCGTCTCTTCCTCGTCGGTCCGGGGACCGCCCGCGTGCTGCCACGCGGGCGGATCCGGATGGATCTGGTGAGTGGGGCGAATGCCCCACTACCTGGGTGACCGGGCCGCTCAGGCGTCCTGAGCGGTCGCGGCCGGCTGCTCGACCTCGGCGGGCTCCTCGGCGGCGGCCTCGGCGGCCTCCACCTCGACGTCGTCGGCGACATCGTCGTCGGCGTCATCCGCCTCGTCGGCCTCGGCCTCGAGGGCGGCGTTCTCCGCCTCGAGCGCGGCGTCGTCGTCATCGTCGGCGATGTCGGAGCCGAGGGTGCGGCCCTGACGCTCGGCCTTACGGGCGTCGGCGATCGCGCGGGCCTCGGCCATCGCCTCGGTCTTCTTCTTGTGCGGGCCGAGAACCATGATCATGTTCCGGCCGTCCTGCTTGGCCGACGACTCGACGAAGCCGAGGTCCTCGACGTCGGAGGCGAGCCGCTGGAGCAGTCGGAAGCCCAGCTCGGGGCGGGACTGCTCACGACCGCGGAACATGATCGTGATCTTGACCTTGTCGCCCTGCTTGAGGAACCGAACGACGTGACCCTTCTTGGTGTCATAGTCGTGCGGGTCGATCTTCGGCCGGAGCTTCATCTCCTTGATGACCGTGTGCGCCTGGTTCTTGCGCGCCTCACGGGCCTTCATGGCCGACTCGTACTTGAACTTGCCGTAGTCCATGAGCTTGCACACCGGCGGCCGGGCGGTCGCCGCGACCTCGACGAGGTCGAGGTCGTACTCCTGCGCGAGCTCCAGCGCCTTGGCAAGCGGCACGATGCCGACCTGCTCGCCGCTGGGACCGACGAGTCGCACCTCGGGGACGCGAATCCGGTCGTTGATGCGGGGCTCGGTGCTGATGGGGCCTCCTCGGTTGCACCTTCTGCGATGCGGCCGTCGGACGGCGGTCGCACGTAGTGGACTCGACCACTGGGCGGGGCTTCATTCGTGCTGCGCTGCCCACTGGCGTACGCACCGCGGCACGAAAAAAGCCCCGCTCGGTATACAAGCGGGGCTCCACACGACCGGGGCAACACCCAGGGGGCGCTGCGGCGACTCGCTGGAGCCTTGCGGCTCAGGTGTCGCGGACCGGACCCGTCGACCGCGAGGCCGATCGGGTGGGAGACTTTCGCGGTTGCCCTCTCGGGCCTCCTGTGAGTGGAGCCTCCACTTGCTGGCCGGGTGGTCTCGGAAGACCTCCTGGCCGGTCAGTCTCGAAGACTACCAGCATTTCCCGGGGCTGCGGTATTCCGCCTCCGGGGACGGCCGCCGGGCGGGTGCTCGGTACGCTCCCTGTTGTACGCCTCCCATCGAAGAAGTGAGCACCCGTGAGCGACGACACCACTCCCCACGACGACGAGATCGGCTTCGACGACCTCACCCGCGACATCGCGGAGGTCCCCGCCGTCGAGGTCATCACCACCGTCGCGGTGCACCTGATGAGCGCGGCCGCGGTGAAGTGCGGCCTCGCCGAGGGCGGCGAGAAGGACAAGGACCTCGACGAGGCCCGCAAGCTGATCACCGCCCTGGCCGGGCTGGTCACGGCCGGCGCCCCGGAGATCTCCAACTTCCACGCCGCCCCGCTCCGGGACGGCCTGCGCTCGCTCCAGCTGGCCTTCCGCGAGGCCTCGCTGGTGCCGGACGCCCCGGGCTCGGGCCCGGGCGAGAAGTTCACCGGGCCGGTCTACAGCTGAGGGTGGTGGCTGCGCCTGTCGGGGCGCGGGGAACTGCGCGAGCCGGAAGGCGACTCACCTGCAACTGAACCGCCGTCAGTCAGTTGCACGTGCTGCCGTTCCCCTGCGCGCAGTTCCTCGCGCCCCCGGGGTGACCACTCCTACCGGGCGGGCTCAGCCCAGGAGGGCCAAGTCGAGGCCGCGGTCCAGGCGGAGCCGGAGGGTTTCGTCGGCGGCCAGGGCGGCGGCCAGCCGCTGGGCCAGCTCCGGGACGGCGGTGCCCTCGGCGAGGGAGAGGGCGAGTACGGCGTCGGTCTCGGTGCCCTGGCGCAGCTCGGCCCGGAGCACGGCCGGCTCGGCCGCGACCAGCGCCTGCACGGCGGCCCGGACGGCCGGGTCCTCGGCGGGCGGCAGGTACGGGCGGTTCTCGGCGACGGCGCGCAGCCGGGCGCCGGTCAGTTCGTAGGTGACGGGGCCGGCCGGGTCGACCAGCAGGGTGTCGGCGCGCTCGGAGTAGGCGACCATCGCGGCCTGCGGGGCGGCCACCGGAGCCGGGCGGGCGTCGGCGCGCCAGGCGGCCATGGAGGCCAGCGAGGTGAAGGCGGGCAGCGCGCGGCGGCCGTCGGGGGCCTCGATCACCGGGACGGCCATGTCGCTGGTCTTCTCGTGCTTGTGGCCGTGTTCGTCGACCTCGACCTCGCCGAGCAGGGCGACGATCGGGACCATCAGCCGACTGCCCGTCAGGGCGGCCAGCAGCTCCGGCTCTCCCGCCCCGCTCTCCTGCCAGTCGGCCAGCGCCGCGCTCAGGCGGGGGTCGGCGGTGCCGTCGTCGTCGGCG
The DNA here is from genome assembly GCF_055584905.1 of Kitasatospora sp. NPDC088742. Classification (NCBI taxonomy): domain Bacteria; kingdom Bacillati; phylum Actinomycetota; class Actinomycetes; order Kitasatosporales; family Streptomycetaceae; genus Kitasatospora; species Kitasatospora sp. NPDC088742. The sequence goes on along the minus strand of NZ_JBVJLD010000019.1, from coordinate 45,201 downwards.
AATCCGGGGTTCGGGATGTTCTTCTGCTGCTCCACCCGGTGAGGGTATGCCAACCGGGCTCCCGGGCGGTGCTCGCCGGCGGCCGGGAGCGCACCCGCCGCGGCCGCGCTGACCGGGGAGTTGACGGGCCGACAACCCCCTACCCATGAGTACGGAGCTGTGGCAGTCTGCGGCCATGACCAAGCTCACGGCTCCCGGCCTCGCCGCCGACCGGGCCCGGTACGACCGGGCCACCGCGCACCTGGACGCGCCGCTGGCGGTGGTGGACCTGGAGGCCTTCGACGCCAACGCGGCCGACCTGGTCCGCCGGGCGGGCGGGAAGCCGGTGCGGGTGGCGAGCAAGTCGGTGCGCTGCCGGGCGCTGCTGGAGCGGGTGTTGGCGGTGGAGGGCTTCGCGGGGGTGATGAGCTTCACCCTGGCCGAGTCGCTCTGGCTGGCCCGGGAGGGCTTCGAGGACGTGCTGCTGGCCTACCCCTCGGCCGACCGGGCCGGGTACGGCGAGCTGACGGCGGATCCGAAGCTGGCCGCCGAGGTCACCGTGCTGGTGGACGACCCGGCGCAGCTGGAGCTGATCGACGCGGCCCGGGAGGGCACCGAGGAGGTCCGGGTCTGCCTGGAGCTGGACACCTCGCTCCAACTGCTGGGCGGCAAGGTGCGGGTCGGGGCCCGGCGCTCGCCGCTGCGCACGCCCGAGGCGCTGGGCCAATTCGCCGAGCTGGTGCAGCGGCGCCCGGGCTTCCGGGTGGTCGGGCTGATGGCGTACGAGGGCCACGTCGCGGGCGTCGGCGACTCGCTGGCGGGGCGGCCGGTGCGGTCCAGGGTGATCCAGGCGATGCAGGCCAGGGCGCGGCGGGAGCTGGCGGTGCGGCGGGCCGCGGTGGTGCGGCGGCTGCGCGAGGTGGCCGATCTGGAGTTCGTGAACGGCGGCGGCACCGGCAGCGTGGAGTCCACCGTGGCGGAGCGGGCGGTGACCGAGGTGGCCGCCGGTTCGGGGCTGTACGTGCCGCGGCTGTTCGACAACTACCGTTCGTTCCAAGGGCGTCCGGCCGCGCTGTTCGCCCAGCCAGTGGTGCGGCGGCCCGGGCTCGGGGTGGTCACCGTGCTCGGCGGCGGCTACCCCGCCTCCGGCGCGGCGGGGGCGGACCGCTCCCCCGTGCCCCACCTGCCGGCCGGGCTGCGGTACGACCCGCAGGAGGGCGCCGGGGAGGTGCAGACGCCGCTGCTCGGCGCGGCCGCGGACGACCTGCGGATCGGGGACAAGGTGTGGTTCCGGCACGCCAAGGCGGGCGAGCTGTGCGAGCGCTTCGCCGAGCTGCACCTGATCGAGGGCGACCGAGTGACGGCCACCGTCCCGACCTACCGGGGCGAGGGGCGGACGTTCCTCTGACGGCCCTTCGGGCACGGCACTAGTCTGACGGGACATCACCGAGCTCTGGGGGCAGCGACATGGAAGCCGAGCTGATCACCGCGGTGGCCACCACCTTGACGGGTGCGATGACCACCAGCGCGTGGCAGGCCGTCCGCGACCGGGTGGCCGCGTACTTCGGGCGGGACCGCGGGGAGGTGGTCACGGCGGAGCTGGAGATCGCCCGCGAGGAGTTCGAGCAGTACGGGGACCAGACCTCGCTGACCGAGTGGCTGCGCCGCGAGGTGGAGCGGAACCCGGCCTTCGCGGAGGAGCTCCGTGCGCTGGTGTCGGAGCACGGCGGCACCACGGTGAAGGTCCATCGGGGCGCCGAGAACGTGATCACCGGCGGGACCTTCCACGGCAAGGTGATCCAGGCGCAGAACATCGGGATCATCAAGGGCTGAGCACACGCGGACGGCCCCGCGGGGAGGGTGCGGGGCCGTCCGGGTCTGCGGTGGTGAGGGGGCGTCAGGTGCCGGAGCCGGTGCCGCCCGGGCCGATCTGGCCGTCGAAGGGCTTGACCGACTCCACGATCTTGTCCATCTGGGTGAGCGTGGGCGCCTTGTCGGCGATGTCGAAGCCCAGGTGGAGGGTGGCCAGGCCCTTGCCGTCGGCGGTCGGGAAGACCACCGTCTGGACGTAGCCGTCGTTCCCCTCGGGCGCGTCCACCTTCCAGCGGACCAGCCAGCCGTCCCGGCCGTCGACCGCGATCGGCTCGGACTTGAGCTGCTCGTGGGACTTGATCTTGCCGTAGGACTGCTCGGCGGCCGTGTTGATGTCCTGCTCGGCGGCCTGCTTGGGGTCGCTGCCCTGCAGCTGCCCGGTGTTGGCCCCGCCGAGGGAGCACTCGCCGCCGCCGCTGGCGCAGCTGTAGGAGCCGACCGACATGGCGGCGAAGCCGTCCTTGGTGGTGCCGGACGTCCAGCCCGAGGGGGCCGAGAGGCTCAGCTTGTTGACCACGTCCACGGCCAGGCCGCCGTTCCGGCCGCCCTTGCCGTCCGGACCCTTGCCGTCGGGGCCCTTGCCGTCCGGGCTCTTCGGGGAGGCCGAGGAGCCGGGCTCGTCGGGGGCGCCCTTGCGGCTGTCGGCACCGTCGCCGCCCGGGCGGTAGTCGGGGCGGACCCGCTCGGAGGCCCGGCGGTCGGAACGGCCGTCCATCGCCAGGTAGGTGACGCCGGATCCGACCAGCAGACCGGCCAGCGCCGCCACCGCGGCGGCGATCAGCACGGGCCTGCCGGGACCGGTCTTCGGCCGCGGCGGCGCCTGGGCGAGCAGCGGCGGCTCCGGGTAGCGGTAGGCGGCGCCGTTCTCCAGCACCTCCCCCGTCAGCACCGTGGGCGTCGGCTCGGCGACCGGCGCCGACAGGACCGTCGGTGCCTCGTCGGCCCCGGGCTGCTCGGCGGTCTCGGACGGCTCGGGGGTGTCGGACGGCTCGGGGGCGACCGTCGGCGCGGGGGCGTCGAACGGTGCGGGCCGGGTGGAGGCCGTCCAGCCCTGTCCGTCCCACCAGCGCTGCGGCCTCGGGCGGCTCGTGGTGTCCTGCGGGTCCGGGTACCACCCGGCGGGAATCTGCTCGCTCACGCCAGAAACGGTAAGGGGCCCCGGATAAACGCGGTATCAGTTGACGGCCCTTTCCGCCCCTTTTTCGATGAGATTCCGCTGAGAACCCGCCCGGATGTGCTCCGGGCACCTGACGAAGCCTCGGACGTACGGGTGGAGCCCGCACGAATCCCGCGTACGGGAGGGGCCGGAGGCGGCAGAATCCCGGCCATGACCACCAGACCAGTGATCGGCATCAGCACCTATCTCACCGAGGCCAAGTGGGACCACTGGGACGCCCAGCGCGCCGTCCTGCTCCCGCACCGGTACCCCCTGCTGGTGCAGGAGGCGGGCGGCATCCCGCTGCTGCTGCCCCCGCAGCCCGCCGAGGCCGCCCCCGACCTGCTCGCCCGGGTGGACGGGCTGGTCATCGCCGGCGGCCCGGACGTCAACCCCTCGCTCTACGGCGAGCAGCCGCACCCGAAGACCCGCGCCTTCGCCCCCGAGCGGGACCACTGGGAGGCCGCGCTGCTGCGCGCCGCGCTGGCCTCCGGGCTGCCGGTGCTCGGCATCTGCCGCGGCATGCAACTGCTCAACGTGGTCTGCGGAGGCACGCTGATCCAGCACCTGGAGGAGGGCGCGGCCCACCTCGGTTCGCCCAACCACTACGGTTCGCACCCGGTCCGCCCGCTGCCGGGCACCCGGCTGGCGCAGCTGCTGCCGGAGGCCGAGGTGGTGGTACCGACCTTCCACCACCAGGCGGTCGACCGGGTCGGCGAGGGCCTGACGGTCAGCGCCCGGGCGGAGGACGGCACGGTGGAGGCGGTCGAGGGCGAGGGCTTCGTGCTCGGCGTGCAGTGGCACCCGGAGCAGGGCACCGACCTGCGGGTGATGCAGGCCCTGGTGACGGCGGCGATGGTGCCCACGCCGGTCGGCTGACGAGCCGTCGGCGCGGGCTCACCGTGCGGGCTGACGGCCGGTCAGAGTCCGTACCAGGGGCCGACCAGCGCGCCCGCCGCTCCGGCCAGCAGCAGACAGGCCACCACGGAGCGGCGGGCCGCCAGGAGCCAGGCCAGCGCCAGGGCGAGCACGGCGGTCTGCCAGCCGTACTCCAGCCCGAGGGCGAGCGGTACGGCCGAGCCGGCGATGGCGCCGACCACGGCCGGGCCGGCCCCGGTCAGGAAGGACTGCACCCGCCGGTCGGCCCGGAGCCGGTCGAAGCGGCTCGCGCCGCAGAGCACGAACAGGAAGGACGGGGCGAAGGCGACCGCCGCCGCCAGCAGCCCGCCGCCGATCCCGGCGGCCGCGTACCCGACCACGGCGACGGTCTGCACCACCGGGCCCGGGGTGATCTGACCGAGCGCCACCGCGTTCAGGAACTGACCGTCCGTCATCCAGCCGTACCGCTCCACCGCGTCGGCCCGCATCAGCGGGATGATCACGAAGCCGCCGCCGTAGGAGAGCGCGCCGACCTTGAACGCGACCCAGGCCAGCGCCCCGAGCCCGCCGGTGGCGGGCAGCGCCCCGAGCACCAGGGGCAGGGCCGGCCTCAGCTGCCGCTGCCGTACGGCGACTTCGGTCAGTCCGGCGGCCAGCAGCACCAGCACCAGCCACGGCCCGGTGAGCAGCGCGGCCAGCGCGCCGGCCGCCGCGTAGCCGACCCACCGGGCCCGGCCCGCCCGGTCCGCGCTCCCCGCTGCTCCGGCCGCGCCGCCCGCCCGGGCCCAGCTGCCCGGAGCCAGGCCGGCCGCGGCGTGCACCGCCACCGCCGGGACGGCGGACCCCGCACCGGCCGCCGCGCCCAGCACCCAGGCGGGCGGGTCGCCGGCCAGGAAGAGCACCGAGAGGGCCAGGATCAGCACCAGCCCGGGCACGATGAAGCAGGCCCCGCCGACCAGCGCCCCGGGCACGCCGCGCAGCCGCCAGGCGGTGAAGACCGCCAGTTGGGTGGAGGCCGGCCCGGGCAGCAGGTTGGTCGCCGCGATGCCGTCATCGAACTCCTCGGTGCTCAGCCAGCCGCGCCGCTCCACGCAGAGCCGCCGCAGCAGCAGGATGTGGGTCGGCGGCCCGCCGAAGCCGGTACAGCCGATCCGTCCCCACTCGACGGCGATGGTGCCCAACGACACCCGTTCCTGACGCTCCGGCACTTCTTCTCGTTCTCCCGGTCCGCACGGTTCGGGCGCACCCTAGCGCAGGCGGCCGACCGGCTGATGAACGGTCACGAACCGTTGCGGGGCGTCTCCGGCGGGAAGAGGAACCAGCATGTCGAACCACGAGCACGACCATCAGCACGGATCCGGCGGCCACTCCCACGCGGTCGCTGCGGACGCCGACCGGCGCTGGCTGCTGGCCGCCCTCGCGCTGATCGTGGTCTTCATGCTCGGCGAGGTGGTGGTCGGCTTCGCCGCCCGCTCGCTGGCGCTGATCTCGGACGCCGCGCACATGCTCACCGACGCGGTCTCCATCGCGCTCGCGCTGATCGCCATGGCCCTCGCCAAGCGGCCCGCCCGCGGCGGCTACACCTACGGGCTCAAGCGGGCCGAGATCCTCTCCGCCCAGGCCAACGGCATCACCCTGCTGCTGCTCTCCGCCTGGCTCGGCTACGAGGCGGTCGTCCGGCTGCTCGATCCGCCGGAGGTGACCGGCTCGCTGGTGCTGGTCACCGCGCTGGTCGGCATCGTGGTGAACGTCGGCGCCACCTGGTGCATGTCCAAGGCCAACCGCAGCTCGCTCAACGTCGAGGGCGCCTTCCAGCACGTGCTGAGCGACCTCTATGCCTTCATCGCCACCGCGGTGGCCGGCCTGGTCATCGTGACCACCGGCTTCACCCGGGCCGACCCGATCGCCTCGCTGGTCGTGGTGGCCCTGATGCTCAGGGCCGGGACCAGCCTGGTCCGGCAGTCGGGACGCATCTTCCTGGAGGCCGCTCCGGCCGGGATCGACCCGGACCAGGTGGCCGACCGGCTGATCGCCGGCTCCGAGGTCAAGGAGATCCACGACCTGCACATCTGGGAGATCACCTCCGGCGAACCGGCGCTCTCCGCCCACATCCTGGTCGCCCCCGGCGGCGACTGCCACGCCGTCCGCCGGGACCTCCAGCGCACCCTGCGGGAGGAGTACCGGATCACCCACACCACCCTCCAGGTCGACCACGTCGGCGAACAGCTCGGCCAGGACCTGCTCACCCTGGGGCGTGCCGCGGTCGAGGTCACCCGGGACGAGCACTGCGACGACGTCCACGGGCCCGTGCACCGGAAGGAGCCGCACGAGCACTGACCCCGAGGTTGTGACCCTCCATCAGCCCGTTGCGGCATGATCGGAGGCATGACCGCACCCAGGCTGATGCTGCTCGACTCGGCGAGCCTCTACTTCCGTGCCTACTTCGGCGTGCCGGAGTCCATCAAGTCGCCCGACGGGCAGCCGGTGAACGCCGTGCGCGGCCTGCTGGACTTCATCACCCGGCTCGTCCAGGACCACCGGCCCGACCAGCTGGTCGCCTGCATGGACGCCGACTGGCGCCCCGCCTGGCGGGTGGAGCTGATCCCCACCTACAAGACCCACCGGGTCGCCGAGGCCGCCGTCGACGGCGAGGAGGAGGTCCCCGACACCCTCGCCCCCCAGGTCCCGGTCATCGAGCAGGTCCTCGACGCCCTCGGCATCGCCCGCCTGGGCTCCCCCGGCTACGAGGCCGACGACGTCATCGGCACCCTCACCGCCCGGGCCGGCGGCCCCGTCCAGATCGTCACCGGCGACCGCGACCTCTTCCAACTGGTGGACGACGCCCGGCGGATCACCGTCCTCTACCCCGTCAAGGGCGTGGGCAACGCCCAGCTCATCGACGAGGCCGCCCTGCTGGAGAAGTACGGCGTCACCGGCGCCGAGTACGCCGACATGGCCGCCCTGCGCGGCGACCCGAGCGACGGCCTCCCCGGCGTCAAGGGCATCGGCGAGAAGACCGCCGCCCAGCTCATCCGCGAGTACGGCGACCTGGCCCGCATCCGCGCCGCCGCGGCCGACCCGCTCTCCAAGCTCACCCCCGCCCGCCGCAAGAACCTCCTGGAGGGCGCCCCCTACCTCGACGTCGCCCCCACCGTCGTCCGCGTCGCCACCGACGCCCCGCTCCCCTCCTTCGACCCCGCCCTCCCGAAGGAGCCGCTCGACCCGATGACCCTGGAGGCCCTGGCCTCCCGCTGGGGCCTGGGCACCTCCCTCACCCGCCTGGTGGATGCCCTTTCGCAGGACGGCTAGCGGACTTCGACGCGGACGGCTTGGCCGTGGGGCTGATCGCGGACTCGGGGTCGGCTGAGGTGTCGGGGCTCGCGGTCGGCGTCGGGCTCGGACTCGGACTCGGACTCGGGCTCGGAGTCGGGGTCGGGGTCGGCAGCGGTGTCGTCGGGGCCGGGGCCGGGCAACTCGGTGACGGCGGCTCGGGGTTGACGGTGGGTACGGAGACGGTCGGCGGCGCGGTCACCACCGGGAGCGGGGCCCCGCCGCCCCCGGCCGCCGGGGGGCCGGTGAGCATGCCCGCCAGCTGGAACGCACCGCCGCAGATCACCAGCCCTGCGGCCAGCACGGTCAGGGCGGCCGAGGCGCGCCGGCCCGGGGTACGTGGATCGACGGCCATCAGTCCACGTACTCCTGGGCGACCTGGATGTACTCGAAGCCCCTGACCTCGGTGGCGATCTGCATCTGGCCGGAGTTCGACGAGGCGATCAGGGAGTTGAGCAGGCCGGAGATCGCCCCGCTCAACGCGGACTCCGTGTCCGATCCGTCGGCGATGAACAGCGCCTTGGTCGCCACCTGCTCCAGCACGTCGCGCTGGGCGTCACCGAAGCCGTAGGCGATCACGTGCGGGTACCGCGGCCGGCTCCGGTCCACCAGCCGGCGGAAGGCGTCCCGCCAGAGCGCGTCGGTGGGGCCGCCGTCGGTCAGGAAGAACACCGTGGGACGCAGCACGCTGTGCCCCTGGGCCCGCAAGGTGTCGACGTCCTGTTCGATGGACTGCCGCAGCAGGTCGAAGGTCTTGCCGTAGTCCGTCCGGCCGCCGCAGATCACCTCGGGCATGCTCGGCACCTGCTCCATGTCCGACATCGGGATCACCACGTGGACGTCGGTGGAGAAGGCGACCACGCAGACCCGGGCGAACTCCGAGACCCGGGGATTCGTCGCCAGGTTGTAGTGCAGGCGCGAGAGGGTCGCGTTGAGCACGGGCTCGTGCGGCTTCATCGACGAGGACGCGTCGATCACCACGTAGGTGGGCAGGCAGAGTGACACAGTGCACCTCGGAGCTAGTGGTTGGAGGCGATGAGGAGGATCACGATCAGGGCCACGACGACGACCAGCACCCAGACCCTCCCGGTCTGCGAGCCCGCTTCGGGGTCGGGCTTGTCGTCGGGCGGCGACTCGGGCTGCTCGGCTGTCAGGGCTTCGGCGGCCGGAGCCGTGACCACTGCGGGCAGCACGGGCAGCGCGGGCAGCACCGGCAGCGGGCGGCGGGTCGGACGCGGGACGGCCCTGAGGTAGGGCCCGTCGTTCAGGGCCTGGTTCAGCTGGGCGGCCGAGGGACGGCGTTCGCGGTCGGCCGCGAGCAGCATGTCCAGCAGCACCTCGGCGGCGGCCTGCCGGTCCGGCCAGGCGGCCGTGGCGACGGTGTGCAGGGCGTCCACGTCGCGCTGGCCCGTCAGGCACTTGGCGACCAGCAGGCCGAGCCGGTAGCGGTCGGTGTACCGGTCCGCGTCGGTGCCCGGCGGGGTCAACGGGTCGGCCCAGTTGGGCTGGTGGAGGTCGGGCATCTTTCCCGGGTGGCAGCCGTCGACGTCGATCAGGTAGACGGAGCTGCGGTCCGGGCTCCAGAAGGCGTTGGAGAACGACCAGTCCGAGTAGACCAGGCCCAACCCCTCCAGGAGTGCCGCGAGTTCGGTGAGCCGGCGGCAGGCGTCCAGCCGGCCCCCGAAGCCCGGGGCCGGCAGGCCGACCCGCACGATCGACTCGTCGGGCTTCGCCAGCCAGTCGACCTCCACGTACCGGCGCTCGCCGAAGGTGCCGCGCCGCAGCTCGGCGCGGAAGTGCTCGGGCGCCACCGGGATCACGCAGCCCACGACCGGGTTCCCCGGCTGGTGGATCCGGGCGGCGGGCCAGCAGGTGCCGGCGTAGAGGGCCGCCCGGCCCGCCTCCGGCATGGTGTCCGGGGCCTGGATCAACCGGTCGATCCGCCCGGCGTCCTCGGGCGGGACGCCCGGCCGGTAGAGCTTGGCCAGCCAGCCCGGATGGTCCGTCAGGGGCCGTACCGCGACGGCCTGTCCGTTGTGCTCGGAGATCGGCTCGGCGAGCGGGCCGAGCCGGTCGAGGTCCACCGTCCGCGGCAACGGCCAGCCCCGGGGGTCCACCACCGGTCCACCGGGGGCGGGTTGACGGTCGGTCATGACCGGCCCCCGTTCCACACCACGACGGCGGTGCGGTCGTCGAGGCACTGCGGTGCGTCGAAGCCGACGTCGGCGGTGAACCGGGTGGCCGGGACGGGCGAGCGCCAGGCGCCCGCGAAGTACTCGTTGACGCTTCCCGCCCGGTCTCCCCAGGCGTCCCCGATCCCGTCCGTGACCAGCGCGAGGGCCGCACCGGGAGGCAGCACGACCCACTGGTCCGCGGCCAGCTGCGGGGTGTCGGGCAGCCGCCCGGCGACCTCGTTCGAGACCACCTCGGCCGCCCGGTCCTTGGCCTCGCCCGCGACGAACCGCCAGCGCGGTTCGGCCGGGTCGAGCGTCCAGGCCGAACTGTCCCCGAGCCACCCGATCCAGGCCCGCGCCACGCCGTTCTCATCCGGCTCGGTGACCACCGCGGTGATCAGCACGGTCGCCACCTGCGCGGTGCTGACGCCCCGTCCGGCCGCGTGCCCGGCGACCGCGTCCGCGATCCGGCCGTACAGCCGCGTGACGTCGATCCGGTCGAGCCCCCCGGCCTCGACCTCCTCGCGCAGCAGCGTGACGGCCTGGCTGGCGGCCGTGGTCGCCCCGGCGTCGGACCAGACGGCGCTGGACAGACCGTCGGCCACGGCCAGGATCGCGTACCGGCTGTCCCGGCTGCGCCCGATCCGGTAGGAGTCCTGGCGCGGACCGGCCGGGTGGCTGCAGCGGTGGCCCGGGCCGACGACGGAGGCCGCGCGGACGGCGAGCGGACCGACCGCGGCCTCGTCGGCGGCGATCCCGTTCTGCGCCGTGCGCTCCGGCAGCAGCCACGGGTAGCCCTGGGCCCGGGCGCCTTCGCCGAAACGGGGAACACGCGGATCGGCCGGCCGCTCGCGGAGCACCGGCCGGGACGGCCGGACGGGCAGTGGTTTCGGCGCCACCGGTACGGGGACGGGCGGAACCACGACGAGCGGGACGGCCGGTGGCGGCGGACTCGGCCGGACGCCCTGGTCGAGCCGGGCCCGCGGCCGGGCGGGCAGCACCACGGCCCCGGACCCGAGCGCCGCCGCCAGGCCGACCACGCCGGTGGCGGCGAGCGCCAGCGCGTCCACCAGGCGGCCGAAGTGCCGGTGCTCCATGCCGACCTCGAAGTAGGCCCCGATCACGACGGCCGCCATCACCACGCCCCGCACCCAGCCGTCCATCAGGCCGGTCCGCCGGTCCTCGTACCGGTTCACGGGCGCTCCCGGGATTCGCGCGGTTCGCGGGACTTCGGCCCGGTGGCGAAGTACTGGCTGCCGTGCTGCACCGCGAACACCTCGGCCGAGTCGCTGGCGGAGTTGACCTGGACCGCGACGTCCGGCTGCCGCGCGGTGCGCAGCCCCGCCAGGGCCACCACCTCCGGGGCGAACTCCGGGTGCTGTTCCAGCAGTTGGAACAGCACCTCGGTCCAGTAGCCCAGCTCGGCGGGGTCGACCGCTCCCCTCGCGGCGGTCGACCCCCGCTCCAGCGCGGCGGCCAGCTCCCGGCGGCGGCCGCGGCCGCCGGCCCGCTCCACCATGCCGCCGATCAGACGCCGCGCCTCCTGCCAGAGGTCGGTGCCCATCGCGGAGACCAGTGCGGTGGCGCCGCTCGCGGCCAGCACGGCGAGTTCCTCGGTCATCGGTGCGTCAACTCCCGTTGTTGTGGCGGATGTACTGGTCACCGCGGCCGACGGCGAACACCGTGCCGTTCCCGCTGGCCTGGATGAACTGCCCGGTGGTCCGGACCCCGGGCTCGGCGGGCGGCTCGGCCGGCGGCTCGCCCGCTCCGGCCTCGCCACGCGGCCCGACGGGGCTGCCCGGGTACCAGAGCCAGGCCGGAGCGGCGTACTCCTTGACCCGGACCTCGACCGCGGTGAAGGCGCCGCGCTCCAGCCCCTCGTGGCCCTGCCCGACCGTCTCCTCGTAGACGTGCTGCGAGAGGGCGGCGGCGACCGGAGTGCTCTCCGGGCCGGCCAGGGCCGCCTGCCGCAGCGGGCCCGAGTCGAGCAGCCGGGCGAGCGTCTCGAAGGGCGTGCCGGAGACGGTGCCGCCGGGGTCGAGCCGGATCTCGCCCGCGTGCGCGGAGGCCCGCACCCGCAGCTGGGAGCCTTGGGCGGCACGGCGGTTGTGCGCGTGGATCCGCCGGCTGAGCTCCGGCAGGACCGGGACGAGCAGCCTGGCCTTGAGCAGCCCGGCCGGGGCGACCAGCTGGCACCCGTCACCGGTGTCCACGTACACGAACTCGCGCGGATCCAGCTCCGCGGCACCGAGGGCACCGGACAGCGCGGACCGCAGCACCTCGCGGACCTCCTGCAGCCGCAGCTGCCCACGGCCCGCGGAGCCCGCGACGTCGCAGGCCAGCAGAGCTCGGTACTCGTACCTGGGGTTCACATTCCCTCCGCGACCACGAACGGGGCCGGCAGCTCGACGACCGTCTGCCGTCGGCGCCGGATTCCCGGCGCCGACAAGATGGTTGTGGAGACCGTAGAGGAGGGGTCCTCGGGTAGAACGGCTACTAATACGGCTTGTCCGGCTTCGGCCGGACGCTTGGGGAGGGGTGGCGCCGATGAACCACACACGGGTGCGCGGAGCCGGGACGTTCTGGCCACCGGTCGGGCTGCTCGGCCGGGTCGGTGAGGAGGACCGCCGGGTGCTGCTCGGGCTCGGCCACGGCGTGGTCTACCCACCCGGGCAGATCACCATCCGCGAGGCGGACACCTCGGACTTCGCACTGCTCCTGACCAGCGGCACGGTGAAGGTCACCGCGCACGCGCAGGACGGCCGGGAGGCACTGCTGGCCGTGCGGATGGCCGGGGACCTGATCGGGGAGCTCGCCGGGATCGACGGCCGGCCGCGGATCGGCACCGTGACCGCCTGCGGCCGGGTGACGGCCCGTTACATCCTGCGCTCCGAACTGGTGGACTGCACGAAGCAGCACCCCGCCATCGGGCTCGCGCTCAACGCGAGCGTGGTGGCCAAGCTGCGCACGGCGACCAGCCGGATCGTCGACTTCGCCGGCTGCGACGTCCTCGGGCGGCTGGCCAGGATCCTGCACCACCTGGCCGTCAGCTACGGGCGGCCGGGCCGGAACGAGGCCCAACTCCCGCTGTCCCAGCCGGAGATGGCCACCCTGGTCGGCGCCGCCGAATCGTCGATCCACAAGGCCCTGCGGGGCCTGCGGGAGTCGGGAGCGGTCCGGACGGGCTACCGGAGGATCACCATCCTCGATCTGGACCGCCTGGCCCGGATCGCCGCCGAGGCCGGCTCGCCGGGGAATTCACCGAACACGTAAAAGCACCGGGTCCGCGGGACGGCCCGGCGCCACCATGACCGGGTGCCGGGTCCGAGGACCGGGAGAGGACAGGGGAGAGCAGATGTCGGGGAACAGCGGTGCCCGGGGCGGCCACGGGAGCGTCAGGGTCGGCAACGTGTCGGGAACGGTGGTGGTCGGCAGCCACAACACCGTGAACCAGCTGACCTTCACCGTCGGGCAGGGCGCGAACGTCTCCGTGCACGCGGGGCCGGCCCCGAGGCCCGTCAAGCGGGCGGCGATCTCCCACCTCCCCCGCCCCGCCGCCGAACCGCTGACCGGCCGCGGCCCGGACCTCCAGGCGCTCCAACAGGCGCTGGCCAGGCACCAGTTGGTGCAGATCTGGGGCGACTCCGGGGTCGGCAAGAGCACGCTGCTGCGCCACCTCGCCCGCACCGCGCCGCCCGGGCCCGAGGGCGTGGCCTACATCGAGGCCGGCGGTCGGACCGCGGACGACCTCGCCCAGGCCATCTTCGACATCGGCTTCGACGCGCCGAACTACAAGCCCTCGCTGGAGGTGTTGAAGGAGCACCTGAAGACCCTGCGGCTGCGGATCTACCTGGACGACGCGGGGCTCGACGAGAAGGACCTGCGCCGGCTCTTCGACCTGGCCGGGCAGTCCTCGTTCGTCTTCACCGCGCAGCGGAGGTCCGCCACCGCCGACGTGCACGCGGTCCGGCTCGACGGGCTGACGGCTCCGGCGGCGGCGCACCTGGTGCAGACGGTACTGGCCCGCGTGCTGCGGCCGGACGAAACCCGGACCGTGCAGGCGCTGTGCGACGCCGTACGCGGCAACCCGCTCCGGCTGCGGCACATCGCGCTGTCCGCCTCGACCGGCGGGCGCCTTCCGGGCATCGCCGACCTCCCCGGGCTGCTCCCCGCACTGCTGAACCGGCTCCGGCCGGCGGAACGCGACCTGCTGCACCTGCTCGCCACGCTCACCGGCACCGAGCTGAGCACCCCTCAACTCGACGCCCTGCTCAGCCGGCCGGGCACCGACGCGCTCGCCGCCGGCCTGGTACGGCACGGCCTGCTGACCGCCTCGGAGACCGGCTACGGCTGCCCGTCCGACGTCGCCGAGAGCGTGCGGAAGAGCCGGATCACGGGCTTTCCCGCCGACCGGCTCTGCCGGGTGCTCACCGCCTGGACCGAGGCACCGGGGACCACCCCGGACGAGGTCGCGGCCAACTTCCGGGCCCTGGACCTCGCGGTGCTCCGGGCCGAGAGCGGCGGGCACGCCGCGCTCGGCGTGGCCCTGGCCCGGGCCGCCTCGCCCAAGCTCGCGCTGTCCCGGCAGTTCGACGCCTGGGGCAGCCTGCTCGGCACCGGCTGGGCCGCCGCCAGGAGCGCGGGCGACAGCGCCGGCGAGGCCTTCTTCCTGGAGCAGGCCCGCACCCGCCGCCGGGCGATCGGCCGCGCCGCACAGACCGCGGTCCTCGCGTTGGAAGCCGGCGTGCTCTGGCACGAACTCACCCTCCTGAAGGCCCATGCGACGGCCCATCAGGTCGCCAACGTGGCCCTGGCCGGCCCCGCGACACCGCTGCACGCACTGGCGCCGGTGCACAGCCACCTGCCGGCGGTCCTGCACACCCAGCCGGTGATCGACCTCTCCGGCGCCGGCCACTCCTCCGGCGCCCTCACCCACCTGCAGTCGGCCACGACGCCGCCACCGCAGATCGACTTCTCGCACGCCCACTCCGCTCTCGCCCCGCACTCCTCGGCCCACGGCGTCCACGGCGCCCACGCCGCACACGGCCACGCGGCACACACGACCGTCAGCGTGGCAGGGACCAAGAGCGGAATCTCCGGGATCGCCGTCGCCTGCGTGGTCGGCGGCGTCGCCGTCGCGGGCGTGGGCGTCGTGGCCTACGCCGAGGTGACCGCGAAGGACCCCGTGTGCGCGACCGCGTTCCAACAACTGGAGCGGGACATCGACCGGTACAACGCCGACGTGACCCTGTCGAAGTCCGCACAGGACAGGTCGACGCTGAACAAGGACGTCGAGGACCTCCGCGCCCTTGAGCTCACGTTGCGCGGCGCCGCCGCCAAGGCCGAGGACAGCGCGGTCGTATCGGACCTCAACGCCATGATCAGGTCCGTTCAACAGATCGAGAACCAGTACCGGGTGTACCTGAACGGCCCTGCGGACTCCTACTTCAACACCGAGAGCCAAGCCGATGCGGCCAACGCGGCCTACGACAAGCTGCAAGCCGACTGCGAATCCTGACCCCTATGAGAGGCCGGCCATGCCCACCGACCCCACGCCCGTCGAGATCCACACCGGAGACGTCTCCGGCACCTTCATCGTCGGCGACAACAACCACGTGACCAGCACGACGACGACACCCCCCGCGCACCAGCAGAACTCGGCGCAGGACCAGGCCGCCGTCTTCGCGGTCGAGCACGGCACCATGAACGTCACCTACAACGCCACCGCCGAGCCCGGCACCGCTCAGTCCTGACGGGTCAACAGGTCCAGGTCCTGGGTGCTCAGCGTCGCCGTCTTCAGGAGCTCCCTGACCAGGTTGACGCTGAGCGTCGAGCCGACCGGCTCGCCGACCTCGTCCCTCGTCAGCCCGCGCACGCCCCGCCGGTGCAGCCGCTCCCGCACGTCCTCGACCGTGTTGGCGACCGACTTGTGGCTCCAGGACTTGGTCGCGTAGGCGGAGGCGTTCACCAGCCGGGCGGTGTCCTCCCAGGTGAGCGGGAGGGGGAAGGCGTCGTGGCCCTCCAGGTAGCGGCGGGCCAGCGCGGTGAGCACCAGCCGTTCCTGCGGGGAGAGTTGGTGGACGGCCTCGGGGCCGACGGTCTCCGCGTTGCCGGTGGTGCGCGGGTGCCGGTCGTCGTCGGCCACCACGCGGACCTCCACCAGGTGGGAGCGCTGCTTGGACGAGTTGATCACCAGCGGGGTGTACCCGGGCTCGATGATCCGCTTGTGGCCGGTGAGCATCAGCACGCCGTCGGGCAGTTCGATCGGCAGGTTGCCGGTGTTGATCAGCCACCAGCCGCCACCCGTGCCGGTGCAGGCGAAGACGCCGTGCCGCCGGCTGACGGTCGGGTCGTCGACGCCGACCGGGACGTGCACGTCCTCGCGGTCGCGCCCGAACAGCAGCGTGTACCGGCGCGGCGGTACGGCGTACCCGCCCTCCGGGCCGAGCACGAAGATGGTCCCGGGTGGCGCCGAGGGCACCCGGCCGCCCGGACTGCCCGGCGGCAGCATCTGGGGTGGGAATTCTCCGTACGCCATCTCACATACCTCCGCCTCGGCTCGGGCCAGTGTAGGAACACACCCCGGGGACCGGTCCCCGCACGGCCGACTGGAACCGTCAACTCCGGTTGCACACGTATGACTTGATCGCTAATCTGCCCGCCATGAGCGCATTCGGCCGGGCACCCGCCGACGATGGATAGCGCGGTCGCCGAGCCACTCGGCCCGGACGACCCGCAGGAGATCGGCAGTTTCACCGTCATCGGCCTGCTCGGCACCGGCGGGATGGGCGAGGTCTACCTCGGGACCTCGGTCAGGGGCTACGCCGCCGTCAAGCGCGTCCGGCCCCGGCTGGTCACCGGCGAGCGCTTCGAACGCGAGGTCGGTCTCCTCTACCGGGTGCCGTTCGGCGTCGGGCCGAGGGTGCTGGCGAGCGACGGCACCGCGGAACGCCCCTGGTTCGCCACCGAGTACGTCCCCGGTCTCACGGTGGACGAGGCGGTCCGGCTGCACGGCCCGCTGCCCGCCGGGGCGCTGTGGCTGCTGCTGGCCGAGGCGGCCGCCCACCTGCGGTCCGTCCACGCGGCCGGGATCTCCCACCGCGACGTCAAGCCCGGCAACGTCATGCTGGTGCAGGACGGCGTGAAGCTGATCGACTTCGGCATCGCCCGCGCCGCGGACCAGGCCAGGCTCACCAGGAGCGGCGGCGGCTACGGCACCCAGGGATTCGCCGCCCCGGAGCAGCAGGCCGGGGCCGAGGACGTGGCGGCGCCCGCGGACGTCTACTCGCTCGCGGCGCTGCTGCTCTTCGCCGCCTCGGGCCGCACGCCGGGCGCCGTCCCCGACCTGGAACCGCTGCGCACGGTGGACGCCGAGCTCGCCGGGATCGTCGGGGCCTGTCTCGCCACCGACCCCGGGGCGCGCCCCGGCTCGGCGGAGCTCGCCGCGTCGGCCCGCGCCCACCTGCCGACCACTCCCCCGTCCTGGCCGGCTGACGTCCTGTCACTCATCGCCGTGCGACGGGACTTCGCCGCGACCCCGGTCGGCAAGCTGGAGACCGTCCCGCCACCGGACCTGGCCACGGACCCGGAGCCCGCGGCCCCGCCCACACCGCCGAAGCGAGCCGGCCGCCGGCGCGCCCGGGCGCTCCTCCTGTCGATCGCCGCCGTGGTCGCCCTCGGCGCCGTCGTGGCCTTCGTCCTAGGCCCGCCCGCAGCACTGCGGAACCACTTCGCCCAGCCGACCGGCACCGCACCGGTCACCACGCCGGTCACCGCTCCACCCGACCGGCCCTCCGCGAGCCCCTCCGCGAGCCCCTCGGCGTCCCCCAGCAGCAGCCCCACCCCGGCCGGCTCGGACCGGCCCTCCCCACCGGGCCCCGCACCGTCGCCCAGCGCCACCCCCAGGACCGCCTCGCCGCCCCCGACCGCTCCGTCGAGTCCGGCGAGCAAGGCACCCACCCCCGCCGTGACCCCCTCGGCTCCCCCACCCGCCGTCAGCCCCACGTCCTCCTCGATCAGCGGTGTCAACGGCAACGAGGACCCGGCACAGGTCAAGGGCTCCGAGGCGGACACCAGTTGGTTCGGCACCGCCGCCGCGTGTTCCGCCTGGCTGGACGACACCGGCTCCGGTGCCCTCGTCGGCATGCTGAACACCTCGCTGAACCAGTCCTGCGTCGCCGAGCTCAACCGCGGCGACGGCCTGCGGTTCACCTTCCGGGCGTCCTGGGGTGCCGAGCGGACGAGCGCCGTCCCGGTCGGCGGCAGCACGATGTGGATCTGCGTCTGGAACGCGCGGGACCGGTCCACCGAACAGTGCTCCCCCCGCTTCGGCATGGACGGCACCAGGCCCGTCCGCCGCTGAGAACGCGACGGCGCCCGTACCTGACGGACCATCGGTCAGGTACGGGCGCAGGGCGCTGACAGGGTGGGTCAGCCCACCGAGCTGTAGGCGATGATGCCGCGGCGGAGGCTGTCCACCGCCTTGCGGGCGGTGGTGCGGAGCTTGGTGTCGCTGCCCGCCGCGTCCTGGATCTGGCCGAGGACGTCGATGAGCTGCTTCGTCCAGCGGACGAAGTCGCCGGCCGGGAGGTCGGCGTCGCGCAGGACCTGGTCGAGGTTGTGGCCGAGGGACCAGCGGTAGGCGACCCAGGCGAAGCCGAGGTCGGGCTCGCGCTGGCCGACGCCCTCGGCGGTGTTGATCCGGTGCTGCTCCTCCAGGGCGTCGAGGTGGCCCCAGATCCGGATCATGCTGGCCAGGGCGTCCTTGCTGGCGCCCTCCGGGACCCGGGGGGCGGCGGCGTCGTCGGACTGCCGCGACTCGTAGACCAACGCCGAGGCGCAGGCGGCGAGTTCGGCCGGGGAGAGCTCGGCCCAGACGCCCTCGCGGATGCACTCGGAGGCGAGCAGGTCGAGCTCGCCGTAGAGGCGGCCGAGGCGCTTGCCGTCCTCGGTGACGGTGTCGCCCTCCAGGTAGCCGAGGTCGGTGAGCAGGCCGCAGACGCGGTCGAAGGTGCGGGCGATGGTGTGGGTGCGGGAGCGCATCTTGCGGTCCAGCACCTGGGTGTCGCGCTGGAGCCGGTGGTAGCGCTCGGACCAGCGGGCGTGGTCCTCGCGGTCGGAGCAGCCGTGGCACGGGTGCTGGCGCAGCTCGGTGCGCAGGCGGGTGATCTCCGGGTCGTCGGCCGCGGCGGCCCGGCCCTTGCGGAAGCGCTCGGGCTCCAGGTGGCCGGCCTTGGTGCGCAGCGCGGAGGCCAGGTCGCGCCGGGACTGCGGGCTGCGCGGGTTGAAGGACTTGGGGATCCGCAGCCGGTCGACGGCCGTCACCGGGTACGGGAAGTCGATCATCGCGAGCCGCTTGACCTGCCGCTCGGCGGTGAGCACCACCGGGCGGGGCCCGTCCTGGTAGTCGGGGTGACGCTGCGTCCGGGGCGAGCGGGAGACCGGCGGCAGGCCCGGGTCGAGGACCAGGGCGAGGCCGGCGAACTTGCCGGTGGGGACGTGGATGACGTCGCCGGGCTTGAGCGCCTCGATCGCCTCGATCGCGGAGGCCCGGCGCTGGCCGGTGCCCTCGCGGGCGAGGTCGTTCTCACGGTCCTTCAGCCGGCGCCGCAGGCCCATGTACTCCTCGAAGTCGCCGAGGTGACAGGTCATCGACTCGCGGTAGCCCGCCAACCCGTCCTCGTTCTTCTGGACCTGGCGGGCGATGCCGACCACCGCGCGGTCGGCCTGGAACTGCGCGAAGGAGGTCTCCAGCAGCTCCCGGGAGCGGTGCCGCCCGAACTGGCCGACCAGGTTGACGGCCATGTTGTAGGAGGGGCGGAAGGAGGAGCGCAGCGGGTAGGTGCGGGTGCCGGCCAGGCCGGCCAGCGCCTCCGGGTCGATGCCGCGCTGCCAGAGCACGACGGCGTGGCCCTCGATGTCGATGCCGCGGCGGCCGGCCCGGCCGGTCAGCTGGGTGTACTCGCCGGGGGTGATGTCGGCGTGCATCTCGCCGTTCCACTTGACCAGCTTCTCCAGGACCACGGAGCGGGCCGGCATGTTGATGCCCAGCGCCAGGGTCTCGGTCGCGAAGACGGCCTTGACCAGGCCCTTCACGAAGAGCTCCTCGACCACCTCCTTGAACCGGGGCAGCATCCCGGCGTGGTGGGCGGCGATGCCGCGCTCCAGCCCGTCCAGCCACTCGAAGTAGCCGAGCACGTGCAGGTCCTCGTCCGGGATGTCGGCGCACCGCTCCTGGACGATCTCGCGGACCACGGCCCGGTCGGCCTCGCGGTTGAGCCGCAGGCCGGAGGTGAGGCACTGCTGGACGGCGGCCTCGCAGCCGGCCCGGCTGAAGATGAAGGTGATCGCGGGCAGCAGGCCCTCGGCGTCCAGCCGCTCGATCACGTCGACCCGGCCCGGGGTCCAGACCCGGCTGGGGCGGCCGTTGGGCATCGAGCGGCCCCGGCCGCGGCCGAAGCGGTCGCCGCGCGGGTTGCGGTCGCCCTCGGAGCGGGCGAGGCGGACCAGCTCGGGGTTGACCGCCTTGGCCGGGTTGGTCAGCGAGCCCTTCGGGCGGCCGTCCCGGTCGGGGTCGGCGAACAGGTCGTACATGCGGTTTCCGGCCATCACGTGCTGCCAGAGCGGGACCGGGCGGTTCTCGGAGACGATCACCTTGGTGCCGCCGCGCACGGTGTCCAGCCAGTCGCCGAACTCCTCGGCGTTGGAGACGGTGGCGGAGAGCGAGGCCAGCACCACGGACTCGGGGAGGTGGATGATGACCTCCTCCCAGACCGCGCCGCGGAAGCGGTCGGCGAGGTAGTGCACCTCGTCCATCACCACGTAGCCGAGGCCGTCCAGCGCGGAGGAGCCCGCGTAGAGCATGTTGCGCAGCACCTCGGTGGTCATCACGACCACCGGGGCGTCGCCGTTGACGCTGTTGTCACCGGTCAGCAGGCCGACCTTGTCGGCGCCGTAGCGCTTGACCAGGTCGCCGAACTTCTGGTTGGAGAGCGCCTTGATCGGCGTGGTGTAGAAGCACTTGCGGCCGGACTGCAGGGCGAGGTGGACGGCGAACTCACCGACGATGGTCTTGCCGGAGCCGGTCGGCGCGGCGACCAGCACGCCCTCGCCGGCCTCCAGGGAGCGGCAGGCCTCCAGCTGGAACTCGTCCAGCTCGAAGTCGTAGAGCTGCCGGAAGCCGTGCAGGACGGTGGCCTGCTCCTTGGCCCGGCGGCGGAAGGCGGCGTACGCCTCGGCGGGGCCGAGCTCCTCGGTGTCCTGAGCGGCCGGGTTCTCGGGGCGCTCGGGCACGGCGCTGTTCATCGGCGTCACCTCTTCTTCCCGTGGGACTGCTGGATGCCGGGCCGGGGAAGGGCCGGGCGGGACGGGGGCGCAGACGGCGACGCCTGCGGCTGCGGGGCCCGCGGCGCCCGGGCCGGGACGGCCTGGGCTGTGGCGGGGGCACAGCGGGTGCGGTTGGTGTGGTGATCGTGCATCTCAGCCAGACATTACCCGCCGGGACCGACATCAACAGCACCGTTTTCCAGGAGCTCCGGAGGAAACGGAGAGGGCGGCCGGAAGGGGGTCCGCAGGGGGTCGGACCGGGGCGTAACGGGCTGGAGCGGACCATGACAACGTGGCGCAATCACGCCTGTGCAAGGAGTCACGGCAGTGCTCCACTTACCCATCGGCACCAGGCACCGCGTCACCCCGTTCCCCACTCCCGAGAGGCTCAGCCATGCCGGCCCAGCGACCACGGCTCCTGCACCGCCTGACCACCCTTGCGACCGGGCTCACCGCCGCCGCCTGCCTCACCCTGGCCGGGGCCGTCCCGGCCGGCGCGGCCGAGCTGGACGGGACGAGCGAACCGGGCGAGTTCGCGCTCTACGGCGGGCCGAACACCACCTACGAGGTGCTCGACCTCTACCTCTCCCGGGGCGACTTCAACCAGCTCTCCTGGCCCCGCTACGGCGGCGCGGTGAACGACCAGAACGAGTCCTACTGGAACCGGGACAGCTACACCTGGCACGTCTACAGCGACGCCTACCGCGGCGGCCGGCACGGCTGGATCAACGCCGGGGTGGCCTCCAACGCCACCAGCGCCTTCTGGCACCAGATCTCCTCCGCCTACTACAACTGACCCTCCGTCAGGGTCGTCGTCCCCAGGAGCACCCCCTTGCGTTCCTCCGTCCTGCCCGCCGCCGTCGCCGCCACCGTCCTGCTGCTGGCGGGCTGTTCCGACGGCGGGGCGAGGAGCGCCCCCGGCACCGGGCCCGCGCTGTCCGGCCCGGTGCCGACCCCGGCCGACGCCGGGTCACTGCGGCTGCCGCTCCAGGAGTACCTGCCGAGCGAGGGCGAACTGGAGCGGCTGGACCGGGCGCAGCGGATCCTGACGGACCAGTGCATGGCCAGGTACGGGTACCGCTACCGGGTGCCCGAACTGCCGCCCTCGGGCTCGCCGGGCAACGCCCGCCGGTACGGGCTGGCGGATCCGGCCGAGGCGGCCGGCAGCGGCTACGGCACCCTGGGCACGGACGGCCCGGCCAAGCCCCCGCAGCCCTCGATGGACCCGGCCGAGCGGCTGGTGCTCGGCGGCGAGGACGGCGCCGACCCGGCCTCGCTGCCGGGCAACCAGGCGGACGCGGAGAGGTCGGGCCGGAGCGCGGGCACGGTGAAGGGCCTGCCGGTCCCGCCCGGGGGCTGCGTCCGGGAGGGGTACCTCAGGCTCTGGGTGCCGACCGCGAAGGCGCCCGACCCGCTGAAGGTGCAGGACCTGGACGCCGAGGGCTACGACCGCTCGCGCCGGGACGCCCGGGTGGACGCCGCCCGGGAGGGCTGGGCCAGGTGCATGGCCGGCAAGGGCTACCGGGCCGAGAACCCGGTCAGCCCGCAGCCCGAACTGGGCCTGCGGCCCGAGGCGTTCACCGGTCCGGAGGGGATCGGCGCGGCCACCGCCGACGTGGCCTGCAAGCGGGAGACCAACCTGGTCGGGATCTGGTTCGCGGTGGAGTCCGCGTACCAGCGGGAGCTGGTCGAGCACAACGGCGAGCTGCTGCGGGCCTCCCGCCGTCAGCTGGACGACTCGCTGCGGCTGGCGGCCGGGCTGGTCACCCCGGTCGGCTGAGCCGTCCGTCGGGCCGAGCCGGGCGATCAGCTTCGGATCAGCTTGTCAGTTGCAGAAGTCTTCATCCCGTCAACATCCGGTCGGGCCCGGTCGTTCTTCGGTCGGTTCCGGGCAGACCGCTTGCGGCGGACGGCCCGCTTCCTACAGTCGGTGCACCGAGGCCGCCCGTAGGGGCGCGGCCTCCACCGACAGCGGGAGGGCACCGTGGCAAATCTCGACAGCGCGCTCAAGGACGCCATGAGCATCGACGGTGCGATCGGTGTCGCCCTGGTCGACTACGACAGCGGGATGGCGCTCGGCACCCTGAGCGACGGCAGCACCGAGCTGGACCTGAACGTGGCCGCCGCGGCCAACACCGACCTGGTCCGCGCCAAGATGCGCACCATGCAGATGCTCAACCTGCACGACAACGAGATCGAGGACATGCTGATCTCGCTCACCACCCAGTACCACCTGATCCGCCCGCTCACCATGCCGAACGGGCGCGGCCTCTTCCTCTACCTGGCGCTCAACCGGGCCCGGGCCAACATGGCGATGGCCCGTCACCAACTGCGCCTGATCGAGGGCGGCCTGGAACTCTGACGGTGGACCAGGGGGGTCATGACTCATGCCGGTCCAGCTGTACCAGGCCAAGGCGGAGCTGTTCCGCATGCTCGGACACCCGGTCCGCATCCGGGTGCTGGAACTCCTCCAGGCCGGACCGACCCCGGTCCGCGACCTGCTCGCCGACCTGGAGATCGAACCGTCCAGCCTCTCCCAGCAGCTCGCCGTGCTGCGCCGGGCCGGGATCGTCACCGCCACCCGGGAGGGCCCCACGGTGGTCTACGCGCTGGCGGGCGGCGACGTGGCCGACCTGATGCGGGCCGCCCGGCGGATCCTCACCGAGCTGATCGCGGACCGGGACGCGCTGCTCGCCGAGCTGCGGGCGGCCGGGAACTGACGGCGCGTCACGGGTGGTGGTCCGTCGGAGGCCCGGCCGCACAGCGGGCCTCCGACGGGGTGGTGGGAGGGGGCCACGTTCCCCTCCCACCGGGGCTCGGGATCACAGGAGCGGGGATCCCGAGGTCTCAGGGGGAGGGCTCAGCGGCCGTCCAGCAGCTCCGTCAGACCGGACGCCAGGGTGCGGTACTCCTCGGGGCGGTTGTAGACCTGGGCGCTGACCCGGAGCACCCCGCCGCCGGACCACGGGCGGATCGCCACCCGGGCGTTCAGCCGGCGCCGGATCGCCACCATCAGCGCCTTGGCGGTGTGGTCGCTCTCCGCGCAGCCCGGGGGCAGCCGGACGGCCCGCATCGCCGCGCCGTCCAGGCCGGGCAGGAACCGCAGCCCGGTGCGCTCCACCAACTGCTGCTGCCCGTACACCGCGAGGGCCTCGTTGTAACCGCGGACCCGCTCGGCGCCGAGCTGGTCGAGCAGCGCGAAGCCGGTGGGCGCGGCCAGCCAGGGGGTGTAGTCGGCGGTGCCGCGCCACTCCACCCGGCCGGGGAAGCCCCGGTCGTGCTCCCAGGAGAACATCAGCGGACGGATCCGCGAGCGCCAGCCGCCCGCCACCGCGAGCACCGCGGCGGCCCTGGGGGTGAAGGCCCACTTGTGCAGGTTGCCGATCCAGAAGTCGGCGCCGCCGGCCTGCTCGCCGAGGTCCACCGGGAGCATGCCGGGCGCGTGCGCGGCGTCGACGATCGTGATCACGCCGCGGGCGCGCAGCTCGGCCAGCAGGACCGGGTCGGCGATCTGACGGGCCGTCGGCGAGGTGACCAGGTCGAGCACGGCGACCTTGGTGCGCTCGTCCACGGCCGCCAGGATCCGCTCGCGGACGGCCTCCTGGCCGGGGGTGTGGACCGAGAGCCGGACGGTGCGGACCCGAGCGCCGCTCTCGTCGGCCCGCCGCTCGGCGGCGCGGGTGACCACGCCGTAGCCGTGGTCGGTGACCAGGATCTCGTCGCCCTCGGCGAGCGGGATCGAGTCCAGCACCACCGCCACGCCCTCGGTGACGTTGGTGACCAGGGAGATCCGGTCGGGGCGGGCGTTCAGGGCGGTGGCCACCCGGGCGCGGGCCCGGGCGATCCGGTCCGGCAGCTCCAGGAACCAGCCGTCCGGGTCCTGCTCCTGCTCGGCCCGCAGCTTGGCCTGGGCGCGCTGGACGGGCAGCGGCACCGCTCCGTACGAGCCGTGGTTCAGGTGCGCCACGCCCGGGTCGAGGGTGAACAGCGAGGCCGCCCCCTGGATCTGGCGGGGCAGTTCGTTGCTCATGCGGCTCCCTGAGATGATGGTGTGTGACATTTCACACTGCATACTTCTAGCCGAAATCCCCCCTCCGGGGCAACCATCGGGCCGTGACGCACACCGACCAGTTCCTCGCCCTCAGCTCCCGCACCGGCCGTTTCACCTACGGCGCGCCGCGCGCGGTGACCTTCTCCGCCGACGGCACCCGGCTGCTCTTCCTCCGCTCCACCGGCTCGGAGGACCCGGTGGACCGCCTCTGGCTGTTCGACCTGACCACCCGCCAGGAGCACCTGGTCGCGGACCCCGCCGTCCTGCTGCCCGGCCGCACCGGCGCCCCCGCCGACCTGCCCGTCCTGGAGCGCCGCCTGCGCGAGCGGACCCGGCTCTGGGCCCCCGGCATCGGCTCCTTCGCCGCCACCGCGGACCTCTCGCAGGCCGTCTTCGCCCTCGACGGCCGGATCTTCCGCACCTCGGCCGCCGACGGCTCGACCACCGAACTCCCGGTCGTGGCACCGGCGTTCGACCCCCGCCCGAACGCCGACGGCTCGGTCGTGGCGTACGTGGCCGGCGGCGCGCTGCACCTGACCGACCGGGCCGAGCCGCTCAGCCCGGCCGACGGCGCCGTCTGGGGCGTCGCCGAGTTCGCCGCCGCCGAGGAGCTCGGCCGCACCCGGGGCCACTGGTGGTCCCCCGACGGGCGCGCCGTGCTGGCCACCCGGATCGACGAATCCGCCCTCCCGCTGCGGTGGTTCGCCGACCCGGCGCACCCCGAGCGGGCCCCCGAGAGCTTCGCCTACCCGCAGGCCGGCGGCCCCAACGTGGACCTCCGCCTCTGGGTGCTCGGCCTGGACGGCACCCGCACCGAGATCGGCTGGGACCGCGAGGCGTACCCGTACGTCTGCGCGGCCGGCTGGGAGGGCGACGGCGAGCTGCTGCTCACCGTGGCCGACCGCCTGCAGCAGAACGTGCTGCTGCTCAGCGCCGACCCGGCCACCGGCGAGGCCCGCGAACTCTCGCGCACCATCGACGAGTTCTGGGTGGACGACCTGCCCGGCACCCCGGCCCGGCTGGCCGACGGGCGGCTGCTCACCTCCGCCGACACCCCCGGCGGCGAGGCCCGCGCGGTGGCCCTGGACGGCAAGATCCTGACCGACGAGCGGACCCAGGTCCGCCGGGTGATCGGGCAGCACGGGAGCGGCCTGCTGATCGAGGCCGGCCAGGACGACCCGGCCGACCAGCACGTCTTCCTGCTCGACCCGGACAGCGGCGCGCTCTCCCGGCTGACCGAGGGCACCGGCGTGCACTCCGTCCTGGCGGCCGGCGACACCCTGTACTTCACCCACGCCACGCCCACCGGCATCGCGCGCCGACTCCGGTTCTCCGGCGAGGAGTTCGACCTGCCGGACCGCTCGGCCGCGCTGCCGTACGTGGTCACCCCGAAGCTCGCCCGGGTGACCGAGCTCGGGCTGCCCACCGCGGTGGTGTACCCGCGCGACCACGTGGCCGGCCGCCGGCTGCCCGTGCTGCTCGACGTCTACGGCGGCCCCGGCTTCCAGGCCGTGGCCAACGAGCCGCGCCGCTGGCAGGCCCGCCAGTGGTGGGCCGACCAGGGCTTCGCCGTGGTCACCACCGACAACCGGGGGACCCCCTTCGTCTCGCCCGCCTTCGTCAAGGCGATCTTCCGGCGGTTCTCCGCGGTCGCGATCGAGGACCAGGTGGCCGCGCTCCAGGCGCTCGCCGAGACCCACCCCGACCTCGACCTGACCAGGGTCGGCGTCCGCGGCTGGTCCTACGGCGGGTACTTCGCGGCCCTCGCGGTGCTGCGGCGGCCCGACGTCTTCCACGCCGGCGCGGCGGGCGCCCCGCCCACCGACTTCCGCCTCTACGACACCGCCTACACCGAGCGCTACCTCGGCCTCCCCCAGGAGAACCCCGAGGGCTACGCCGCCGACTGCCTGATCGACGACGCCCCCGCGCTCACCCGCCCGCTGCTGCTCGTCCACGGCCTGGCCGACGACAACGTGCACCCCTCGCACACCCTGCTGCTCTCCGAGGCGCTGCACGCGGCCGCCCGCCCGCACTCCGTCCTCCCCCTCCCGGGCGTCTCGCACATGACCCCCGACGGGATGAACGAGCTCGTCACCGAGGCGGAGCTCGCCTTCCTCCGCTCCAGCCTGGGCTGACGGCACGTCAGGGTCCCGCCGTACCCGGGAGGGTGCGGCGGGACCCGTGTTCCCGGAGGGAAATTTGGGTAGTCCGAGGGGTTCCGTGTGATGGATGACATGTGAAATATTACCCTCGCTCACCCGACCACCCCCGTCCGGAAAGGACCGGTCAGTTGCGCAGAATGACCGCAGCAGCCCTCGCTGCACTGACCACCAGCGCGATAGCGGCCTCGCTGCTCGGCAGCGGAATCGCCGCCGCCGCCCCGCTGCCCACTCCCCCCGTCCAGTCGCAGGATGCCCAGGCCGGTGGCGGGCTGGAGGCCAAGGAGGCCCCGCAGGCGCCGCTCGCCCCGCAGGAGAAGGTCCGTCAGGCCCTCCGCACCAAGGCGCTGGAGCAGCTCAACAAGGGTGCCGTGGCCAAGACTTCGGCGAAGACCGCGCCGAAGCAGGTGAAGATCGGCAACGACTACGTCCAGCTCGCGCAGGAGCGCAAGGACAAGGTCTTCGTCATCCTGGCCCAGTTCGGCGACCAGGTCGACAACACCACGCTCTACAACGGCGTCCCCCGCTACGCCGGGACCCCGGGCCCGCAGCACAACGCGATCCCGAAGCCGGACAAGAGCGACACCCACACCTTCTGGAAGAACGACTTCTCCAAGTCGTACTACCAGCAGATGTTCTTCGACGACACGGCCGGCGCCAACTCGATGCGGAACTTCTACCGCACCCAGTCCTCGGGCCGGTACGACATCGAGGGCAGCGTCTCCGACTGGGTGACGCTGCCGTGGAACGAGGCGCGCTACGGGTCCAACAAGGGCCCGCAGGCCGGCGGCGCCTGGACCCAGGCGCACGAGTTCATCCGGGACGCCACCAAGGCCTGGTACGACGGCGAGATCGCCAAGGGCCGCACCGCGCAGTCGGTCAAGGACGAGCTCAAGCAGTACGACGTCTACGACCGCTACGACTTCGACAAGGACGGCGACTTCAACGAGCCCGACGGGTACATCGACAACCTCGTGGTGGTCCACGCGGGCGTCGACGAGACCTGGGGCGGCGGCGCGCAGGGCGGCGACGCCATGTGGGCGCACCGCGCCTGGGCCCTGCCGGACCCGTCCGGCCAGGTCGGCCCGGAGGGCAACAAGATCGGTGGCGCCCCGCTCGGCGACTCCGGCCTCTACGCCTACGACTACGTGCAGGGCGGCGAGAACTCGGGCGTGGGCCTGTTCTCGCACGAGTACGGCCACAACCTCGGCCTTCCGGACCTGTACCCGACCACGGGCGGCGACAACAGCGTCAACTTCTGGTCGCTGATGTCCTCCGCCTCGTACCTGGGCAAGGGCAAGAACACCACCGGCGAGTACCCGGGCGACCTGGACGCCTGGAGCAAGCTGCAGTTCGGCTGGCTCAACTACGACGACGCGCAGGCGGCCACCAGGTCCAGCCACGCGCTCGGCGTCAGCGGCTACAACACCGACCAGGCGCAGGCGGTGCTGGTGCACCTTCCCCCCGTCACCAAGACCACCACGCTGGCCGACCCGTTCGAGGGCGCCTCGCAGTGGTACAGCGGCACCGGTGACTACCTGGACAACTCGCTGTCCCGCACGGTCGACCTGACCGGGAAGAGCGGCAGCGCCGAGCTGTCCGCCGCCACCTGGTACGACGTCGAGCAGGACTACGACTTCCTGACCGTCGAGGCCAGCGCCGACAACGGCAAGACCTGGAAGGCCCTGGGCGGCACGGTGGACGGCTCGCCGATCACCAACACCGCGGCCAACACCCCCGGCTTCAGCGGCACTTCGAACGCCTGGCGGCAGGTGAGCATCCCGCTGACCGCCTACCTGGGCCAGAAGGTGCAGCTGCGCTTCCACGTCACCTCGGACAGCAACACCCACGGCAAGGGCGTCCTGGTCGACGCGGTGAAGATCACCGCCGACGGCGCCGTCCTGCTGAACGACGGTGCGGAGAACGGCAACCAGGACTGGGTGCTGAACGGCTTCACCCCGCTCAAGGGCAAGGACTCCGTCAAGGAGCACCCGCGCGCCTACGTGGTGGAGAACCGCCGCTACGTCGGCTACGGCGCCTTCCTGAAGACCGGCCCGTACAACTTCGGGTACTCCGGGGTCACCGGCAAGACCAACGTGATCGACAACTACCCGTACCAGGAGGGCGTCCTGATCTGGCTGTGGGACACCAGCTACCTGGACAACAACACCAAGGACCACCCGGGCGGCGGCCTGATCCTGCCGATCGACGCCCACCCGCAGCCGATGAAGTTCTCCGACGGCACCCTGGTGAACGGCCGCGCCCAGACCTACGACGCGACCTTCTCGCTCCAGCCCACCAGCGAGTTCACCCTGCACAAGGGCGGCGTGCTGAACGCCTTCCCGTCGAAGCCGGCCGTGCCGGTCTTCAACGACCGCACCGGGGTCTACAGCGACCCGGCGCTCCCGCAGCACGCGGTGGCCGTCCCGAACACCAACACCAAGATCGAGGTCGTCCGGGAGACCCAGGGCGGCAAGCTGACCACCGTCCGGGTCGGCCCCGCCTCCTGATCACACTTGTGAGCACCACCCGCTGACCACCCGTCAGCAGCACCACCGGAGCCCCGGCCCGCACACCCTGCGGACCGGGGTTCCGGCCGTCGTGCGTACGATCGGCGCAGGCCGGGGAGTCACGTAAGCAGCGCGTGTACCGAGGAGGGGGCCTTGCCCACTGTGGGGTCACTGACCGATCTGCCGGGTCTGCGGCTGATCGGCGGGACGGGAGCGGAACGTTCGGTGACCGGGGTCGCCGAACCCGACGAGGAGGTGGCGGACCGGCTGGTGCGGGTGCCGCCGCAGGCGACCGAGCGGGACTTCGCCCGGCTGGCCGCCGGGCGGGCGGCGGCCGTGGCGGTCACCGCCGAGGAGCCCAGCGAGCGGCACCGGGCCGGGGCCGCGCGGCACGGGCTGGCCCTGCTGGCGGTCGAGGACGAGCGGAGCTGGCTGCACGTGGCGCGCCGGATCGGCGACGCCCGGCTGCGCGAGGTGCAGGGCGAACAGGCCGAGCTGGCCCAGCTGTTGGCCCATCTGCGGGAGCCCGGCGAGCGGGCCGACCCGCGGGCCGACCGGCGGCTGGAGCGGCTGGTGGAGTGGCTGGCCCGGGCGGTCGGCGGCCCGGTGCGGCTGACCACCGGGCGGCCCGGGGAGCCCGCCGTGGCGGCCCCGGCCGGGACGGAGCACCTGCTGGCCGCGGCCGCGCCCACCGTGCGCGAGCTGACCGACGGCCGGCTGCGGGCGGCCGCGCTGGACGCGGGCCCGCTGCTGGTGCGGCTGACCACGGTCGGCGGCAGCCGCCCGTACCCGGTGCTGGCGGTAGGCCGCGGCGCGCCCTTCGACGCCCGCTCCGCCGCGCTGGTCGCGTACGCGGCCGACCTGATCGCCCCGCTGGTGCGGGTGCGGCAGGCGGAGGCGGACCGGGAGCGGCTGGAGGAGGTCAGGGCGGCGCTGCGGGTCGCGGTCTTCCAGCTGCTGATGGGCGGTGAGGTGACGCTCGCCCAGCGCACCGGGGAGGGCCTCTCCCCCGGGCTGCTGGACGCCGAGGAGCAGCGGGTCTACGTCGTGGAGGGCCCGGCGCCGGAGCGCGACGAGCTGGCCCGGCGGTGCCGGGAGGCGCTCGGCGCCACCGCGCTGGTGGTGCGCTGCCCGGCGTACGAGCAGCACCTGATCGTGGTGGCCCCGCTGCGGGACGGGCAGCCGGACGGCCAGGACGGCTGGGACCGGGTCGGCCTGACGCTGCGTGAGTTCGTGGCCGGGCGCCCGGACCGCTCGCTCGGCGGCAGCGGCCGGCTGCCGCTGGCGCAGACCGCGGGCTCGTACGGGGACGCCACCCGGGCGCTGGCGGTGGCCCGGCTGCGGCCCGGGCGGGCGGCGCTGTACGCCGCCGAGAGCCGGCTCGGCCAGGTGCTGGACCCGTCGGGCGCGGCGCGCTGGGCCGAGGGGGTGCTGCGGCCGCTGCACGCGCTGCCGCTGAGCGGGCGGGACCAGCTGCTCGGCACCCTGCACCTGGGCCTGGAGTTCCCGGCCGTGAGCGCCGGGCGGATCCTCGGGGTGAGCCGGAACACGGTGAAGGCCCGGCTGGACCGGGCGGCGGACCGACTCGGCCTCGACCTGGCCGGGGTGACCGGCCGCACCGTCCTGCACCTGGCGCTCCAGGCCTCCACCTCGGTCACCGCCTGCGCGGTGCTCTCCGGCACGGGCCTGCCGGCCCCGGGCCTCGGCGAACTGCTGGCCGCCGGGCCGGCGGTGGACTGGGCGGGCGGGCTGCTCGGCCGGCTGGCGGAGGACGGCCGGGAGCTGCGCGCCACGCTGCTCGCCTGGGTGCGCGGCAACCTCGGGGTGGAGCGGGCGGCCCGGGAGCTGGGCCTGCACGCGCAGACCGTCCGGGAGCACCTGCGGACGGCCGAGCGGCTGTTGCAGCGTCAGCTGCTCTCGGGGGGCGGCGGGGTGTACGAGGTGGTGCTGGCCTTCGCCGCGCTGGGGGAGCTGGAGCTGCCCGTACCGGAGTGACCGTGCACAGGTGACAGTCTCCACGGCGGGGACCGTGCACTCGTGCGATACCTGACGCGGTGGCGGCGGGCGTAGCGTCGGGGACACGAGCCCACCAGGCGGGCTCCGCTGCGAACGGTTCCCTCCGTCGGGCCCGCCTGGTGCACAGAGGTGTTCACCGGGCGGGGGCACCACCCCGCCCGGTGGACAACGGGGGCGGCCCGGTCCGGAGGTCCCCCACCCTCCGAGCCGGGCCACAACAGCGGCGGGATCAGCTCCGACGGAGCGTCAGCAGACCGCCCAGCGGCACGTGCACGGTGAACTCCACGCCCTCCACCGAGGCCGTCGTCGCGGCGACCGTCCCGCCCAGCGCGTCCTGCACCAGCACCGAGAAGCGGCCCGGCACCCGGTCGAAGACCAGCCGGACCAGGGTGTCCGCCTCGGCGTTGGCCAGCAGCAGCGACTCCCACTCCCCCGTGACCCGGACCGGCAGCGCGGCGTAGCGGCCGAAGGCCAGCGCCCCGCCGTCCCGGGCCTCGATCAGCGGGTAGGCCAGCTCGGGGCGGTGCGGGCGGAACTCGGCGCGCTGCAGCAGGGTGCGGTGCTCGCGCATGACGGAGAGCCAGAACCGCACCGCGGCCAGCTGCTCCGGGCTCTGCGCTGCCAGGTCCACCGAGACCTGCGCGGTGGCGAACAGCACCGAGATCAGGAAGACCGCGATCTGCGCGGGCTCCTCCTCCGGGTGCCAGGTGAGCGGGTCGGCGTGCACGGCCAGCGGCCCCGCGGTGAGCCGCAGGTCCGCGCAGCGGACCCGGTTCTCGGTGGCGTTGTGCGGGCAGTCGGTGGCCCGGACCATGGTGGCGTACGGCCACAGGCCGGGGCCCATGTACTGCTGGCGGTGCTCGACCAGCACCTCGGGGCTGGTGGCCCGCAGCCGGGTGTCCAGCTCCGCCAGCAGGCGGCGGACGCCCTCGGCGACCTCGGCGCAGTCCGGGTCGGGCGAGGCGGTGGTGGCCTCGCGCAGGAAGGTGTCGATGAAGTCGATCTTCAGGCCGTCCACCCCGTGCCGCTCGACCGCCGCGGCCAGCCGCTCGACCTGGTGGGCGCGGACCAGCGGGCTGCGCGGGTCGAGCACCGAGGTCTCCAGCATCGGCAGGTGGGCCAGGGTGTGCGGGGCCAGCTCGGCCTGGGCGGCGCTGCGGTCACCGAGGAACGGCAGGGCGTGCCAGAGCAGGTAGTTGAGGCCCAGCTTGCGGATCCGGGCGACGTGCTCGGCGAAGTCCGGGAAGCCGGCCGGGGCGGGCTGCCAGTCGCCGGTGGTGGCGTAGGAGCGGCCGACCTCGTCGGTCTGCCAGCCGTCGTCCACGATCAGCGCGCCGAAGCCGAGCGGGGCGGCCAGCGCGGCGAGGCGCTCCACCTCGGGGGCGGTGATGGTCAGGTGCAGCGCGTACCAGGTGCAGAAGACCGGGTCGAAGGCGGCGTCCGGCACGGTGGAGGCGGGCAGCGACTCGGCCCACCAGTCGGCGCAGCCCCGGACGGTGTCGGCGAAGTGACGGCCGCTCAGGTCCAGCCGCAGCCGGACCGGGCCCTCGTGCTCGACCCAGAAGCTGAAGTCGCCGGTCTCCTCGACCGCGCCCTCGCCGATCGAGACCGGCAGCACCGTCTCGCCGGCCGCGAAGGTGCAGAGCGCCGCGTCGGCGGTGCCGACCAGGCTGCCGACCGGGGCGCCCTTGGGCAGCGAGGCGATCCGGGGCAGGGCCCAGGACGGCGGCAGCCAGCGGGTGCCGGTCAGCGGGGTCCAGTAGCCGGTGGCACCGGTGCAGGGCAGCCGCCACTCGATCCGGGTGCGCACCGGCTCACCGTCGGTGGGGAGTTCGGGCGCGGCCTCGACCACCACCACGCCGGGCTCGGCCTGCGGGACGACCCGGACCGCCAGGTGGGCGGCCCCGACCGCGACGGCTCTGGCCCGGACCCCGGGCAGGCCGAGATCGACCTCGGCCACGGTCTCGGTCCGGCCGGAGGGGTGGGCGCTGCCGTCCCAGCTGAGCGGCTGGGCTGCCTGAGTCACGTCAGTCGTGCCTTTCGTGGGACCCGCGCGGGGCGGCCGCGGAAGCGGTCGGACGGCCGCCCCGCGCGGGAGTTGATGGGTTGGACCCGGTCGGACGTGGCCCGCCGTCACGGTTCCCCGCCACGTCCGACCGGGGGTCTGGTCACCTGCGCAGGGGTCCCTCGCAGGTGTAGTTCGAGGTGCCGGCCTTGCCGCCCGGCCAGACCTCGACCGGGCCGAACCAGCAGTTCATGTCGTCCAGGTTGTTGGCGACGCCCTTGGTCCGGGCCAGCAGGTAGTAGTCCACGGTCGAGGACATGTCCTTGAAGACCTGGTTCGGATCGGCCGCGTTCGCCAGGTTGGCGGTGATCCGGCCCTCGCAGACGAAGCGCATCGGCTTGTTCGCCCAGTCGCCGTTGTCCTTGCAGTTCGGCGTGTTGGCGGTGGCCGAGGCGATCGCGGCCTGCACCTCGGAGGCGTAGGCGTAGCGGAGCCAGCTGTTGGCGGTGAACGAGGTGCTGGGCACGTAGAGGTCCTGGACCTGGGCGGTCTGCGCCTTCAGGAAGGCGTCGTAGCCGGCCTGGAGGGCCTGGTCGGCGCCCATCCGGTCGCGCCAGGCGTCGAAGCCCGCCGGGTCGTCGGCCCGGATCAGCCGGTACATGGTGCGCAGCTCGGCCGGGCGCTCGGCCCAGAGGTACTCGAAGAAGGTGCCGGCGTAGTTGTAGAAGTGGAAGGCCGGGGTGTCGTCGTACCGGGCGTGCAGCAGCTCCTTGACGCTCAGCCGGGGGATGCCGGCCGCCTCGTCCCGGGCCAGCGCGGCGACCAGGGCCTGACGGACCTTCACCCCGCCGTCCCGGGTGGAGCCGTCGAAGAACTCGGCGGTGCCCTCGTCCATCGCGGTCAGCCGGTCGTCGGCGTACCAGCGGGCCTCGCCGAAGTAACCGGGCGTGGCCCAGCGGCCGTTCAGGTAGTGGACGTACTCGTGCCGGAAGAGCTCCTCCAGCGTCAGGTACGACTCGGCGGTGGTCCGCTGGTAGGTGTAGAAGGTGGCGCCGCGCTCGATGTAGATGCCGCCGTTGGCGGTGCCCATGCCGGTGAGCAGCGGGTGGTAGAGCTCGTAGGCCGAACGGGTCGGGTAGAGCCGGATGTTGAGGGTGGCGTTCGGGTCTCCGTCCAGCGGGGCGTCGGCGCCGAGCACCCGCAGGAACTGGGTCTTGACCTGCTTGCTCGCGTAGTACATCCGGTCGACGGTGGCCCGGTCCAGCGCGGTGCGGACCACGATGGCGCCGTTGTCGTAGCTGTAGGTGTAGGGGAACACCTGGGCGTCGTACTTGGCGGCGCAGACGTCGTACTGCCCGCAGACCCCGAAGGTGTTGGCCCAGCCGACCACCTTCACCCACGGGCCGGAGAACTCCCCGAAGACCTGCTTGGTGGTGGAGAGCAGCCAGCCGATCTCCCCGACCACGCCGGCCTTCAGCTCGGCGACCTCGCCGAAGCGGCCGTACTCGGCCATCGCGTCCCGGGCCATCCACTCGTTCTGGGTGCCCTTGAGGTGGCCGTAGCCGGCGAAGTCGCGGAACGCGGTCCGGTAGGAGGCGTCGGCGGTGACCGGCGGGAGGAAGGCCGGGTCCCGGTTGTAGACGCCCAGGTAGTTGACGTTCAGCGCGGCCAGTCCGGCGGTGCCCCAGGCCCAGCTGTCGGCCACCTTGGTGCCGGGGCCGAACTTGGCCAGCACCCGCTTCACCAGGCCGAGTTGGTACTGCCGCTGGCCGGTGGACCCGGCGGCGACGGTCATCTCACGGGTGGTCAGCGCGGCCGAGTCGGTGTCGGCGAAGGCCAGCGGGGAGGCGGCCCAGGCGTCCACCGCGCGGCGGACGGCGGCCGCCGTGGCGGTGGTGGTGATGTCGATCTCGGCCCGGACGAAGTCGTGGAAGGCGGCCGCGTGCAGGAAGTAGAACAGCTCGTACAGGTGGGCCCGGCCGCTGCCGTCCTCGGTCGGCACCGCCCGGACGATCCGCTCGGCCACGGCCTGCACGTGGGCGGCGTCCATGGTGGTGGCGAAGCGGGCGTCCCAGGTCCAGAGCAGGGACTTGAGGCAGTCGTCGCCCTTGACGGCCGGGTCGGCGAGGAAGTCCGCCAGCTGGGCGGGGCCGAGGCCGGTCAGGCCGTCCAGGGTGCAGGGCACGCCGGCCGCCGTCCGCACCGCGGTGGTGGGGGAAGCCAGTTCCGCGGCGGTCGGGGCGGGGGCGCCGACCCGCTGGGGCATCGCGCCGGGGAAGGGGGTGCCGCCCAGCGAACCGCCGCCGGGCGCGGGCGCCGAGGCGCCCGTCCGGGCGACGGCCTCGCCCAGGTGGGCCAGTTCGTCGTAGCCGGTGGGGAGTTGGGGCGTCGCGGCCTGGAAGGTGGCCGGGGTGGTGACGGCCGGGGCGGGCTGGGTGGCCGCCTGCACCGTCTGCACGGCCGGAAGAGTGAGGGTCGCGGCCAGGGTGGCCGCGAGCAGCGCGCTGCGCGCCGTTCGGGAGGAGGTTCGCACGGGTGTCTCCAGTGGGGGGTGGAGGTGGGTCGGTGTCCGCTCGGAACAGGAGGGGCCGGATCGGGTGGGGCCGTTCGGCCTGGGCTTCCGGAGGGACAGGGTCCCGGCCCGCGCCGCCGTCTTCATGGGGAGGACGACGGCGGCACGGGACGGGGTGCCGGGCACTGACGCGGGGTCAGGTCCCGGAGCGGAGGTGCTGACGCGGGGTCAGGCCTCGGGGAAGTGGCAGGCGGCCTGCCGGCCGCCGCCGGTGGCGGTGATCTGGAGCAGCGGCCGCTCGGTGCGGCAGATCTCCTGCGCCTTGGAGCAGCGCGGGTGGAAGGTGCAGCCGCTCGGCGGGTTGGCCGGGCTCGGCGGGTCGCCGAGCAGCACGATCCGCTCCCGGCGCCGCTCGGCGGCCGGGTCGGGCAGCGGCACCGCGGAGAGCAGCGCCTTGGTGTACGGGTGGGCCGGGCGGTCGTAGACGTCCTGCCTGTCGCCGATCTCGACGATCCGCCCGAGGTACATCACCGCGACCCGGTGGCTGATGTGCTTGACCACCGCCAGGTCGTGCGCGATGAACACGTAGGCCACGCCCAGCTCGCGCTGGAGCCGCTCCATCAGGCCGACGATCTGCGCCTGGATCGAGACGTCCAGGGCGGAGACCGGCTCGTCCGCCACCACCAGCTCCGGGCGGGTGGCCAACGCCCGGGCGATGCCGATGCGTTGGGCCTGGCCGCCGGAGAACTGGTGCGGGTAGCGCTCCAGGTGCTCGGGGGCCAGCCCGACCAGGTCGACCAGGTCCCGGACCTCGCGCTGGATCGCCGCGGTGGCCAGGCCCTGGGCGCGCAGCGGGGCGGCGATGATCTGCTGGACGGTCTGCCGCGGGTTCAGCGAGGCGAACGGGTCCTGGAAGATCATCTGCAGCTTGCTGCGCAGCGGGCGCAGCTCGCGCTGCCCGGTGCGGGTGATGTCCTTGCCCTGGAAGGAGACCTGACCGGCCGTCGGGTCCAGCAGCCGGACCAGCATCCGCCCGGTGGTGGACTTGCCGCAGCCGGACTCGCCGACCAGGCCCAGGGTCTCCCCGGCCCGGACGTCGAAGCTGACGCCGTCCACCGCCTTGATCCCGGCGCTGCGGCGCAGGCCGGAGCGCGGGCCGGGGAAGGTCATGCCCAGGTTCTCGACCGTCAGGATGGTCTCGGTGGTCACTTCGGTGGTGGTCATGCGGTCACCCCGTCGAGGTCGGCCGCGTCACGGACGCAGGCGTTGCGGTGCTCCGGGGCGACCAGCCGCAGCGGCGGCCGGCCGTCGGTGCAGAGCTCGCTGGGGTCCTTCGCGTAGACCTGGCAGCGCGGTTGGAAGGCGCAGCCGGGCGGCGGGTTGAGCAGCGAGGGCGGGGAGCCGGGGATGGAGCGCAGGGCCTCCCCCTCCGGGGCGTCCAGCCGCGGCAGCGAGTCCAGCAGGCCCCGGGTGTACGGGTGCCGCGGGCTGGTGAACAGCGTGTCGGCCGGGGCCTGTTCGGCGGCGGCGCCGCCGTACATCACCAGCACCTCGTCGGCGACGCGGGCGATCACGCCGAGGTCGTGAGTGATCATCATGACCCCGAGCCCGCGGTCCTGCTGGAGCTTCATCAGCAGCTCCAGCACCTGGGCCTGGACGGTGACGTCCAGCGCGGTGGTGGGCTCGTCGGCGATGATCAGGTCCGGCTCGCAGGAGAGCGCGAGCGCGATCATCGCCCGCTGGCGCATGCCGCCGGAGAACTGGTGCGGGTGCTCCCCGGCCCGGCGGGCCGGCTCCGGGATGCCCACGTCGCCGAGCACCTCGACGGCCCGGGCCCAGGCGGTCTTCCTGGAGCCGCCGAAGTGCTCCCGGTACGCCTCGGAGATCTGGTCGCCGATGGTGAAGTACGGGTGCAGCGAGGTGAGCGCGTCCTGGAAGACCATCGCCATCCGGCGGCCGCGCAGCTTGCGCACGGTCTCGTCGGGGGCGCCGATCAGCTCGGTGCCCTCGAACTTCACCGAGCCGGTGACCTTGGCACCGCGGTGCAGGCCCATGACGGCCAGCGAGGTGACGGACTTCCCGGAGCCGGACTCGCCGACGATCCCGAGGGTCCTCCCCCGTTCGACGGTGAAGTCGACGCCCTTGATCGCCTTGACGACGCCCTCGGCGGTGTTGAACTCCACCTCGAGGTTGGAGACTTCGAGCAACTTGGTCATGAGAGCCTCGCCCTCGGGTCGATCCAGGCGTACATCAGGTCGACCACCAGGTTGGAGGTCACGATGAAGAACGAGGCCAGCAGGGTGACGCCCATGATGACCGGCTGGTCCGCCTTGTTGAGCGAGTCGGCGAAGAGCTTGCCGACGCCCGGGAGGCTGAACAGCTGCTCGGTGATCAGGGCACCGGCGAGCAGGCCGCCGAGGTCCAGGCCGAGCATGGTGGCCACCGGGGTGAGCGCGGGCCGCAGCCCGTGCCGCCCGACCACCCGGCGCTCCTTGAGGCCCTTGGCCCTGGCGGTGCGCACGAAGGGCTCCTCCATGGTCTCGATGACCGAGTTGCGGGTCATCCGGGCGTAGAGCGCGGCGGAGAGCAGGGCCAGCGTGATCCACGGCAGGATCAGGTTGCGCAGCCAGCCGACCGGGTCCTCGCCGAAGGCGATGTACCGGGGCAGCGGCATCAGGCCCAGCACCGAGACCACCACGTAGAGCAGGATCATCGCGGTGAAGTAGACCGGCAGCGCGGCGATGCCGATGGTGGCCACCATCACGGTGCGGTCGATCCAGGTGTTCCGCTTGAGGGCGGAGACCACGCCGGCCGAGATGCCCAGGGCCAGCCAGCAGACCGCCGCGCCCAGCGCCAGCGAGGCGCTGACCGGAAAGCGGTCCATCATCAGGTCCCAGACCGGCTGGGCGCTCTGGAAGGAGTAGCCGAAGCAGGGGAAGTCGCAGTGGACCGCGTACTGCCCGGTGCCCATGGTCTGGCCGGCGAAGATGCCGACCAGGTAGCGGCCGAACTGGACGATCAACGGGTCGTTCAGGCCCAGCTGCTGACGGACCATCTCGATCCGCTCGGTTGAGCAGTCCTTGCCGCAGAACTGGGCGGCCGGGTCGGCCGGGAAGAGGTAGAACACCGCGAAGGTCAGCGCGCAGATCACCAACAGCGTGGCGGCGATGCCGACCAGACGGCGGATCAGGAACCAGATCACGACTTGCCGCCCTTCGGGTCGAGGGCGTCGCGGAGCGCGTCACCGATCAGGGTGAAGCCGAGGACCACCAGGAAGAGGCAGAGGCTCGGCAGGACGAAGAACATCGGGTCGACCTTGTAGTACTGCACCGAGTCCGAGATCATCTGGCCCCAGGACGGGGTCGGCGGCCGGACGCCGACGCCGAGGAAGGTGAGGGCCGCCTCGGTGCCGATCAGGCCGGGGATCGCCAGCGTCACGTAGACGATGACGGTGCCGGAGAGGTTGGGCAGGATCTCGGTGAGCAGGATCCGGCCCGAACCGGTGCCGCTGGCCCGGGCCGCCTCGACGTACTCGCGGTGCTTGAGCGAGAGGGTCTGGGCCCGGATGACCCGGGCGATGTAGGGCCAGCTGAACACGCCCATCACGATGATCAGCAGCAGCACCCGGTTGACGTCCCGGGCCACCGAGAGCAGCGCGATCATGAAGATCAGGGTGGGGAAGGACATCATGACGTCCATGAACCGGCTGATCACGGTGTCGATCCGGCCGCCGAAGTAGCCGGCCAGGATGCCGAGGGTCACCCCGATCACGGTGATCAGGGCCGCCGAGGCGAAGGCCACCAGCAGGCTGATCTGGGCGCCGTAGAGCAGGCGGGCGAAGATGTCCCGGCCGAGGCCGGGCTCGACGCCCAGCCAGTGGTCGGGGCTCATGCCGCCGAGGCTGCCCTTGGGCAGGCCGCCGAGGTAGGAGTTGATCGCCCTCTTGTCGGTGTCGGCCGGGCCGTGGCCGCTGATCATGGTGATCAGCGGGGCGAGCAGGGCGACCAGGACGAAGAAGGCGATGATGCCGAAGCCGGTCAGCGCGGCCTTCTGGCGGCGCAACCGCTGCCAGGCCAACCGCCAAGGGGAGGCGGGGGGTTGAGCTTTGGTGGAGGCGGGGGCAGCGGGACTGGCCGCCGCCCCCGCTCCCCCGGTCCCGTCGGTGCCGTCGGCACCGGCCCGGGACGGAGAGAGCGGGGCGGTCATGCGAACTCCCGGTTACTTGACGGACTTCAGGCCGATGACGGCGTAGTCGACCTGGCCGGCCCAGACCGGGTGGGCGAAGGCGCCGGCGATGTTCGAGCCGACCAGCAGCGGCTTCTTGGCCCAGGCCAGCGGCACGGCGGGCGACTTGTCCATGATCGAGCCGTCCAGCGCGAGCCACGCCTTGTCGGCCGCGGCCTTGTCGCTCAGGCCGGCGATGCGGTCCAGCTCGGCGTTGGTGGCCGGGTCGTTGAAGCGGGTGACGTTGCCGAAGTTGCCCTTGTCCTTGATGATCTTGCCGTCGTAGATCATCGGCAGGAAGGTGGCGGCCGAGGGGTAGTCGGGGCACCAGCCGCTGATGGACAGACCGGTCTGCTTGGTCTTGTCACCGACGATCGAGTTGACCGCGGTCGGGTCCACCACGTTGATGGTGACGTCGACGTTGACCTTCTTCAGCGAGGCCTGGACGGCCTCGGCCTGCTGCTTGCCACCGGTGGAGGTGGTGAGCTCGGTCTTGAAGCCGGCCGCCTGGCCCGCCTCGGCCAGCAGGGACTTGGCCTTCTCGACGTCGCCGCCCGGCTTGATCTTGAAGTGGTCGACCGACTTGCCGTCGGTGAGCACCGGCGGCAGGTAGGTGGTGGCGATGTCGACGAAGGCCGGACCGCCCTGGGCGGCCTGGAAGGCCTCCTTGTCCACCGCGTACTGCATCGCGAGGCGGACCTTGGGGTCGTTGAACGGGGCCTTGCTGTTGTCCATCTGCAGCGAGGTGGTGCAGCCCGCGTTCTCGGAGATCAGACGGGCCTTCAGCTCGGGGTTGGTGAGCACCTCGCTGATCTTCGAGGAGACCAGGTCGACGTAGGAGAGCGAGCTCTTGTCCTCGCCCTGGTCGGCGATCAGGCGCTCGGCCACACCGGTGCCCTTGAGGGTCTGGTCGACCACGATCTTGTCCGGGTACGCCTTGCGGACGGTGTCGGTCTTCTCGTCCCAGAAGGTGTTGCGGACCAGCACCATGCGCTTGCCGCGGTCGTAGCTCTCGATCTTGTACGGACCGGAGGAGACCGGGTGGTTGCTGTAGTTGGCGCCGGCCTCCTTGGCCTTCGGCACCGGGGCGAAGGTCGGCAGCGTCACGGTGTAGCCGAACTCGGCCACCGGGCGCTTGAGGTGGAAGACGATGGTCTTCTCGTCCGGGACCTCGATCGACTCCTTGC
Source organism: Kitasatospora sp. NPDC088742 (assembly GCF_055584905.1). Taxonomy (NCBI): domain Bacteria; kingdom Bacillati; phylum Actinomycetota; class Actinomycetes; order Kitasatosporales; family Streptomycetaceae; genus Kitasatospora; species Kitasatospora sp. NPDC088742. The sequence goes on along the minus strand of NZ_JBVJLD010000019.1, from coordinate 3,822 downwards.
CGAGGCGCTGGCCGGCGAGCGGGCCCTTGTAGTCCTCGGGCGCGTTCAGGTAGACCCGGGCGTAGTCCGGGCCGCCGGGGAGCTCCGGCGAGTAGGAGCGCTCGACGTTGTACTTGATGTCGTCGGCGACGATCGGGGTGCCGTCCTCGTACTTGAGGCCGTCCTTCAGCTTGAAGGTCCAGGTCTTGCCGCCGTCGCTGGACTGGCCGAGGTCGGTGGCCAGGTCCGGCTCGATCTTCAGACCCTCGGCGCCGGGCGCCGCCTTGAAGGTGGTGAGGGTCCGGTAGAGGACGCGGACGCCGAAGTCCATCACCGGCATGGTCCAGTTGCGGGTCGGGTCCAGCTGGTCGAAGTCGGTGTTCGACAGCAGGTTCAGGGTGCCGCCCTTGACGGGGGTGCCGCCGATGATGCCGTCGCCGCCGGTGACGACGGGCTTGTCCGAGTCGTCGGACGAGCCGGTGCTCGAACAGGCCCCGAGGCCGAGGGTGAGTGCTGCCGTGATCGCGGTCGCGAGCGCGGCGTGGATGCGCCTGGTCATGTGCAACTCCGCAGTGGGAGGCCGCAGCAGCGGCCTCGGTCCGCCCCGGGGCTGATCCGGGGCCACCAGGAGTGCCGCCCGCCGGGGTCTAGCCGCTCCAAGGTGTGACCCGTAACATAGTAATGTGAAATTGCACTGGCAAGAGATGGAGCGGGCCGTTACCGAGCTGTGTCCCTCCAGCCACTCAACTCCCGCCATGCGCAAGGAAACACTGCACGTCAGACCAGTACGTGCGTAAGAGCACCGCCACCGTCCAGTCCGGCGAAGGAGCCGCAGCCGTGTCCGACCCCCGCCCCCTCAACACCGGCAGTCACGATCTGCCCGTCTCCCCCGCGCTGGACGCCTTCATGGGCACCGGCTGGGCGGCCACCCCGCTGCCCGCCACCGACCGGGTGAACGGCTACGCGTTCATGCCCGCCCGCCGGGCCAGGCTGGCCGCCGCCTTCCCCGGCGAGCGACTGATCGTCCCCGCCGGGCAGTTGAAGGTCCGCAGCAACGACTGCGACTACCGCTTCCGTCCGCACAGCGCCTATGCCTGGCTCACCGGCCTCACCGGCGAGGAGCAGGTCGGCCACGTCCTGGTGGTCGAGCCGAGTGGTGAGCCGGTCCTCTACCTCCGTCCGCGCTCCCCCCGCGGCGGCGGCAGCCCCTACGGCTCCGAGTTCTACCGCGACCGCCGCTACGGCGAGTTCTGGGTCGGCCGCCGCCCCGACCTGGACGAGGCCGCCCAGCTCACCGGCATCCGCACCGCCCACCTGGACGAACTGGAGGACCTGCTGAAGGGCCCCCAGGTGACGACCCGTCTGCTCGGCGGCGTCGACCCGCTGCTGGACGCCCTGCTGCCGGCCTCCGACACGCAGCTCGGCTCGGTCCTCTCCGAGCTCCGCCTGGTCAAGGACAGCTGGGAGGTGGAGCAGCTCCAGCTCTCCGTCGACCTCACCACCACCGGCTTCGAGGACGTGGTCCGGGCCCTCCCGCTCGCCCTGAAGCACGGCCGCGGCGAGCGCTGGCTGGAGGGCACCTTCAACCTCCGCGCCCGCGCCGAGGGCAACGGCACCGGCTACGAGACCATCGTCGCCTCCGGCGCCCACGCCTGCGTGCTGCACTGGATCCGCAACGACGGCGCCCTCGACCCGTCCAAGCTGCTGCTGCTCGACGCCGGCGTGGAGACCGACTCCCTCTACACCGCCGACATCACCCGCACCCTCCCGCTCAGCGGCACCTTCTCCCCGGTCCAGCGCCAGGTCTACGAGCTGGTCCTCGCCGCCCAGGACGCCGGCATCGCCACCCTCAAGCCCGGCGCCAGCTTCCGCGACTTCCACCGGGCCGGCATGCGGGTGATCGCCGAGGGCCTGGCCGACTGGGGCGTGCTGAAGATCAGCGCCGACGAGGCCATGCGGGAGGACAGCGGCCTGTTCCGCCGCTACACCCTCTGCTCCAGCGGCCACATGCTCGGCCTGGACGTCCACGACTGCGCCAAGGCCCGCGCCGAGACCTACCTCGACGGCAAGCTGGAGGAGGGCCAGGTCCTCACCGTCGAGCCCGGCCTCTACCTCCAGCCCGACGACGAGACCCTGCCGGCCGAGCTGCGCGGCATCGGCGTCCGGATCGAGGACGACCTGGTCATCACCTCCGACGGCGCCCGCCTGATGTCCGGCGCGCTGCCGCGCTCGGTCGCCGGTATCGAGGAGTGGATGGGCACCCTGCTCGGCTGAACCGGCTTGCCATGATGGGGGCATGACGGACAGCGACGTTGTACTGACCCCGGCTCAGGCGGTGGCCGAGTCGGGGTTCAGTCTCGACACCCTGCGGTACTACGAACGGATCGGCCTGCTGGGCGAGGTACGGCGCTCGGCCAGCGGCCACCGCCGCTTCACCGCCCACGACCTGGCCTGGCTGGGCGTGCTGCGCTGCCTGCGGGACACCGGGATGCCGATCGCCGACATGCGCGACTACGCGGAGCTGGTCCGGGCCGGCGACTCCACGGTCGCGCAGCGGCTGGCGGTGCTGGAGGCCCACGACGAACAGGTCGAGGAGCAGATCCGGGAGCTCCAGCGGCAGCGGCAGGCGATCCGCGACAAGATCGCCTACTACCGCGAGGTGCTCTGAAGCCCCGTCAGGCCGGTTGTCCGAACGCCGTGATGAGCTCGCGGGTGAGGGCGGCGGCCGGGCCGGTGCGGGCGAGGTGGTGGGCGGTGCCGGCCCAGAGGTGCATCGCCTCCAGGTCGCCCCGGGCGGTGGCCGCGGCGCGCAGCGGGGCCGTGAGGTGGTGGATCTCCGGGTAGCCGGTCGGGGCGAGCGGGCCGTAGCGGTCGATGAACGCGTTGCGCAGGCCGCGGGCCGGGCGTCCCGTGAACGCCCGGGTCACGGTGGTCGGGCCGGCGTGCTCGGCGAGGGCCTTCTTGTACGGCTCGTTGGCTCCGGACTCGTCCGTGCGCAGGTACGCGGTGCCGATCTGCGCCGCGACCGCACCGGCCTTGCGGACGGCGGCGAGTGACGGGGCGTCGGCCAGGCCGCCTGCCGCGATCATCGGCAGGCCGACGCCCTTGAGCTCCTGGAGCAGTGCGGGCAGCGGGGTGCTACCGGGCACCGCGTCCGCCCGGTGGGTGCCGCGGTGGCCGCCGGCCTCCGGACCCTGTACGCAGAGCGCGTCCATCCCCCGCTCGGCCGCCGCCCGTGCCTCGTCCAGGGTGGTGACGGTGGCCACCTGGTACGTGGCCGCCGCCCGGAACGCCGCCGCCTCGGCGGCGCTCGGCAGCCCGAACGTGTACGAGACCACCGCCACCGGCTCGGCCAGCAGCAGCGCCGTCTTCTCCTCCCACCCGTCCCGGTCCGCCCCGATCTCCTCGGGCAGCACCACCCCGTGCCGCACCGCTTCCGGCCGCAGCACCTCCCGGTAGGCCGCCACCACCGCCGGATCGGAGGGCACGTCCGGCACGAACAGGTTCACCCCGAACGGACGGCCCGTCAGCTTCCTGGTCTCGGCGATCTGATCCCCGAGTGCCGCGGCGGACTTGTACCCGCCCGCCAGAAACCCCAGCCCACCGCCCTCATTCACGGCAGCCACCAACTCGGGTGTGGACCCACCCCCGGCCATCGGAGCAGCAACAATCGACGGAACCCTCATGCCTTCACGTTAGTGGTCATACCGCTGGGGGCGCGAGGAACTGCGCGAGTCCGGAAGGCGGCCACGGCACTAGGGCCTGTTTCAGAAGTGGATCAAGGTCATGCGATGATCTTGATCCATGGCTCGGGGAGATCTGACGGACGCCCAGTGGGCAGTG